>NZ_FOKH01000002.1:0-325502 GCF_900111955.1 Pseudomonas sp. NFIX10 | reverse complement strand
TAACACCCAAGCAATTTGAATGCTCCAAGCCTAAGGGCGAGCGAGAACCAGATTGCGGTGTGTGAAGACGAAACGAACCGAAAGTTCGAGACGCTCGACTGCAACGCACAAACTATCGCATACCCATTCGCTGGAACGTGACCGCAAGGCACGCGCTGGCTACCGAATTTCTTGACGACCATAGAGCATTGGAACCACCTGATCCCATCCCGAACTCAGAAGTGAAACGATGCATCGCCGATGGTAGTGTGGGGTTTCCCCATGTGAGAGTAGGTCATCGTCAAGATTAAATTCCGAAACCCCTATCTGCTGATGCAGGTAGGGGTTTTGTTTTGCCCGCAGGAAAGTCTGAGAGCGCTCGTAATAAATTTGCACAGTTATTTTCGAGCTGGAGCACTAGAATAGCCCCACCTTCGCTGAGCCAGAGCTGTTTATGCCCGATCCGTCAGACACTGATAGGTTGCCAGATCTACCCCTGGGCGATTTGGTTGCGTGTCATGAGTGCGACTTGTTGATGCGCAAGCCCCAACTGGCCCATGGCGAAAAAGCCGAGTGCCCCCGCTGCGGTTATGAGCTTTATGCTCACCGGCACAATGTAGTCGAATGCAGTCTTGCGTTGGTGATCGCCGCCCTGCTGTTATATGTGCCGGCCAACTTCTTACCCATCATGCAACTCAATCTGCTTGGGCAGTCCTCCCAGGACACCGTCTGGAGTGGGGTAGTGGCACTGTTCGATACCGGCATGCAAGGCGTCTCGGTAGTCGTGTTCCTGTGCAGCATGGGCATTCCATTACTCAAGTTGCTTTGTCAGTTGGCTGTGCTGCTGACCATTCGCCTGGACGTTGGCCGTAGCTACGGTTTGTTGCTGTACCGCATTTATCACCATCTCCGCGATTGGGGAATGCTCGAGGTTTACCTCATGGGCGTGCTGGTGGCCATCGTCAAGTTGGCAGACATGGCAGCTATCACCGTAGGCCTTGGCTTGGTGTGTTTCATCAGTTTGTTGCTGGTCCAGGTCTGGCTGGAGGTGGTGATGTCACCGCATCAGATCTGGCAGGCGTTATCAGGAGAAGATGCCCATGCGGGCGATTGATGCCGGCATTCTGGTTTGTACGGAATGCCATGAATTGAATCGGCAGGACACTGAAGCCGACAAACAAACCTGTACTCGCTGCGGCGCGCTGATCCATCCCCGTCGCCCGAACAGCTTGATGCGAACCTGGGCACTGCTGATCACGGCCGCAATTCTTTATATCCCGGCCAATATGCTGCCGATCATGACCATCAACTCGCTGGGCCAAGACGCCCCGAGCACCATCATGGCCGGCGTCATCGAGTTGGTTCACCACGGTATGATTCCTATCGCCGCCGTGGTGTTCATCGCCAGTATCCTTGTGCCGACCTTCAAGCTGGTGGGTATCGCGTTGTTATTGTTTTCCGTGCAGCGGCACCAGCCCATGTCGGCACGACAACGCATTCTTATGTACCGTTTCATCGAGTTCATTGGTCGTTGGTCGATGCTGGATATTTTCGTGATCGCCATTCTGGTGGCGGTGGTGAATTTTGGGCGACTTGCCAGTGTCGAAGCCGGTCTTGGCGCGATTGCTTTCGCCAGCGTAGTGATTTTGACAATGATTGCCGCAGTAACCTTCGATCCCCGACTGATTTGGGATAACACGGAGTCGGATAACGACCATGACTGATTTGCCTACCGCTAAAACCCGACCGGCTTCGAACTGGTCAGCCATCTGGGTCTTGCCGCTGATCGCATTGATCATCGGTGGCTGGCTCGGCTGGCGGGCTTATAACGAGACCGGAATCGAGATCACTGTGCGCTTTGAGAGTGGCGAAGGCATCCAGGTCAACAAAACCGAAGTCGTCTACAAAGGGATGACGGTCGGTAAAGTGACGGCGCTCAAACTCGATGACGAAGGCAGTTCCAAGGGCGTGGTCGCGACGGTCGAGATGAACAAGGACGTCGAGCAGTATCTCAAGACCGGCACACGTTTCTGGCTGGTCAAACCGAGCGTGAGCCTGGCCGGGATCACAGGCCTGGAGACCCTGGTTTCGGGTAACTACGTGGCGATCAGTCCGGGTGACGGCGAGTCGGCGCGCAAGTTCAAGGCCCTGGCCGAAGAGCCGCCGCTGTCGGACGCCAAGCCGGGTTTGCACCTGACTCTCAAGGCTGACCGGCTGGGGTCGCTGAACCGCGGCAGCCCGGTGTTCTATAAACAGATCCAGGTCGGCCAGGTGAAAAGTTACCTGCTGTCCGAGGATCAGAGCAAAGTCGAGGTCAAAGTCTTCATCGAGCCGACCTATGCCAGCCTGGTTCGTAAACACACGCGTTTCTGGAACGCCAGCGGCATCAGCATCGATGCCAACCTGTCGGGTGTGAAAGTGCGCAGCGAGTCCCTGGCGAGCATCGTGGCCGGCGGTATTGCATTCGCCACACCGGAAAGCCGCAAGGACAGTCCTCCAACGGATCCGAGCCTGCCGTTTCGTCTCTACGAAGACTTTGATGCGGCCGCTGCGGGAATCCGGGTGAAAGTCAAACTCAGCGACTTCGAGGGATTGCAGGCCGGGCGTACGCCGGTGATGTACAAAGGCATCCAGGTCGGCAGCCTGAAGAACCTCAAGGTCGATCCGGACCTGGCCAGCGCGACGGCTGAACTGACCCTGGACCCCTTGGCCGAAGATTACCTAGTCACCGGCACACAGTTCTGGGTCGTCAAGCCATCGATCTCCCTGGCAGGTATCACCGGCCTGGAAGCGCTGGTCAAGGGTAATTACATTGCCATACGTCCAGGCGATAAAGGCGGAGCGCCGCAGCGCGAGTTCGAAGCCAGGGCGAAGGCGCCGCCGTTGGACCTGCGTTCACCGGGACTGCATTTGGTCCTGTTGACGGAGAACCTCGGATCGCTGGAGGTCGGTAGCCCGATTCTCTATAAGCAGGTCAAGGTCGGATCGGTGCAGAGCTACCAGTTTTCCCGCAAGAAAAAACAACTGATCATCGGCGTGCATATCGAGAAGGAATATGAAGGCCTGGTCAACGGTTCGACGCGATTCTGGAACGCCAGCGGCGTTACCCTCACGGGCGGCTTGACCGGCGGGATACAGGTCAAGAGCGAGTCCCTGCAAAGCCTGATGGCCGGCGGGATCGCCTTCGAAACGCCGGAACCGAACGTGCCGTTGAAAAGGCGCATCCCGCGTTTTCGTTTGCATGCAGATCGCGAAGCCGCACAGCAGAAGGGCACGGTCGTGACGATCAAGGTCGACCGCGCCGATGGCTTGCGCAGCGGTACGCCGATCCGTTTCAAAGGGCTGGATGTGGGCAAGATCGAAGAGGTCGACCTCAGCGCCGACATGCAATCGGTGTTGCTCACTGCGCGTATTACCGAGGTGCCGGAGCGTATCGCCCGGGTCGGGTCTCAGTTCTGGGTGGTCAAGCCTGAGTTGGGGTTGATAAAGACCTCCAACCTGGAGACGCTGGTCACAGGCCAATACATTGAAGTGCAGCCTTCGGCGAAAAACCTCGGGCCACAAAAAAGCTTCGTGGCCTTGGCCAATCCACCGGAAAGCGCTGTACCCGAAGCGGGTCTGAGCCTGGTGCTGAGTGCGGCCCGCCGTGGTTCGCTGAAGATCGGCGTGCCGGTCACCTATCGCGAGATCACGGTAGGCAAGGTCACCGGTTATGAACTGGGCCAGACGGCGGACCGGGTGTTGATCCATATCCTGATCGAGCCCAAATATGCGCCACTGGTGCGCAGCGGCACACGCTTCTGGAACAGCAGTGGCTTCGGTTTGGACTTCGGTCTGTTCAAGGGCGCGACGGTGCGAACCGAGTCGCTTGAAACGCTGCTCCAGGGCGGTATTGCGTTCGCAACGCCGGACGGTGAACGAATGGGCAATCCGGCCCGAGCGGAGCAGACCTTCCCGTTGTTCGATAAGTTTGAAGACGAATGGCTGACCTGGGCGCCGAAGATCAGTCTTGGCAAGTAGTTGTGGCGCTATCGCGAGCAAGCTCGCGCCCACAGGGATGCAGGATGGTTCATCCAGAAGCAGTCCAATGTGGGAGCGAGCTTGCTCGCGATGAGGCCATCCGTTGCACTGAAGACTCAAAACCGGCGCAATGAAAAAGGCCGCGGTCCATTTGGATCGCGGCCTTTTTCATGCCCGGCTATTCACTTCACACCGGATCCAGCTCCGGCTCATCGGCCTGCACATTCATCGTGGCTTTCACCGCATCGTGACGACGGATGTATTTCCAGTCCGCTTCGTCGATGTAGATGCCGTTCGGACCGCTGCCGCCTTCCAGGTCGATGGCGACACTGGCGCAGACTTGCGGTTTCACACTGGCGAGGATCGGCACGAAGCCCAGTTGCAGGCTGGTTTCCAGCAGTGCCGCCTGGTTTTTCTCGTCGATGTCCGCCGCTTCGTCCAGGTAGTAAGGCAGGCGCACGCGACCGGCCTGTTCGCGGTCCATCAGGTGCAGCAACAAGTACATGTTGGTCAGCGCCTTGATGGTCATGGTGGTGCCGTTGGATGCCGCGCCGTCGATGTCGGTGTGGATCACGGGCTGGCCGTTGACCTTGGTGATCTCGAACGCCAGTTCGAACAGGTCCTTGAGGCCGAGCTGGTTGTGATTCGCCGCCACCAGCCGCGCCAGGTATTCCTTGGCTTCTTCGTTCTTGTTGTCCTGCTCGGCGCTCTGGCTGAGGTCGAACACCGACAGCGTCTCGCCTTCCTCGTACTGACCGGCGCTGTGGATGATCTGGTCGATGTGCTTGAGCGCTTCCTTGTTCGGCGCCAGGACGATGCGGAAGCTCTGCAGGTTGGACACCTGACGCTTGTTGATCTCGCGGTTGAACAGCGCCAGTTGGTGCTCGAGGCTGTCGTAGTCGCTGCGGATGTTGCGCAGGGTCCGGGCGATGTCGGTCACGGCGGCACGGCGCGCCTTGCCCAGGGTCAGGGCTTCGTCGGTGCGGTGGGCATAGGCGTTGATGAGCAGTTGCAGGCGCCGCTCCATGTCATCTTCGCTGTCGAACTTGGCCACGCCCTTGAGGCGCACCTGGGCATACAACGCTTCGATCTGGCCATCGACGCGCAACAGGCCTTGCCAGCTGTCCTGGTAGTCGTTGAGCAGCGGCAGCAGGTTGTCCATGGAATCGTCGACCGGGTCCATGAACGGCGTGCCGAACGGCAGGTCCGCCGGCAGCAATTGACGACGGCGCAGGGCGTCGTCGAGGGTGCGTTGCTTGGCTTCCATGTCGGCGATCTGCCGGCCCACCAGTTGCAACTTGGCGGACAATTGCTGGACGCGTTCGGTGAAGGCATCGCTGGAGCGCTTGAGTTCGTCCTGGGCGGCTTCCATCTGCGCCAGTTGCTCGAGCTTCTCGCCTTCCTCGGCGCTCAGGGTCTGGCTGCGGCGGAAGTCTTCCAGGGCTTTTTGCGCATCCAGTACCTGCTGGTACAGGGCCTCGGTCTGGGTCTTGCTCGCGGCGCGGTCGGCGGCCACGGCTTGTTGGGTCTTGAGCTGCTTGAGTTCTTTTTCCAGGCGCTCTTTCTGGTCCCGCAGCGCGGCACGGTCGGCCAGGGCTTGCAGGGCGGGCGGCTCGATGTGGGACAGGTCGATGGACAGCCCCGGCACTTCGAAACGCTCACCCTTGAAGCCGTCGAGGATCAGCTCCATGGATTTGACCCACTCGCCGTTCTCGTCCAGCGCGATGCCGTGTTCGCCCAGGGGCAGGCTGAACAGGGCGCTGTTGAACAAGCGCATCAGGCGTTCGACATCCTGTTGCGAGAATTCTTCCCGCAGGCGGGCGTAGCTGTTGTTGTCGGCGTGATCGAGTTGCTGCTTGACCGACTTCAGACGTTTTTCCAGGTCCCGCAGGCGCTCTTCCAGGTCTTCGGCGCTGAACTGCCGGGACTGGGCCAGGGCGCCGGCCAGTTCGTCGTGGGCGTCCTTGGCCGCGAGTAGTTGCTGTTCCAGGACCTTGACGTCATCCACCAGGGCAAAGCGATGCTTGAGCACCGACAGCTCGCCGAGCCAGCGCTGGATGCCGCTGATTTCCCGCTCCAGGCGCATCAGCTCCTGGGTGCCACCGCGCTGGTCGTTCTGCAGCGAGTCCTGCTCGTTGCGGTAGTGTTCGGCCTGGATGGTCAGCTCTTCCTTGCGCGCACTGGCGTAGTCCGACCAGGTGCCCAGCAACGAGTCGAGCAGTGGCGAGAGGCGATGCAGTTTGCCGCGCAGGATATCGCGCTGCTTCACGCCATTGGCCAGGGCCTCCACCAACGGGCCGGCCGCCACCAGGGAGTTGTAGTCCTGCTCCATGCGGCGTACGTCGCGGAAGGCTTCTTCGCATGCGGCGATGTAGTCCACGCTGCCGGAACGCAGGCTGTGCTCGAACGCATCGAGGAACAATTGCTTGAGCTTGGCCGCGGTGATTTCACGCATGTGCAGCAGGTTGATGAACAGTGCGCGGAAGGTCTTGAGGCTTTGCTCGCTGGTGGAACGCAGCGGGATCAGCGTCAGGTCCAGCGGGATCGAGGTGTGACCACCCACCAGCAGGCGTCGCAGTTCATCCGGCTTGAGTTCGTAGGCTTTGAGGCCTTCGCGCTCCAGGTTGGTGAACAGCTCTTTCTGCCGCAGGCAGGTGTCATTTTTCTGATAGTGGGCCAGGTCCAGTTTGCCGGCGTAGGCAAAGAACTGGTGTCCGAAACCGCCGCCGGGGCCGCGACCGACCACGCCAATCACGTGCGGGCCGTGGGGCAGGGCGACTTCCACCAGGATGTAGCTGGTGTCCGAGGCAAAGTAGAAGCGCCGGGATTGCTCCAGGCTGTACTTGCCGAAGCTCATGTCCGACATGCGGGCCAGGATCGGGAACTGCAAGGCGTTGATCGAGGCGGATTTACCCAGGTTGTTCGCGCCGTACACCGACAGCGGTTCTTCCAGCGGGAACAAGCCAAGGCTGTAGCCAGCGGTGTTCAAAAGGGCAAAGCGGCGGATGCCGTAGCGTTCCTTGCTCATGCGTCGGTCTCCTGTTCTTCGGCAATGGCGCGGGCCAGGGCCTCTTCTTCGCTTTCACCTTCGAATTCGCTGAGGTCCAGCGGATCATCGGTCTGCAGCAGTTTTTCGTCGCTGTCTTCGTCGATCAGCACCGGTGCCGGCAGCGGCAGCACGCTGTGCAGGCTGGCGGCCAGGTCGCGGTCCTGCTGGACCGACAGGCAGACGTCGAGGAAGCGGTGCATCGGCGGCAGGAAGCGATACACGCCGTTTTCTTCGCTGGCAAAACCCAGTTGAGTCATGCGACGCATGATTTTTTCTTCCAGCTCTTCCTGGGTCTGCACTTCGGCCTGGATGAACAGGTCGCGGTATTTCTCCAGCAGCGAAGGCAGCTCGTCGCGACCCAGGCTGCCGCCATCGAGCACGGCGATCGGGTCGCGGCCCTGGTCGGCCAGGTGCTCGACCAGGATGAAGGTGAACAGGGCCAGGCGCTGGGCGGTCTTGTTCACCGCCGCGGCGGCCAGGTCCGGCACGAAGTAGTAGAAGCCACGGGTGTCGCACACCAGTTCGAAGCCCAGGGCCTTGAACAGCGTGCGGTACTGGTCCTGGAAGTTCGACAGTTGGGCGTACAGCTCCGGGTCGCGGCGGCTGACGTGGTAACCCTTGAACAGCTCGCGGAAGATCGGCGCCAGCTGGGACAGTTCGGATAGATCAAGATGCATGGGGGATGCTCGCAGAATCCTCGGCGGCGGTGTCGCCGGCCGAGAGCAGGGCGAAGGAGCGCAGGCTGACCTGATGCTCGTGAGTGTGGTAGTCGCGGCGCTCCAGGCGCTCGCGCTTGAAGCGTTTTTCCCGCGACAGGCGCGAGAACCAGTACAGCAATTCGTCGGTGGCGCCGTCCGGTTCCTGTTCCAGCAGCCAGGTCATCAGGTCCGGCATCGGCAGGGCGTCTTCGCAACGCTCGACCATCTCGCGCACGGTGCGTGGGGCGCGCGGTGCTTCGCCACCCTTGTGGGTCTTGTGGGACTTGGGGAAACGCGCCGGTTTCGGTTCGAAACGGGCCAGGGCATAGACATAGGCTTCGACCTGGCTGGCACTGCCCAGGAAGGTGCTTTGCGGCCGGGTGAACAACGGCATGGCGGCTTGCGGCACGGCGTCGATGCCTTTGCGGCGAATGGCGGCCAGGGCCAGTGCGGCGCCACGGGTCACGGCGTTGTGGCGGCGGGCTTCTTCGCGCAATGGCAGGAGCAGCTCGCGGGCATGGCGCAGGGTCAACTGGGCGCTGGTCTGCATCTCGAGGATGCGCGCGTGGGTGCGCAGCAGCATGTCGTCGTCCACCAGATGCCCGAGGCGCTGCTGTTCGGTGAGCATGCGCAACAGCACGTTCTCGACCTTGCGCACGCCTTGCTCGAAGGCGCCGTCGGCATTCACCAATTGGATCATCGGCTCGACGTATTCGTCCCAGGTCGCCAACACTTCGGCGTAGCGTTGACGCAGCGGGATCTGCCGATCGCTGGTCTTGGCCCGTTCGGCCACGGCCACCAGGGCCTGTTCGTCGTTGGCGAGTTTCTTGAGGACGTCGCGCACGCGCATGTCCAGCAGGCGCAACTGGCGGGCCAGGTCGTTGCCGTCGCGAATGTCGAAGGCGTCCTGGATGTAACCGGCCAGGCGCTCAAGGTGGCGCAGGTAGGCTTCGATTTCCAGGCATAGGCCCAGGCGGTGTTCGCGGCGCAGGTAGGCGAGAAAATCATGGATCTGGGCGTTGAGCTCGAAACGGTTCGGGCTTTTCGCCACCGGTACGAGGATGTCCAGGCGGATCCACACGTCCAGCAGGTTGGTGATGTCCTGGGGCGTGCTGTCCAATTGTTGGGCGGCCAGCTGTGAACGCAATTCGTTGAGGCTCAGGGTGCCCTGGTCGAAGTGCTCGCACAAAGGTTCCAGCAATGCCCAGTGTTCAGCGAGGGCGCGCAAGACGCGCTTGGGTTCGATCATCGCAATGGCCGTCGGGTTGGCAATTAAAAGCGGCGATTGTACTGCATCGAGCCGGTTGCGATTCACCCCTTGGACGGACTGTCGTTCTCGATCGATCAACAATTGCTCCAACAGGGAAGCGATCCGCGTCGAAGGGCGGTAGAATCGCTCCCACTTTCAGTTATCCACAAGTGGCCGACCCTTGCTTATCGAGTCCCGTCGCCGCGCCTATCTGACCGCCATGCAGGTGGTCAACTGGCTGCCGCGTACCGAATTGCCGTTCGCCGCCCCGTCGCGGCCCGAGCTGTTGGAAGCGCCCGAGCCTGAGTACATCGCGCCGGCCGTGACGGCGCCTGTGGCCAAGACGGTCGCCGAGCCGCCAGCGCCGGCTCCCGAGCGGCCAAAAATCGAAGTGCCGCGCCCGAGCCTGGCCTCGACCCGCACCAATGCCAAGCCGGTGGAGGAGGTGGTCGAGGCGCCGCCCAAGGCTGCCTACGTCGCCCCGCCGCGTTTCGCCCTGCAACTGCTGCGGGCAGGGCGTTGCCTGCTGTTGGTGGAGTTGCCCACGGGCGAGCCGTTCCAAAGCCGCGATCCGGCCTACTTGCTGCTCAAGGACATGCTGCGCGCCGCCGGTCTGCCGGACAGCCCGCAAATCATCGGCGAGCCGGTGCGTTGGCCGTTGTTGTCACGCGGCACCCTGGACCAGGGGCCGGAAGCGGCACGGGATTTCGTCCAGGGCTTCGTTTCGGCGCGGCTCGAAGACGAGCCCTGCGTGTGCCTGTGGTTGATCGGCCTGCCGGCGGTGAAATTTGCCGGCGAGGCGGATGCCGAAGCGTTCAATCGCGAACTGCAGGTCGAAGGCCTGGGCTCGGCCTGGGCGTTGCCCGGGCTGGAACTGTTAATGGAAACGCCACAGCGCAAGGCTGATGTCTGGCAAGCCATGCGCCGGCTGATGGCGCGCTGGAAAGAATCGAATGAGTGACGCTGTATCGTTCCGCCCGATGACCGAGGCGGACCTCGACGCTGTACTGAAAATCGAATACGCGGCCTACAGCCACCCCTGGACCCGCGGGATATTTCTCGACGGGCTGGGCAAATACCAGATCTGGCTGATGTTCGAAGGCCAGCAGCAAGTGGGCCATGGCGTGGTGCAGATCATCCTGGATGAGGCGCACCTGCTCAACATTACCGTCAAGCCGGAAAACCAGGGCCGTGGCCTGGGGTTGCGCCTGTTGGAACACCTGATGTCGATTGCCTACAAGGCCGAGGCCCGGGAATGCTTCCTGGAAGTGCGCGACAGCAACCGCACGGCGTTCCGCTTGTATGAGCGCTATGGCTTCAACGAAGTGGGCCGACGCCGGGATTACTACCCGGCGGTGGGTGGGCGCGAGGATGCGGTGGTCATGGCGTGTACCTTGGTGGACTGAAGCGCCGTGACCCCCTGTGGGAGCGAGCTTGCTCGCGAAGACGGCGGTACATTCGACATCGATGCAAACTGATCCACCGCTATCGCGAGCAAGCTCGCTCCCACAGGGGCTTGGCGGTATGCATCAAGTTTGTGATCAACACAAAACCATGTGGGAGCGAGCTTGCTCGCGATGGCGATTGCCGGGTCAACGCTTGCCATCCAACGGATCGATATCGGCCATCTCCGCTTCGTCCAGCCCGTCGCCGCCACCAATGTCATTTTCGTTCACGATGCTCAGGTCCCAATCGGCCTGTTCGTCGTCGCCGGTCTCAAAGGCATCCCGGGCGCCGTCTTCGTGAATGAGGGTTTCCGGGCTCATGTCGTCGTCGGTCGGTTGGTGATCATCCGTCGAGGCGCCTGTCATGCCTGCTTCACGCACGCGTTCACGAGGCATCAGCTGTTCGCGTTCGTCTTGCGGCAATTCGTCGCCGATTTTCGCGCTGGGCTGCTCGTCGTCGAACTCCAACTCATGCATCGAGCCCATGCGATCTTCATTGTCGTCGATGGGTTCCGGTTGCGTCGCATCGAAAGGGCGTCGTGAATCATTCATGGCAATTCCTCCTACTGTGGGCCTTACTGGTGTCGACCGACAGCGCAGCCAGGAATTCCAATGCATCGCCGACGTGACCTCGACCGGCGGTCGTCTGTCACAGTTGCGCACTCTCTATCGAGGCTAGACAGCATGAACGAATTACAAGATCTGATTGATAACAACGCGCGCTGGGCCGATGCGATCAAGCAGGAGGATCCTGACTTTTTCGCCAAGCTGGCTCGTCAGCAGACCCCGGAGTATCTGTGGATCGGTTGTTCCGATGCGCGGGTGCCGGCCAACGAGATCGTCGGCATGCTGCCGGGCGATCTGTTCGTGCACCGCAACGTGGCCAACGTGGTGCTGCACACCGACCTCAACTGCCTGTCGGTGATCCAGTACGCGGTGGACGTGCTCAAGGTCAAGCACATCCTGGTCACTGGCCATTATGGCTGTGGCGGCGTGCGTGCCTCGATGCAGGACCGCCAACTGGGCTTGATCGACGGCTGGCTGCGCTCGATTCGCGACCTGTATTACGAGCATCGCGAGGCGTTGGGCCAGTTGCCGACCGAAGAAGAACGGGTCGACCGCCTGTGCGAACTCAACGTGATCCAGCAGGTGGCCAACGTCGGCCATACCAGTATCGTGCAGAACGCCTGGCACCGTGGGCAGAAACTGTCGATTCATGGCTGCATCTACGGCATCAAGGACGGACGCTGGAAGAGCCTGGACACCACGATCAGCGGCTTCGAGCAATTGCCGCCGCAGTATCGGCTGCGTCCGGTGGGCGCGCCCTGACGCCAGTGCCGTAGAAATGTATCGACTGTCGAGTCTGACAGGAGCCAAAGGCGCTTTCCCGTGTCAGCGCAAGCTTACGCGGGAAGGCGCCTCAAGGTTTACACCGCCTCGGCAGGCAGCGGCATGGGCACTTTAAGTTGCGGAAGTTGCGACTTGATCGCGGGCGTTTCGCATTTTTTCGCTGCATCTGCCTCGCTCAGTTTACGCACCGAGGTATAGAACAACTCGCAGGTCTTTTCCTTTTGCGTGACCTGCCAGGTCTGCGTGCACTGGTTCAGCTGGGTGCTCGGGTCGGTGCCCGGCTTGCTGCCCATGCCGGCTTGCCAGCAGGCGGCGCTCAGGTCCTGGCCCATGACTTTCAAGCCGGCGGCATCGGCCTTGGCTTCGTCACCGTCGTAGTTTTCCTTGTCAGCGGCATACCAGATATAGCTCGGGTGGTTGGAGCCCAGGACCGGGACCTTGACCCCCGCGGTCGGCGTGATGGTCGCCAGGCCGAGCACGCCCACAGTCTGGCCGTACTGAGTCTTGATCCAGTTCCGAACGGGCGCTCCGAAGGCCACCATCGGCAATGCGGAGCCGCTGGCGGTTTGGGTGATCTGTGTGACCATGGTGGTCTGGTAATCGTTGAAGTAGCTGTAGAGCCCCTCCAATGTGCTGCCAGCATTGGACGGCGCTGCGATGGGCGCGATGTCGATGATGGTCTGGTAGGCCGGTGTCTGTTCAGCGGCAATGCCGTTGACAGTCAGCAGCGTGGCCCAGCGATCAGTGGTCGCCGACTCCAGGTAATCCTGGGCCTGGGTCAGGGAGTAGTCCGGCGGGAAGTGCAGCAATTCGACACTCTTGCGGTTTTCCAGGGCCATGCCCAGCGGCAGGAACAGGTACCAGTTGTAGGACCATTTCTTGTCGCTGTTGAGTTTCGAGGCACCGTTGTACGCCAGGTCCCCGGCGTCGAGCAGCGCCTTCAGCGGTTGGCCGTAGCTCTTGGGCACGCCGTCGATGCTGGCATAGACCTTATCGTTGTCGATGTTGACCTGGACCTTGGCGGTGTCGTAGCCGTCGCGCTGCACACTTTGGGTCAGGTAATGCTCGACGGTCTGCTCCAGGGTCCAGTCGCGAAAACAAATGACGTTGCAGTTGTTGGGGTAGGCGAAGAGGCGGGTGACGCGCTCGGTGCTGCCTAGCTGTACGTCGATCTTGGTAACGTCGGCGGCGTGGACGGTGGCGCTCAGGGTAAGGGCGGCAAGAGGAAGTGCTGCGAGTTTGAACATGCTCAGATCCTTTTCAGCGTGAGGGACCCTCAAAAGCAGGGCGTATCCATACTGAAACAGACCGAGCCGAAGAAGAAGTGGGCCGATGGAAATATCGGCCCTTTTTTATGGCTTTATGGCATCACTGGCGGCAAATAACTCAATGTCGTCCCCAGCGCCCACAGCAGCGCCAGCACCAGGGGTGTATGCACCAGCAACTGCACGAAGGAAAAGCCGATCAAGTCCCTCGCCTTCAGCCCCAACACCCCCAACAACGGCAGCATGTAGAACGGGTTGATGAGGTTGGGCAGCGCTTCGGCGGCGTTGTAGATCTGCACGGCCCAGCCCAGGTGATAGTTCAGGTCGTTGGCCACTTGCATGACGTAGGGCGCTTCGATGATCCACTTGCCGCCGCCGGAAGGAATGAAAAAGCCCAGCACCGCCGAATAGACGCCCATCAGCAAGGCGTAGGTGTCATGGGAGGCGATCTGGACGAAAAAGGTCGAGATATGGTGGGCCAGGGTCTGGGTATCGCTGCCCTTGACCGTGGTCAACAGCGCGGCGATCGAGCCGTACAACGGGAACTGGATCAACACGCCCGTGGTGGTCGGCACCGCGCGGGCCACGGCGTCGAGGAAGCTGCGCGGCCGCCAGTGCAGCAAGGCGCCCAGCATGATGAACAGGAAGTTGTAAGTGTTGAGGCCGGAAATGGCACTGATCGCAGGCTTGGTCGAAAACTCATGGAACAGCCAGCCGGCGGCCAGCAGTACCAGGGCGATGGTCAGCAGCGGACTGTGCTCCAGCCATTCTCCCGGCCGGGTACGGGGCTGCAACGCTGGCATGCTGAAACTCGGGTCGATCCCGCAAGCGGCGGCGTCACGGGCGCTGTTGGGGCCGGGAGCGGTGGCGTAGGCGACCATCAATGAGATCACGATCAGCGCCAGCAACATCACGCCCGACTGCCAGAGGAAAATCGTCTGGGTGAACGGAATGACGCCGGTAATCGACAGGATCGAAGGCGGCAGGCTGGCCGGGTTGGCCTGCAGCTGCGCCGCCGACGAAGACAAGCCCAGCGCCCACACCGCGCCCAGGCCCAGGTAGGCGGCGGCACCGGCGGCGCGGTAATCCATCTTCAGGTCGGTGCGGCGGGCGAGGGCGCGCACCAGCAAGCCGCCAAACACCAACGACAGGCCCCAGTTGAGCAACGACGCGACCATGGAAATCAGTGCCACCCACGCCACCGCGGAGCGGCCGTTGGTCGGAATACGCGCCAGGCGATCGATCAACTTGACGGCGGGCGGCGAGCTGGCGACCACGTAACCGCCAATTACCACGAAGGCCATTTGCATCGTAAACGGAATCAGGCTCCAGAAGCCGTCGCCAAATGCCATGGCCGCCGCCGTGGGCGTGGCGCCGATGAATTGCGTCGCCACGGCGACCACCAGCACCGCCAGTGCGGCGAAGACCCAGGAGTCGGGGAACCAGCGCTCGGCGAAACTGGAACAGCGCAAGGCGAAGCGGGCGGAACGGCTGTCTTCGATATCAGTGGTCACGGACAATTACCTCGTTTTTATGGTTATGGGTTATTGATGGCGGCAAGGCTTCAAAGGTCAGGGCAACAGTAGAACAATCCAGTGACCATGGGAGGTTTATCGGGTTCGAGGTCACCGGGGAATATTTTCAATGGGCTTGCGGCGCTCTTTAGAAAAAAAATGCCGGGCCGATGGCAAGGGAACAGCCTATTAATTCTTCTGCTGTTCCTGGAGCTGCCCATGTTCAACAACCGCCTGAAGCAGGAGCTACTGGCTCTTCGCCAAGAACTGTCCAGCCTTGTGCAAGTCAAGGAAAGCCTGGACCGTGAAATGCTTGGTCTCACCCTGGATGCCGATGGAAGGATTCAATCGGTCAATC
This sequence comes from Pseudomonas sp. NFIX10, assembly GCF_900111955.1. NCBI lineage: Bacteria > Pseudomonadati > Pseudomonadota > Gammaproteobacteria > Pseudomonadales > Pseudomonadaceae > Pseudomonas > Pseudomonas sp. NFIX10. The sequence goes on along the minus strand of NZ_FOKH01000002.1, from coordinate 310,575 downwards.
AGAATTTCCTCGACGAGATGCGCTACAAGGGCCAGGACCTGATCGGCCGGCCTGTGGATGAGTTGGTGCCCGCGTATTTGAAATCCAATGAATTCCAGATTCGCTTCAAGTCGGCGCTGACCCGCGGCGAACACTTCTCCGGTGCCGTGCGCCTGCTGCGGGGCAATGGCCAGGAAGCCTGGCTGCGTTCGATCCTCCAGCCTGTCCGGAATGCCGACGGGCGGATCCGCTTTTTTTCGATGTATGCCAATGACCTGACCCGCACCATCGAGGGTTCCCGTGAGCATGAAAACCTCATCGGTGCGCTGGTGCGTTCGACGGCGGTGATCGAGTTCGATCTGGGCGGTCACGTGCTGACGGCCAACGATCGCTTCCTCAATGCCATGGGCTATAACCTGGCGCAGATCAAGGGCAAGCATCACCGCATATTTTGTGAACCCGAAGAGTACAACAGCGCGGACTACCAACAATTCTGGAAGCGCCTGAACAGTGGCGAGTTCGTGGCCGGGCGCTTCAAACGCATCGACAGCAACGGCCGCGAGGTCTGGCTGGAAGCCTCCTACAATCCGGTGCTCGATGCCAACGAGCGACTGTACAAAGTGGTCAAGTTCGCCACTAACATCACGGACCAGGTCAACCAGGAAAAAGCCGTCGCCGAAGCGGCCAGCATTGCTTACAGCACCTCGTTGCAGACCGACAACAGCGCCCAGCGCGGCACGACTGTGGTGACCCAGGCCGTGGACGTGATGCGCGACCTGGCCCGGCACATGCAAACCGCTGGCGAAGGCATCGAGGCGTTGAACGAGCAATCCCAGGTGATCGGGACCATCGTCAAGACCATCAGCGGCATCGCCGAACAGACCAACCTGCTGGCGCTCAACGCCGCCATCGAAGCGGCCCGGGCCGGCGAGCAAGGACGGGGCTTTGCGGTGGTGGCCGATGAGGTGCGCCAACTGGCATCGCGTACCAGCCAGGCGACCGAGGAAATCGTCGGCGTGGTCCGCCAGAACCAGGACATGGCCCGCAACGCGGTGGCGCTGATGACCGACGGCCAGCACCAGGCCGAACATGGCCTGGCCCTGGCCGCCGAGGCGGGGACGGTGATCGTCGAGATCCAGGACGGGGCGAAGAAGGTGGTCGATGCCGTGAGCCAGTTTGCCAATCAGCTGTCCACGTAGAGATTATTATTGTTTTTTACATATTAATTATTGTTTTGCGATAATTTCATGGCTATGTTTTGGGCTCCCTTATTCTATTGGAGCCTCACATGCACTCGAATCGTCTTGCCCTGTACAGCCAGCGGATGGCAGCCGTCACCCTTGTTTTCATGGTCGCGATGATGGTCGTCAACGCCGTGGCCTGGCTGTACCCTGAAGCGGCCTCCCGATACGGCCTGGGCTTTGCCCTGACCGAGCGGCAGCTGTCGAGCTTGCCTGAAGAGGCGATGCGCTTGACGGGGTGGCAACGCCTGGGTGGGGGACTGTTGACGAGCATTCCCTTGCTGGCCCTGGCGGTCGGGCTCACCCACTTGCGCAGGCTCTTCAAGCACTACGCCCAAGGGCAATACTTTTCCACCGCGGCAGCGGTTTACCTGGGCAATGCGGGGCGCGCGGTGGCGTTGTGGGTGCTGCTGGACTTCATCTGCGAGCCGTTTCTCAGCCTGCTGGTGACGATCAATGCGCCGGTCGGCCAGCGATTGCTGACCTTCAGTATTACCGCGCCGTCTTTCGTCGCTTTATTTCTTGCCGCCTGTATTGCGATCATTGCCCGGATACTGTCCCAGGCCAGTGAAGTCGATTCAGAAAACAGAACATTCGTTTGAGATTCCCATGCCCATCGTTATCCAACTCGATGTGATGCTGGCCCTGCGCAAGGTCAAATCCAAGGACCTCGCTGCTGCAATCGGCATTACTGAAGCCAACCTTTCCTTGTTGAAGCAAGGAAAGGTCAAGGGCATACGCCTGGCGACCCTCGAAGCCATTTGCAGCTATCTGCACTGTCAGCCTGCGGATCTGCTGGTCTATCAACCCCAGGGCGAGCACGATCAATCGCCCAGTGCTTGACCCTCGCGCCTTGGGTCCGCACCGCCGGCCAACGAGGTTTTTCCTTGGGCATCGCGTACCCGGACAATGGCCTGGGTGCCGCTGTTCATGTCGATCTCGCTCACCTCATGGCCTTTGTCTTTCAGCGCCTGGATCAGTGCCGGGCTGAATTGGCCCTGCTCCAGTTCGGTAGGGCCGTTGCGGCTGCCGAAGTTGGGGAGGTTGATGGCGGTTTGCGGGTCGAGGTCCCAATCCAACAGGCCAATCATTGACTTGGCGACGTATTCGATGATCTGAGAGCCGCCGGGGGAGCCGACAGCGGCCACCAACTCCCCCCGACGATCGAAGATCAGCGTCGGAGCCATGGACGAGCGTGGGCGCTTGCCCGGTTCGACGCGGTTGGCGACTTTTTGCCCATTTTCTTCGGGGATGAACGAGAAATCGGTCATCTGGTTATTGAGCATGAAGCCCTGGACCATCAAGTGTGAGCCGAACGCCGACTCCACGGTCGTGGTCATGGACACGGCGCCCCCCTGGTCATCCACGGCCACCACTTGCGAGGTGGAAATACGCAGGGGTGAACGGTCCGGGGCGTAGGCCACCTGGATGCCCGGTGGTGTGCCGGGCTTGGCGACGCCCATGCTACGAGGGCCGATCAGGCTGGCGCGGCTGGCCAGGTACCCGGCATCGACCAGGCCTTTGAGCGGCACGGCGACAAAATTCGGGTCGGCAATGTATTGGGCGCGGTCAGCATAGGCCAGGCGCTCGGCTTCGGCGATCAGGTGCACCGCTTCGGGGGTGGGTTCAATGCCGGCGGGCTTGGCGGTCTTGACCGGTTTCAAGGGTGCGAGGGCTGTGTGGCTGTCGCGCTGTTCCAGGGCCTGCAACGTCCCGAGGATCTGCGCCACGGCAACCCCGCCCGAAGACGGTGGTGGCATGCCGCAGACTTGCCAGCGCTTGTAGTCGGTGCACAACGCTGGCCGCTCCCGTGCGGTGTAGCCTTGGAGATCATTGAGGGAAAGACTGCCGGGGTTGGCGTGGTTTTGTACCTTGGCGACGATTTCCTCGGCGATCGGGCCTTTGTACAGCGCATCGGGGCCTTCGTTGGCGATGCGCTTGAGCACGCCGGCCAAGGCTGGATTCTTCAGCACCGTGCCAACCGCCTTCGGGCTGCCATCGGCGTTGAGAAAGTAGGCGGCCATGTCTGGCGAGCCCGGCAAGGACGGATCGGTAGCGATCAACGTGTGCAGGCGGGGTGAAATCGCAAAGCCTTGTTCCGCCAGCGTGATGGCTGGCTCGAACAGCGTCGCCCATTTGAGACGGCCATGTGTGCGATGGGCCAATTCCAGCCCGCGCAATACCCCCGGTGTCCCCACGGAGCGACCGCCGATTTGCGCCGCCGTGAAGGACATGGGTTTGCCGTCGGCTTGCAGGAAAAGTCTTTCGGTGGCACCCGCCGGTGCCGTTTCGCGGCCGTCATAGGTGCGCACGGCCTTGCCATCCCACAGCACAATGAACGCACCGCCACCGATGCCCGAGGATTGCGGCTCCACCAGGGTCAGCACTGCTTGCATCGCGATGGCCGCGTCGATGGCCGAGCCGCCGCGCCGCAACATCTCCCGCCCGGCCTCGGCCGCCAAAGGATTGGCCGCAGCGGCCATGTGCTTGTCGGCGTAGCGGGTCTGCAGATCGGTACGGAAACCGGAGGCGACCTCCGGTGGGGCGGGCAAGGCCGGTGTCTCTGTGGAGGAGGGGGGCGCCTTACAGGCCGCGAGTGTTAGAGCGACAGCCAGCAACGAAAAGGCTGACAGGCGATGGAGGTTCGGTTTCATATCTGTAAGCATGTGTCGCTCCATCCGTGGGCTCGGGGTATGGAGATCGACTGTAGCGATGCGAGGCGTGTGGTGCAAATCCACCATGGGCTCGGCACAAAAGGGGAAATCCCTGAAGGCGCTGGTATGGCAGCTGCTTTTCCCGAGGCATAAAAAACGGCCTATCTTTCGATAGGCCGTTTTTAGTACTTGGTGGTACACAGACAATTGAACCGGCGTCGTAACATGCTGTATCTATAGAGGAAAGTTAGTTGTTGTTTTTTTAGGGATACACGCTGGGATACAAGGTGCGTGCTGCTGTCTTCATTTTGCCGTCCAATTCATCAGCTCAAGACTGTAGGAAACGCTCAGTTTTCTCAGCGCTGAATCGACGAACGGTGTCGCCTGAAACCGGAATTATTCAAACCTTCGCCGCCGATCCGCCAGCCTGAGGCAATATCTTGGGGAGGCAACGGCCAGCCTGGCGCAGCGAGCGCCATGGTCAATGGATACCAGGCCGGCCGGCCGGACACTAGGTCGCGGCTGTAAAACTTTAGCGCAGGGCCGAGCCGGGCACGGGCCGAAGTGATAAAAGGCGGTGTCACAATCGCGTCTTGGTGACCGCTTTGACGATTTCGGGAAAACTGTCAGCGTGACCAATTTAACCTCCAAGCCAATTCAGAGGTAGGAGATGGATCAGGATCGCGTCCAAAGGGAGACCCTTTACTCCGAGGTATGGGCAACGCCTATGCTTTCCCTGGCTCCAAAATATGGAGTTTCCTCGGTATTCCTGGCTCGGGTTTGTGCCCGCCTGAACATACCCCGTCCACCGCGAGGCTATTGGGCCAGAAAGCAATCGGGGCAGAAACCGAAAATTCCGCCCTTGCCCAAGCCCCAACCGGGTGATCCTACCGAATGGAGAAAGGGCGATCAGTTGCCGCGTAGAGCGGAGGTTGAACTGACTGAAGCTGCTCCGAAGAAAGCCAGTGCCCGGGGCACGATGGTGATGGGCTCTTTGGCCTCATTCACGAGTGGCCGAGTCGCTGGCGACGGGTACCTTAAACCCGCAAAGCGAAATCTACCCGACCTGGTAGTTACTGAGCCCACACTTCAGAGGGCGGCGTCAGTTCTGCTGAAGCTCGCTACTTGTTTCCGTGACATTAACCATCGAGTGTCGATCGCATGCGGCGAAATCAGGTTCACCCGTAAGGCGCTCGGGGATGAGGAGGGGCGGATGAAACGATCGGTTTTCGAGACCAACATGTGGGCGCCTGCTCGGCCAACATTGGTCTTCATCGACGAGGTAGCGATAGGACTGACTGTCTACGAGGCTACGATCGAAAAAGAGATGGTCTACATAGATGGCCAGTATGTGCCCGTTAAAGAGGCCAAAGTGCTCAAGCCTAGTCTGTGGGACAGGAAGACGAAGACATTTTACCGGCGGAGTGCTCAGCGCGTCGCTTCCAAGCGACTATGCCTCAGGGCATACAGTCCCTATGGACGGGTGGACTGGGCTCATACTTGGACAGAGGACAAAGTTAGCCTCCTGAAGCAACTCGACAAGATCGTATTGGCTTTAGTCGATAGGGCGAAAACCTTGGCGCCCCAGATCGCTGAGGCTGATCGCCAAGCGGCTGAAGAGCGAAAGAGGTGGGAGGCTGAACGCGCAATAGCAATAGCGGAATACGAACGCTCCCTGATCATCCGGGCCCGGGAAGACTCGCTAAACCACCTCTTGAAGATCATCGACAAGTGGAGTTCCGATAGGAAGCTCCAGGATTTTTTTGACGACATCGCCAGCCGTTCTGTTGATATGAATGGCGATGCTCGATCAGAGCTTTTAGCAAAGGTTCAGGAGGCGAAGAGTCTGCTAGCTAGCTCTGACAGCATCGATGCGTTGATGTCATGGGGGCCGCCACCACCGAAACCGCCCGAGTGAATAACGCTACTGCTCGCCTGGGCTCCCATTTCGGTAGGTCAGGTGCTGGAAACTGCTACGCAAATAGCAGTTTGATCGACCCTACTAAAGCCGCATTTCCCGGATGAGCTTTCGCGGGGCTGTGCCTCGCCTTAGTGCTCGCTGCGCGTCCCTGGTCAGTTGGTCGAGCGCCTGCTCCTCGAATGTAGCTGCCATGGCGCTGGCCTTTCTGATGATCAGCAGCGCCAGCTCGGCGGGTATCTTCACTTTTTCGGTTGGCAGGTAGTCGCAATCGATTACAGACACGGCGCTGTCCTCTGGCTCGCGGGATGCGGGTGCTGGAGCGGGATCGGCGCCAGCGGTGATCTGTAGATGCTATCAGCGTGCAATCGAAACTACCCAAAATCCAGGTAGTTTCCTGCCACCGGCTCCGGCCCGCTGTCAGGCGCAAGGAACCCATAAAATATTAGACGGGGCATCGGCCGATCGGCACCCTATTTTCGCTGAAGGCCAAACGCCACAAGGCCGCCAGACTACTGAACGGCATTCCTCCAACTGGAATCCGTCTAGTGCCTGTCTAGAATTGGTTGGTGCGCTAAGGAGTTATCTGGCCCGGCATTTCACCACTCGATTCCTTCAGCTTGGACCGGGATATTGATCGAGCAGTTGCCTTGACAGCCACCTCTGGGATTCTTGACGAGGCTGGTGGTGGCCAAGCTGCGCGAATGCCCGGAAAGCTTTGTTCTGTGTGGCTTCCAGGATGTCTGGTGGCAATGGCAAGCAGTGAATCCGTCAAGACCTGTCAAAAGTTTCGTCAAGGCCCCGTCAAGGGTGGTCAAGGATTGGGGGTGGTCACTCTTGGCCCAGGCTGCCGGCGACGGTCAGCTCAGCAATGCCCTGGCGAATGAACACCACATTGTCGTCGTCGAGCGTTTCGAGTGCGGCCCGCACATTGGCAGCGATGTCTTCAGATCCGCGTTGCTCCACCCAGTTGGAAAGCTCCTCCACCGCGGCGCCCAAGGCGAGCTGGTTCTGATTGAGGCGGTCAAATAGGCTGGCTATCAGATTGGTGTCCGTCATACTGGTCCTCCATGTCTAGAAACAGCGTGGCGCTGGGGAGCGGATGATTGCCCCCATCACTGTTTCCTGAATCAACCTCAGGCTCCGTTCCTGACAGAGTGGCTGCGCGTATAAACAGGGAAACGGGGACCTATTGATAGAGGTCATGAATCAAGCCTGCCGACGAAAGGCCTGTCAGCAGGGATAGGTCAGGCGAGAGCAGGACCAGTCCATTTCTCAATATCTGGATCTGGATCAATGCGAAGTCGCGCTGTCTTGGCCAACGCTTTGCATCGTGCGTTCAGAGCCTTGTTAAGCTCCGGAGATAGGGGATTGCTTGAGGGCACCGGGGGGTCAATATGATCAATGTGCAGATGACCCTCAAAATCTTCCGGCGCATCTACCACATCTGCCTCGAGGGCACGTATTTCCCCCGCCCTGATCGCAGCCATGCCGACATAATCTGCCTTGCAAATATGTTTGGATTTGGCTTTGCAGAAATCGTCTCCCATGAGCCCGGATAGAACCGAAACAACCGTGACTTCTGGTGGGGGGCGAAACGCTCCGTACAGGAGTTCGCCTTTCTTCACCCATCCCTTTCTCACGCCTCTAACAATCAGTTCCTCATCCGTGATGGCTCTAGGCATATGCCAGCGCCATCGAACAATGCTCATCCGAGTAGCTTACTGGTCGTGTGCGCTGTACTGGCGCAGCGGGTGCGAAAAAGTGAGAAACCATTTCTGCAATCTCTAGCGCGGGAATCATTCTGCTTGATCCAGACAGGGGGAGAAATGCCCCTTCTAAATCCAGATAAAACGAAAAATCGTCTGCACCAATTTCAAGATTTGCTGAGCCCGAGTCGGCTTCCCAGTCAAAAGCTATGGTTCCATTGGGCATAGCTGAAATGTCTGGAAACAGAGCAAGAAATCCAGGCGCGGATGCAACAGCCTTTGCGATCTCCAAAATATTCCGATTCGGGGCCAAGGAGCCTGGCCCGGCCCAGCCGTCTTCTAGATCGGAAAGCTCATCAATAAGACTCAGTGCGTGCTGAGTCTCAAAATATCCTTGCGCTGACGTCGAATTCGAGTGACGTGCAATGTTGGTGGCAGCCACCACAAACGATGACAATGAAATGGCTGACTGAACTAGCCTTCCTGAGCTTTCAAACATTTCATACCTCCCTGGGTTTCATCTGTTGGTGGATCGGAGCGGTCATGTCCATGAATATCTTCTCAATTAAGTCATGAGAAGCGTTGATCACCTTCCGCAACTCCTCTTGCGATGAGTCAACATTTTCATATGTCGAGCCAAGCTCTACAACCTGGATAGGCATTCCATCCTTCGCGCCCTCACCGAGACTCACTTGTAGTTTGGCACCGGTTTGCAGGCTCGTCACATAATTCATGTTGAAAAACGTGGTCTGGTCTTCCTTGGAGACTTTTTCGAGCTCGTTAGGAACCTGGAGCACGAAACCCAAGCTTCGAAGGAATGCCATTCTGGATGTACCTTCGAAATACTCAGTACCGAAACCATTAATGAATCGGATGTTAACGGAAAGAAATTTCGATTTTTGTTCCGCCGCAGGGCGGGATGCCAACAAAGCATCAATTCCAGAGGCTACGAGCGTTTCAAAGCTCGGCCACCCTTTATATGGCGGTAACGCGTTGACCGTAAATACACCAGGACCGATCTGCAGCAGGTTCTGATTAGAGCGGTCGTTGGACCTGAATCGGTAAACAACCTGCCCAGGGAGAACTGGGAAACCATGAGGGACGATCCGTTCAGCCCTCTGCAACCCCCGAGAACCGCATTCCGTACCGAAGTTCATGAAGAACTCCTCGTGCTGAGATGTCTCAAGATTCACGTGGAATTGCTGGCCAGGTGCCCCGGACAAGCCTTGCTGAGGGAACGAAAAACCGGCACCCCATCGCAACTCGACGATGACCTCAATCAGCGGAGCGTTTTCAAAGGTAATTGCCATAGGCTCACATGAGAATGCTGTTGCATTGGAAATGCTTGTTGAAAAACTCGGGTAACGCTCGAAGCCCTCGCTTCAGTATTGGACACGCCAATGCAAACGAATGCTTCGCAGCTGTTGCAGATACGTATTCAGCATTGCGTACTGGCTCATGGCGGCTTCCTACCTGATATGGGCGCTGGGTTCGGGATTGCAATCACGTTTCGGGAAGGTCTCAAGCGATTGCTGAATCACCGTGCCTACGTGCGTCATTACTGAATGCGCATAGCAGGCGTTAACAGCAGACTACATCTGGTGGGGGCCCAATGCAATCGGCCCGGCGACCCGCCTATAAGCAGTTACGACCGTAGGGAGCTTTACCTTTGCGGCCCAGGTTGTCCAAAGCGCTCAGCTGCCGCGTTGTCAGTAGATTTCTCTTCATTCGCAGGCCAGGCCGCTACAAAGCGATAGCTGCGCTGGCATTTAAATACCGCCAATTCGATATCGCGCAGCTGCCGATGCGATCTACACCTATGCTGGTCGAGATGGCGCATGCATCGGGCTAAGTCAGCAGATTAGTGCCCGAAGCTGTCGATAGTCCGCCTTGGGTTTGTCGGTCTGTGAGACAGACACAGATTCTACTTTACGCCCGTCGTGTGGAATACGCCTCGGACGGCCACCCCGGGTGGATTCCGTCTCATACCTGTCTCACATTTCCCGGCGATTCGGTAAAGGCCGGGTAAAAGTAGGCGGGCCGAAAGCGCCGAATCCGTCAGGGGCCTGTCAGGGGTATCAGCGGCCACGGTGCGCTTGTTTGACGGGCTGGCCACGCGATAAGCCTTAGACGCCCACCCGGCGTGGATTTGGTCTGATGCCTGTATCGCATTCCGTCAAAGCGTGGTCAAAGAGACGCAGGCTCCATCCAGTCCGTATATGGAACAGGGAGCGCGACCTTTGCCGAGAGCACGGGCTCCTTACCGTCCAGAAGCGACTGAATCAATGCGCTTTTTGATACGCGTCGAAGGCAAAACAGTTTATCGACACCGTAATGGCATGCTGCCCACATGGTTTCGCCTCCGAAGTCGAATATCACCAAGCGTTTTGCCCTTTTCCAGACCTCGCGTGGCTTGAGCCAAATACAGAGATGATGGCCTATATAATTTTTCACCACCATGTCGCCCAGGCTCGAACCGGAGTGAAGCTGATAGGTCGGTGAGCCATCGGACATAATGTCGGACCTGCGGAAAAACATTAGGCTGCGTCCGTCCCCGCGGATGATCACGTTATTCGTTCTAGGGCCAGGGATGGGTTGGACGAATATCAGGTCCGCGACGAAGTCCGCCTCGGGATTTGGTAGAGCTTCGTGGATTGTTATTTGGCTGCGAAATTTCTCAGCATTTACGATCCACACCATCCGCTCGCCGTAAAAGACCTCCCTGCTTTCCATCTCATCAATGCTCATCGGCGAGTTCTGCAGTTCTATCACCGTTCCGTCTGGCCGCCTCACGTCCGCAATATGTTTCTCGCCCGTGGAGTCATGGGCGACGACCTCCTGCCACTCGAATGGAAACAGTGATTTCCAGGCGCGATGCCATGGGCCTTCATTCTCCATCCATGGGTCGCAATGCCGCCGGCCAGCATGAGCCCAGTGCCAGCGTATAATCGGGCCACATTTCGCCTGTGCGGGCTTCCCGCATAGCGGACACTCGCCTTTGAGGCCTGGCGCCGGCGCAGCGCGCGCTCCACCCACAAGCGCTACTTCCATTGATGGCATACCCGTATCCCTCCACATGATGCAAATCAATGTAGCTGAATATGAGAACCCTTCCTCAGTCATGGGGTGTTTCCCCAGTGGGGGAGAGCGATCGCGCCGTCCCGAAGGGCAATATGCCGATCGATGTGCCGGTTTCCAGCAAAAAACGCTGTTTATGGTGGAAACCTCAGTGGAAACCCTTGCCAGCCATAACTCTTGATAGCGGGGATAGCTGGGTTCCCGCCCGGGTTTTACGATTTTGTCGCGAAAGGTCGGCATGGGGACGACGGTTCGCGCGCAATGGTGGTTGCGAACCAGGTGCGAACCACCCGTGCGAACTTGCTGGCGGCTTCCAGTGCCAGGTGCGTATCTGGCTGCGTACCAGTGTTGGGAATCTCGCTCCCACAGGGATTTCGCGCGCCTTTGGGGGGCGTGAGGATCGTGCGTGAAGGCGTGCGCGAAGGCTCATTCATGGGGTTGGTTTTCACAATCAGCGTTGAATGCGCCGGTGACCGGTGGGAGTGGTCACTACTGATGGTCACCGCGAATGGTCACTGGCTGGATGCGTGGCGCGAACTTGCCCTGTGGCTGATGCCGCGCCGACTAACTTTTGCTAACAAATGGTGGATACCAAAGTGGATACCGGACGACTCGAGAACCTAACAAAACCCAACATCGATTTGAGTGCGGGGCATGGTTCGATGTTGACAAATGTTGACATGGAACCGCGTCTGTTTCCGAGATGACCCCAAATCTGGGGAGATGAGTGTGGCCTGGGGCCAGCGTCACCCTGTTAACAATTGTCAAGGTTGGCCAGGCCGGCGAGGTGCTGCGGGGATGGTTACCAATGGTGGTTACCCCGCTTGGTTACCACTACCACCGAACCAGACCATATGACCTCATTGGGACCGTATGGCCTGTCGCTCATTTGGTCCGCCAGTTACAAACAGGTCTTTATGCTCGCCACCCGCCGGTCAGATATCCAACCCATGCTGCCGCTGGAATAGAACTGGACTTTGGTCGACCCGTTGCCGCCGACTACATCAGCCATTTCTCTGTTGCCAGCGTTCACCACGGACTTGCCACCGCCCGGCCGAGGCTGAAGGCTCACCGCATAGTGAACCCCTGCCAATGATTCGTTTTGCCAGGCATACAGGATGCATTCTGCTACCTGCTGCTCAGGCTTTCGGGTTGTGAACGATTGCTCTGGTCCCTCCGCCCGCATGTCCTGGAGTGATGTGGTACAGCCGCCCAGAGCAACAACACAACAAACTGCTGCGGTAATCCTTTGCATCGACTTCCCTCCGAAATTGGGGACTGTACCACTGGATCGCTACATCTGGTCTTCGGCGTAGATCGCGGCGCTGATTACTGCTCCGCCCCACCGCCGGCGGCCCGCGCATAGCGGCGCTGGGTTACCGGAGGCAGTCGTGTTTCGGGCGCTGCCGAAGGCGTAGCCGGGTGTGTTCTCGGGCGCTGCGCTGGTCTTAAGCCCGGCGGCTTGAGGGCTCAGCATTTGAATCACGCCGCCGATGGACATCGAAACGCCTGCCGCACCAACGGCGCCCCAGGCCCCTCCAGCGGCAAACCCGCCGAAGCCCCCAGTGGCGATTGTGGCAATAACAATCAGTGCGGCGCCGATGATCGTTTGCATCAACCCGGCGCGCTTACTTCCCTCGATCACCGGAGCAATGATGATATCCCCGACCCCCTGATACTGGAGTTCGGCTTCACCAATGTTCTTCTTGCCAAGAAAGACGGCGAACACAAGGCCCCGTGATTTTGCGTTTGAGATGAACCGCTCGAAGCCTGGAATCTGTACGCATAGCGCCTTGATTGCCTCTGCTGGGGTGCGCACAGCCAGCGGATAGGACTTCCCAAACTGCCGTAGCTGCCCATAGAGCTTTACGGTTCTGATCGGCTGGTAATCAATGGCGCTCATGCTTTGTCCTCTGCGTAGATCGATGCGGAAATGATCATCCCGCCCCACCGGCGCTCGCCGATGCAGATCGGAACCGGATTGCCGCTGGCGGTGGTGTTTCGTGCTGATCCAAACGCATAACTCGGTGCGTTTTCGGGAGATGAACTGGAGCTGAGCCTGCCTTGCTGGGGGCTGATCATTTGAATTACACCGCCTATGGCCATCGAAGCACCAGCTGCGCCAACGGCCCCCCACGCGCCGCCCGCCGCAAATCCCCCGAATCCCCCAGTCGCAATCGTCGCCACTGCGATGAGCGCGACGCCGATAATGGTTTGTAGAGTTCCCGCCCGCTTGCCGCCAGCGATCACGGGAACGATGCGGATTTCCCGCGCGCCACCCAGGCCAAGCTCATTTTCTCCTATGTTGCGGCGGTTCCGGAAAACCGCGAATTCCATGCCGCGCGCCTTTGAGTCGGCAAGGTATTTTGCGAATCCCGGATGGTTTACATCAACGGCCTTCACTGCTTCGCGAACGTCCCCAGTGGAAAGCTTGTACAGATGCTTTCGTCCGAACATCTTGCCGGCGAGCCCGCCCAGCAGAATAAGCGTTTTGTTGCCGTAGTCCGTTGCCATTGCCATGTCTTACTCCTGGGCGCCTTGGGCGCTGTGTTTGGGGGTTTCCATGCCGAGCTGGCCGGCAAGTATCATTCGAGAGGCTATCGCGTCGTTTCGAATCGCGATCTCGCGTTTCACGTCGGGATTCCAGGCGGAACAGTGAGTCGACTGATAAGCCCGGGCTCCGCGGTACTCGATGCGCATCAGTTCGGCGGATATCCTGGCTTCCTCCTCGGTGAAGAAAGGCCCCTCGATTTCAACTCGCTGGCCGTCGCGCACATGCTGTACGGTCCAGACGATGTATCCGCCGATGGTGCCGGGGTCAGTTGTGAAGTCTGTGGCCTTGCACGCTTCGGCGAAGCGTATGTGGTGTGACATGTGTTCCTCCTGCGACGCCTGGGCGCCATTGATGGGCTGATGCCCGGTTGTGTTGCTCCGTGTCGCGACACGATTTAGTAATTCGCAAATCGTGTCGCGGAATGGGTTGCTACTTGCCAACGATGCTCAGGGTGGGCGGGAGCTTCGGTCCGAACGGTGCGCCAGGCGCGAACGGATCGGGGAGCAGGTGCTCGGGGCACTCCCTGATGAAATTGTTGAATGCGACCTGACAGGCGTTGAACAAAGGCGCGTCGTTCCATTCCTGTCCTCGACGTGCGGCGCTGTCCTCCAGGGAATGGGCGAACACCAGCTCCGCCAGACCGTTCACGCCGTCCTTCCTCGCCGCCTCACGCTCCACGGTGTTCACCGCCAGCAGATCGCACACCCGGTCGAATCCCAGGCCATCCATCAGGCCTTCGGTGTCCAGCATCAGCGATCTGCCAAAGGCGCCGAGCACCTTGCGTAAGTCGTCCCACTCGGCCCGCCGATGCTCCGCGGCCTGCTGCTGGAGTTCGTCGATCCTGCTGGTGGTGAAGGGTAGGAAGGCGCGAAGTTTCCCGGCCTCCCGCCGGATATCCCGGCGCTCACTTCGGATGGTGTCCGCCCTCTGTCCGAAGATTCGGCAGATCCGGCGGGTGGTGATCAGACTCGTACTCATGCTGGCGTCTGGCTTCTGTGCAATATCCAGCAGGGCGATAACGACATTGGTCTTCATGGCTGTATCTCCATGGGCGTGCGGTCATAGCTGGCGCGCAGGCCGGCGCCGACGCTGCAATAGCGGGCGGTGGGCGCGTAGCAGGACCGGCAGGCCATAATGTGGTTGAGGTATGCGTCGCGGGCCAGCAGCCACTCGGGCGTCGCTGTGGCGGCGCTTGCATGAGGCGCAGTCACAAACTGCGGCCGGCGCTCTGCTTGGGTGGCCAGCGCCAGCGATGGACGAGGCGCAGGTCGGCGGGAGCTCTCCGCGTTAATGCCAGCGATGATCGGCGCTATGTGATCGAGCAGGCCGGAAAGGAGGCTCATTGCATCACCTCGCCCGAATTGCACCACTGCCCAAATGTGTCTGTGAAAAAAAAACGGGGGAACGGGGGAACAGTGGGAACACCCAATGATTCCGGGGCTTTCAGAGGGGGATTCTGTACCCCACGTTTTTTTGTGGGGAGCAGTGATAACCAAACGTCAGGAAAACGGCATTCGCTTATATTCAAAAACATGTTTGTGTTCCCCCTGTTCCCCAACCACTCAATAAGGGGGAACGGCTACGAGCCGCGTATTTACTGGCTGTTCCCCCGTTCCCCCTGTTCCCCACGTTTGTAGGTTCCTGTGAACTCGGGCAATCATTTCTGTTGGTGGTAGTGGTGGTCATGCGGCACCGCCTTCGCTGTCCAGGGCTTCCGGGTCGATGACGTACAGCCGCGCCGATCCGCCGGCGGGGATGCGGTACTTTTTGGTTTTCCGGCTTTCTCGGTCGGTGTCGCGCTTGGCCAGGGCTCCGCCAACCTCCAGCGCCTTGATGACGCGGGTGAGACCGAACCCATGGGCGGCTTCGATGAGGGCGGACTTGTTGAACAGGAACAGTCGCTTGTTGGCGACCACCTCCCAGTACCCGGCGCGGTTGAACACCTTGGCGTCCGCCTCGGGTGCGTCCACGTCCGAGAAACGGCTGCTGCCGTGCTTGTCGATAAAGTCGATGATGCCGGCCAGGATCTGGCGGTCTTCGGCATTCCCTCCGCCGACACGGGAGAGCCATTCGCCATAGAGCAGACGGCAGTCGGCGAGGGCGGTACCGGGTTCCCACGGGAGCAGTCCGTAGGCGATAGCCATCTCGCCCGCCAGCGCAATCACGGCGAACCGGTCAGCCACACGGCCGGCCTGGGCGTTATCCTCGACGAACTGAGCGCGGATGCCGTCGAAGTCACTGAGCAAGCCGGGCTTGTCGTCGGCCGCGACCAGGCGTTCGACAAAGGCCGGTCCCAGGTGGCCGTGGTGGGCGCCTACCGCGACGGTAAGCTGCCGGTGAAAGTCCGCACCTTCCAGGCCGTGCAATTCGTCAAAGGCCCGATGAGTGCGGGTACCGGCGTTCACATCGACCATGCGGAGTTCGGCGCCAGCGTGGGCGGCGTTACCGGATATGGCGGCGTGCTCGGAGAGGGAGCGCTCGCCGCTGGAGAGCGTGAGAAGACGCCAGCTCAGCTTGCCCCGGGCCTCGCGCTCGCGAGTCATGGTGCCTTTGCCCTGGCCGTTGGCGAGGGAGTAGGCCATTTCCTGTACCCGCTTGGGGTCGGCGCGTTTGATTTCGTCCAGCGGCAGGATGGTGTCGTTACGGCTCGACGCCTCGATCTCAAGGCCGCCCTTGGTCATGTCCCAACTGGCGGCGAACACTCCAGGATCGCCCCACACTGACGAGCCGATCAGTTGCGCCAGTGACTTGCCGCTCGAGCTGTCGCCCACCAGGTGGACACCGCCGCCCAGCACGCCGACCAGACTCAGCAGTGGCCCGGCGAGGGAACAGCCGATCGCTAACGTCAGCACCGGATTACCCGCGCACTTGGCTGCCACCTCGGCCTGCCACCGCGCCAGCTCGCCGCGCTGACTGAACAGGACTTGCGCCTTGTTGCTGGCTTGATACCGCACGTTGGCCGCGCCGATCGTTCGCCCGGGCAGCACGAACGCTCCCGACTCATGCCAGCCCGGCCGGCTGGTGGTGGCGAATACCTCGGCGGGGTGCTGGTCGAGCAGATACTCCATGAACGTGCCGCGCTTCTTGAGCGCGATGATGACGCCCATGCCAAACAGTGCCCGCCGGGCATCTTCACCGCTGCCACCGAACACCTCCATGGCGATGATCCACTCCTTGATGCCACCCTCGGTGACCAGGCGGAGCAGCCGCCCCTCGCTGCCGTCGTCGCTGTTGGTGGTGCGTGCTACGACCGTCACTGGGCTGGAGATCCATTCGTCGGTGATTGGACGGTCGGCGGCATCGTTCTCCGCGTCGTCCTGATCGGCTGCGGTGCGCTTGAAGCTGTGCCAGTACACGCCCGGGCGCAGCTTTCGACCGTTCTCGTTGGTAACCCAATGCTCGTACACCGCCCAGCATGGCCGGGCGGGGGTGATGGTCGCGGCTTCTGGCCGAAGTTCGATCACGTTGGTGTCAGGCTTGGCCATGGGCGAGTTTCCAGTTGGCAAGGTCGTTGAAGTCGGTGAGGTCGTTGGGCGCGCCTTCTGGCCAGTCAGGGAAAGCCACCTGGCCACCTACTGCCGCCGCGGCTGCGTTCGCCGCTGCGCGCCCCGGGTTGCCGTCGGTGAGCCGATCGTCGTCACCGGCGATGACGATTGGCTGGCCCGGGTAGCGAGCGCGAAGGGCCATCGCCGCGGGGATCAAGTTGCCCGCGTTCATGGCTGCCGCAACGACATAGCCGCCATGCTGGTGGAGGCTGGCGGCCGTCGCCCATCCTTCGCAGATGCACAGCACGGAGCCGGGCTCGATGATGCCCAGCGGCGAATACGTGCCCTTCACGCGGCCACCGGGTAGGAAGCGCTTGGCCCCGTCCGGGCCGATTCTCTGCAGGTTGACCAGGCGACCATCGAGATAGAGGGGGACGAGCAGATCAGCGCCACGCTGACGCAAGCTGTGGGAGCGAACGCCCTTGGCTGTGAGGTAGGGATGATCAGGCGCGGCGCGGCGCGCATTGCGCCACCAACGGTTGGCCTGCTCGGCCGCCTGCTGCTGGCGTTTGAGCTGCTCGGCCTCGCGCTGGCGCCGGGCGTGGTCGACGCGCTCACGGATCTGCGCAGCTTCGCGGGCGTCCACCGGTTCACGGCTACACCAGGTGTTGGCACCGCCGGCCTTCCAACTGCCGAACGCTCCGGACGCGATGCCATCCAGATACAGCACATACCAGCCGTTGAGGGTGCCGGGTTTGTCCTCCGGCACGCGGAACCGGTGGATGTAGCCATCGGCTTCTGGCATCCAATCGAGCGAGCCATAGACGGCTTGGAGCGCGTCACGGAAAAGGACCGTAGCGTCATTCATGCGGCCCCCTTCGGCGGGGTAAACCGCTTGGCCAAGTTATCCAAGTTCTGAGTCAGGCGCTCCAGCTCATCGCAGTGGCGGCCTTGGTCGCCTTCCGAGATGCGCAGTTCTAGGAAGCCGACCAGTGTTTCCACCAGCAGCACATAGCTGGTGCTGTCGATATGAGCTCCAGCAGCGGGTGGGCCGCCACTGCTCTTGCGATTGATTGGGGTCACGTCACCCATGGTTGACCTCCCGTCGATCAGCGCCAGCAAAGGCCCGGCAAGCTTGACCATTGTTCACCGCGTGCCAGTGCGTGAAGTCGTCGATGGAATCGACCAGGCAGGCCGTGACCTGGGCGTCGGCGCTACGCATTACTACGCGCCCACACTCGGCATCGGCTTCGCTCAGGAACTGGCCAAGCAGCGCTTTGGGCGCCTTCGGATGGGTGACGTAAAACAGCTCGTTGGCTTTCTTCGGGCAAGCCGATCCCGTCGACGCGAATGCGCCGTTTTGAAATTCCATGGTCTTATCCCTTCAGCGGATAAATAGTTTCGGTCGGCGCCGGTGTTGCCGAGTGGCGAACCCTGCGCCTGCCGAATAGCGCCAGATTCGTTTCGGCGGCCTTTTCGGTCCACCTGTCGTGATCCGGACCATTACCCAACGATTGCGCCGACACCCATCCGGGCAACTGCTTGCGGGCTCGCATTTCGTTCAGAAGCGTCCACCAATCCAGATATCGCTCTCGTTCTACCTCGAACAGGTCCACAAGGCTTGATTGGTCTGGGGAGCTGGGAAAGGCGCCGTCGCCCGCTTGCAAATCATCTGTACCAAACAGCGCCTGGTTAACGGCTCGGCGCTCGATCATCGACTGATCATGGTCAGCACCGCTTCCAGCACCTTTTGCCCGCACCCATTCCGGCATCTCTCCGCCTATGCGCATGTGATTGAGAACCCCCCACCATAGCGAGGCGTGTTCACGCTCATCGAGGATCAGATCGACCACTTCAGCGCTCACAGACCACCCCCATGCGCGGCAATCGCGTCGTCCAGAAGTTCGACCCAGGCCATGGCGGTGTGCTGTGCGAGCACCGCTGTCACACGGGCCACAAGAGTGTGGGTAGAGGGCGAGGCGATCAGCGCCAGCGACATCGCCAGCAACACCAGGATCTCTTGCGCGTCGCGCAGATCGTCGACGATGCCTGTATTACTCAGCAGTGCGTCAGTCATGCCGCACCTCCCAGGCTCGACAGGTTGCCATTAATCATTTCCAACGCTTGCTCTGCATCCGCAAAGTGCGTTTCCGCAAGATAGACGCCGAGGGCTGCCAGGCCAGCCGCGTTGAGCCCGCCGCAATGCTTGTGGTCGTCACGGATGGCCGTCATCAGCGAAAACATCCAACTGCCGAACTCTTTTCCGCACTCCAGTTGGAACACGGCCTCGTCGGCGATTTCTTTGTAATTTGAGGCTTGTGGCTTGGTGTTCATCGCGCGTCCCCTTCGCCCATTTCGGCGCGATTACCCACAACGCCGTGCGAGGCGCCAAGGTGCCGATGGCGCCAGCAAAAGTTGCCGCTGAAAATTCGGATCAGCTCAAGGTGGCGAGCGATATCGCTGGCCGGCCCGGTCTCCTGTTTGCACAGCAGCGGCTCGATCAGCGGCCACAGAACCCGCTCAAGCTTGTCGAACTCCTCGCGAGCGAAGTTCATAGAGCACATATCCCTGGCATTGATAACTGCCTCGCCCAGGATTTGCCCCTCGATTGCATCGGCGTCGATGACGCGAAGGCCGCGGCTCATTGCTCACCCCCATCCTGACCAATCTGGATCGTGGCCCATAGGGCATCAATGATTGCCTTTGCGCTTTCGGTTGCGTGAAGCGTCAGCCAGGCGTGATGGCCTTCCAGCTTGGTTTGCCCCATTGCTGCGTCGTCGAGAATGCAGAGGATGGATTCCAACAGGTTCGACGCCTTCTCTAGTGCGTCCCCGGCGCTGATGCCTTCGGACACATGGAACATATTCAGTTCGTCGGAAGCGAGCCCCACAGGGGAGAACGCGGTAACTGATGTGATCAATTGGGCAGTCATTGCGCACCCCCTGCGGCTTCCAGGGTGCGGACGATTGCCATGTGGGCGTTGTAACGGGCGAGGCGAACGGAAAGGGACGATTTTGCGCGAAGGGCGCTCAACGCCATGCGGCGGTGAGCAAATGCGCGAATTACGGACGGATTGAGGGCGTGCTTCATGGGTGTAGCTCCTTTTGCTGAGGAACCACCACGGTCTGCCGCCAAGCAGGAAAGGGTGGCGAATTGCACAGGATTGGCGGATCGGGGCAAAAGGAACCCGACGCACCCGAGGGTGCTCCTGCGCAACCCGCCATAACACGAGATTGCGGGCACAAAAAAAGCGCCTGCAATCGTAATGGGGGCGCTGTTGCGCCTTTTGCTGATCGACCCGCCAAGGTCGGCCACTGAATTTGCAGTGACGGGCAAACCATACCGGCGGGCGTGACTGCTGGCAAGAAGACTTATCGACCGTTCATCGCTGAACATGAGGGTGGCTGTCATGCGGCGTCACTCCGAAGGTGCTTGGCCGTCAGGCTTTGGACGTAGCGGAGTAGGGACGCCTTCCGGGCTGTGAAGTCTTTGCCCTGACCGATCAGCAACACGTCGCGGATCTCGATCAGCGTGACCAACAACAACTCATGCGCGTTGAGTTCATCACGATTGCGGCCGGCAAACTGACCAGTGATTACTTGGTTGATTAGCTTGGCTTCGTTGATGAAGTGGTGGCGCTGAGGAGCCGTGCCGCGCTCCTCGTGGGCGATCGCCAGCGCTTCACACAAGCCGCGGTAGCCGATAGCCGATTGGTGACGGGCCTGCTGCCAGTCCTGGCTCCCGTGAATGAGCGCCTCGATCTGCATGTCACACCAGACAGAGAATTTCGCATCACACCAACGGGCAAACGTTACTGCCAATTTAGGATGGAGCCAGGTGCCCCCAGCGTTACCGCGGCGGGATTTCAAATACCCGGATTTCCGGGTATTCACGATTTTGGATGGCCCCGCTGTGGGATGCTGAATCTCATCCAGCGCGCGGATGTACTCGAGGGTCTCTGCGTTATCGAGCCAATGGTCCAGTCGCTTGCCGAAGCGTTCGGCGATCACTGTGGCGTGGAGCCAACCTTCGGCATTAAAGCTGACAACCTGGCCCTGGTAGTCGAAGGGGATGATGCGGGCGCTCATGCCTTCACCTCCGCTGGTGGGTTGGTGCTGAGGTAGTAGAGCGCCATGCCTTGGTGAGTGCGGCCTTGATCGTCGGTCAAGGTAAGGCGATGGGTAAGGATCTTATGGCCCAGGCTGCGCAGTTCATTGATGCGGGCGCCAGGGCGGACGATGTTCAGTTCGCGGATCGCGGTGAAGGTATCAATCGGGCCAGCGTGCAGGCGCTCCAAAAGGCGAGCGCGTTGTGCCGTTCCGCTGGTATTCTCGACGCGAGTATTTTCGTGGCTGGCCTGTTGGTCGGCCTTTTTTTTGTTCATTAGGCGGCCACCTCGCGAAGGGCGATGCGCTGACGAACCCAGGCATGTACCTCAGCCAAAACAAAGCCAACCGGCGAACCACGCGACTTGCTGTTGCTCAGCGGCACGGGGCGCGGAAAGGTCGGATCGTCTTTGAGGCGTTTGTACACAGTGGGGCGGGCAAGGCCGGTGATGGCTTCGAGATCCGGCATACGGATCAGAGTGATCGCCGGATCAAAATTTTGCGACGTGCCTGACGAAAGTTGGTGTGAAGTATGGATAGTGTGCATTTTGCGTTTCCCGATACTGATGTAGACGGGAAACAGGATGATTGCGCAACGGTGCTCTCAACAGACCAGCATGCGCGGAGACTGTACCGTTAGCGCGTATACCGTACTGTATGCGCGCAGATGGTAGTCAGTCAGGCCTTTGAACGCACGTGTGCCGTGACCCATCCATAAAGCGTTCTCTCGGTAACTCCGTATTCTCTGTGTTTATTCCGAGCGAAGGCTGTGCGGCTGCTGAAGTTTGACCCGGTATTATCCCAACACAGCAGAGCTGCTGACCTACTCTCGCTTGTTTCTTTATGTCGAGCATTGGCTGCGAGACTGGCTGCAAGCGAAACCTTTTTCCTCACCAGATCCTCTACCTGCTCGGGGATTCTTTTTTCATTGTCGTGCAAGAAAGCCTCGATTCTTTTGCGCATTTCGTATTCGTCCTGACGCTGCTCTGCTCTACAAATAACCTCCATGATGTCTACCGCGTTGTTGGCAATGGAGCGAAGGCACACCATAGGTAGGTCTGCTTTCAGGACGGGTGGCCACCACTCATCTTCCTGGTATGAAAGGATCGCTTCCCCAATGAGCACCAATGCTAAAACTGCGAAGTATTCATAGGGTTTTGCGTCAGGGAAATTCTCATCATCAAGGTCGACTCCTTTTAAACTATCCTCCAGTGCCTCTAGGCGGGTAGTGTTCTCTTCATTCGGAAAATCGAACTCGTCAGAAATGGTGTCAGGGTTTTGATCGACCAGCGTTCCCAGTCCATATTCCGTCCGGTCCTCCTCGGGGAGATGACGGAGTATCGAGCCATTGGTTTTCACTTGGTGGGTGATCCAAGATTCTTTCTCTTTTTCAAAATATTCGTTGGTGAGCCACTCGATAGTTGAGGCGGCTACTCTGATCTCATGTTCTGATCGGTTCGCAAGTACCAGCCTGGCGCGTGCTTGCATGGCGGGCAGCCGATATATGGGATCGAACGGCACTTCATCCGTAAAGGCATCAAACTCTTTATCAGTGTCCAAGATCTACGCCTCCTACGGCACCCTGTAATGAGGAGTCGGCCAGCCGAGCGGATGGGTGTCCGCTTTTCAGCTCGTCGACCTAGGCTCACAAAAATATTGTCTATACGAATACTGGTTATCCGAACAGCTACTGCTTTCAGTCTATATCTGTCTACGCAGTAGATGGAAGCGGAGTCAGGCGCGCTTGCCGAAATGACCCTGAATCACAATGCCGCCGGCCAGCCCGTCCAGGTAGTTCGCATACCATTGCATCATCGCCGTGCGCTGCGGCATGTACTTCGCCTTGTTGTACACGCCAGCGACGCCAGGTTTCTTGTGCGATAGCTGGGCCTCAATGTGGTTCTCGTCGAACCCATTTTCGTTGAGCACCGTCGACGCGATGTGTCGGAATCCATGCCCGGTTTGGCGCCCCTCATACCCCATCCGGCGCAGCGCCATCAGAAATACGGTGTCGCTACGTGGCTTCGTGCGGTCACTGCGCCCAGGGAAGAGCAGGGGATTGCCACCGGTGTACTGGCGCAACTCTTCCAGCGCCTGGATCGCCTGAGTGGAGAGGGGCACCAGGTGTTCCAGCCCTTTTTTCCGGCCCTTGCGATCAACCGGCACCGTCCAGATTTTCTTATCGAAGTCGAACTCTGACCACTGGGCCTCGCGCAGCTCACTGGGGCGCACGGCGAACAGGCTCAGCAGGCGCAGGCCGAGGCGAACATCGTGGGCGTGAGGGTATGTCGCGATGGCGCGGATCAGGCCGGGGAGTTCTTCCTGGGAGACATGGGCATAGTTCTCTGCCTTTCCTGACTTGAGATACTTTTGCAGGCCTTCCAGCGGATTGTGCGTCGCCCGGCCGGTAACCCGGGCCAAGTCGTACACGTCGCGGCAGTAGGAGCGCACCCGGCTCATCTGCTCGAGGATTCCCTGCTGCTCCATGCTGCGGAGGAACTCCATCCATTCAAGTGGAGTGATGTCGACGAACTGGCGCTTGCCGAACACCGGGAAAACATGACGCTCCAGGGCGCCGATGATCCGTTTCGCTGTGCCTGCGTCCCAGTTGGCCAGGCGTGACGCGTACCACTCCCGGGCCAACGGTTCGAATGTCTCTCCGGCGATGTCCCGCTCCGCCTTCTTGCGCGCCTGCTTCGTCACGATCGGATTTTTGCCATCGGCCGCATCGTTTCGCAGTTCGGCGGCTTTTTGCCTGGCCATTGATCCGCTGACTTCGGGGTAGCCACCAAGTCCAAGCCAGGACCATTTGCCGTCCGGCTTCTTGTAGCGGTACTGCCACGACTTTTGGCCATCAGGCTTCACGCGGAAATAAAGGCCGCTTCCATCCAGTTCGCGATACTCCTTGGCATCAGGCTCAAGGCCGGCCAATGCGGTATCGGAAAGAGGGCGGCGCTTTATCTCGGATCGCTTCATTTGGGCTTGTATCCCCTCGGTTCAATTATTTGTCGAGGATACACAGCGGGATACACGAAGGGAAGGTATAGGGGGATACAAAGAGATATAGCCAGAAACAAGAAAGCCCGCACTAGGCGGGCTTCTTGAGGTTGTTTAGAGACTCATGGAGACATCTGTAAACAGGTACTTGGTGGCTACACAGGGACTTGAACCCCGGACCCCAGCATTATGAATGCTATGCTCTAACCAACTGAGCTATGTAGCCAAGTGGCGCGCATTATTCGCCGGTAACGAAGATGTGTCAAGCGTAAATCTGAAATATTTCTCTGCGCTTTCAACCGCTTAACAATCCCCGCCGCAAATCCCTGTCAACCGAGCTGAAATCTCCCTGTGTTGGCACTCAAGGCCTTGCTTCCCTGGCTCAGGGTGTCCGCCGCCACGTTCACGGCCCGTGCGCCTTCGAGCAAGCGCATGGCTGCCTGGTCGACCTGCTGGATGTTGCCGCTGACCTCGTCGGCGGTGCTGGCTTGTTCATCCACGGCGGTGGCGATTTGCGCCAGGGTGTCGGTGACGCTTTGCACGGCGCTGGCAATTTCGCCCAGCCGTTCGCCCAGGCCGGTGACGGCTTCGGCATCGGTCTGGGCCTGGCCGCAGGCGGCTTCCATCAGGCTGACGGCTTCGTTGACCGTGGCACGCAGGCTGTCGACGGTGCCGGCAATCTGTTGCGTGGAGGACTGGGTGCGTTGCGACAGGCTGCGCACTTCATCGGCCACCACGGCGAAACCACGTCCCTGTTCCCCGGCGCGAGCCGCTTCGATGGCGGCATTGAGGGCCAGAAGATTAGTCTGCTCGGCCACGCCACGAATGGTATCGACCACCAGTTGGATCTGCTGCCCTTGTTCGCTGACTCGCCCCAGTGCGGCGGCGGTTTCGTTGAGTCGCTGGTTGAGCTGCTGGATGCTCGCCGTGGTGCGCTGGCTGTCACGGCTGCTGTCGGTGGCGATGCGGCGGGTCTGCTGGGCACTGTCGGAAGCCTGTTCACAACTCTTGGCCACGCCTTGGGAGGTGGCGGCCAGTTGCGTCGCGGCGGCGGCGATCTGGCTGATCTGCATCTGCTGGGCCTCGACTTCTCCCAGGGCGCCGCTGGAGTGGGTATTGAGGGTGCGCACGGCATTGCTCAACTGCAACGTTTCGTGGTCCACCCCCAGCAGGCTGTTGCGCAACTGCACCACGGCGACGTTGAGGGCGGTGCTGATGGCCGCCAGTTCATCGCGCCCTTGCACCGGCACTTGCAGGCTGAGATTGCCGTCGCGCAGGGCCTCGGCCAGCAGGGTGATGCCGCTGGCGCTACGCCGGATCGACGCTTGCAGGCACACAAAAAGATAGAGCGCCGCCAGCAGCAGGCAGCCCAGCACCGTCGCTACCAGGGTGAACTGGCGAATCGCCGAACCTTGGTAGTGATCCAGCCGCGTATCCAATGCCACCAGTGATTCTTGCCGCAGGGTCGCCAGGTCGGTGAGGAGGGCGTCCATGTGTTTTTCGAAGTCTTCCGGCTTCAAGTTGATGGAGCCGCCGAACACGCCGTCATCCAGCACTTTCAGGCCGGTGTCCAAGTGTTTGAGGCTGCCTTGGAATTGTCCGGCCCAGGTTTGCAAATCACCGGGCAGGCGGGTTTCCAGCAATGATCCGGTCTTGACCAGTTGATCCCGGGCGTCACCGATACGGCTGCGCAGGTCCCGCAGTTGCAGGCGGCTCTGCAGCGTGAACTGGCCCGACACCACGGAGGCCTGGCCAACGCTGGCCAGGCGGCCGACCCGTTCGATCAGGTCCGGTGTCTGCTGGGTCGAAATCTGGGTCAGCAGGTAGGTTTCCAGCCAGGAGGCGAGGGTCAGACGGTTATCCATGACCATTTGTTCGCGCAAGGCTTGCAGGGCGCTGAGGGCCGCGGTGAAACGGTCGTAGCCGTCCGGCCACCAACCCACGCTGCCCAGGCTCTTGGAGTCCAGACCGTTGAGGCTGGTTTGCAGGGCCTGATAGCGGGCAAGCGTGTCGGCTTCGGCACCTTCGCTTTGCAAGGTGGTGCCCAGGTCACTGGCGGCCTGGTTGAGGGCCGGCTGCACTGCATCGAAGGCCGCCATGGCGGCGATGGTCGCCGGGGTCGGTTGGCGATTGGTTTCCGTGGCGCGCCAGCGGGCGGCGCGGTTGCGCTGGGCGGTGAGCAGGTTGTCGAGATTATCCAGGGCCAGCAATTGGCGAACCCCGGCGCGTTCTCCAGAAATCAGGCTGAGCTTGTCGCGATAGTCCTGGCCGATGAGCCACAGGCTGCCCATGAGCGGCAGGATAAAAAGCAGGAACAGCAATTGGAATTTGCGGGCGAAGCCGAAATGCCCCAATAACCTGATTCCTGGTGAAAGAAACGCCTGCATGCCCATACTCCCCTGAACACCCATGCACTGTTTTTGTGCGCTTTTACACAGTGCAAAAACGGGTGCCCTTTTAAAAAGCCTCGAAAGTTCGTCCAAATCGGCTTGGTAGGCCAGCTTTGTAGCGAAACTTCCCATTCTCGGTCTCCTTTGTAAGGAGCCGCGTTGTAGCTCATTAACAAGGCAAGATTCAGACCATGGCGTTGAGCTATCACCTTGGAATGGGACAATTTTTTCAAGGTCGATAGCAAGCTAAGGGGATAGCCTTGTTGCACCGAAAAATGGCACATTGACGCACCTGCCCATGTGCACCCTCTGTCCTATGGAAACTCCCATGGCTATCGGCAATACCCAAGCTGCCACCCCATCCGTTGCCGCCCCGGCGCAAAGCAGCCCGTTGGTCATGCGCATCATCGGCGCCGTGGCGCTGGCGCACCTGATCAACGATTTGATCCAGGCCGTGCTGCCCTCGATCTACCCGATGCTCAAGGACAGCTATGGCCTGACCTTCACCCAGGTTGGCCTGATCACCCTGACGTTCCAGTTGACCGCATCTTTGTTACAGCCCTGGGTCGGCTATCACACGGATCGCCATCCCAAGCCCTGGCTGCTGCCGGCCGGGACGGTGTGCACGTTGATCGGCATTGTGATGATGTCCATGGTCGGCAGTTTTGCCTTGATCCTATTGGCGGCGGCATTGATCGGTATCGGCTCGTCGACCTTCCACCCGGAAGCATCGCGGGTGGCACGACTGGCTTCGGGTGGGCGCTACGGGCTGGCGCAATCGACGTTCCAGGTGGGCGGTAACGCCGGCTCGGCCTTCGGCCCGCTGCTGGCGGCGGCGATCATCATTCCCTATGGGCAGGGCAATGTGGCCTGGTTCGGGTTGTTCGCCCTGTTTGCGCTGTTCGTGCTGTACCGCATCAGCCGCTGGTACGCCAACCACTTGAACCTGTTCAAGCTCAAGCAAGGCCAGGCGGCCACCCATGGCCTATCCAAGGGCCGGGTCTTGAGTGCGCTGGTGGTGCTGGGGCTGCTGGTGTTTTCCAAGTACTTCTACATGGCCAGTTTTACCAGCTACTTCACGTTCTATCTGATCGAGAAGTTCGACCTGTCGGTGGCCTCTTCGCAGTTGTACCTGTTCCTGTTCCTCGGCGCAGTGGCGGCGGGGACCTTTTTTGGCGGACCGATTGGCGACAGGATCGGGCGCAAGGCGGTGATCTGGTTCTCGATCCTCGGCGTGGCACCGTTCACCCTGATTCTGCCTCACGTCGATCTGCTGTGGACCAGCATTCTCAGCGTGGTCATCGGCTTCATCCTCGCTTCGGCGTTCTCGGCCATCGTCGTGTACGCCCAGGAGCTGGTGCCGGGCAATGTCGGGATGATCGCCGGCGTGTTCTTCGGGCTGATGTTCGGCTTCGGCGGGATTGGCGCCGCGCTGCTGGGGCACCTGGCGGACATTCGTGGCATTGAGTACGTGTATTGGTTGTGCTCGTTCTTGCCGTTGCTCGGGGTGCTGGCGATTTTCTTGCCGAGGACTAAAAAAGTCTGATCCGCCTCCAGATGGCCGTTACCAATGAATATCGAGTTTTATGCTGAAAAATCTTTTGATCAGAACGGTGACCGCCGCCATGGCTAAGCGTAAACGCAAGACACTGCCGAAGGATTTCGGTCAGTTGCTGGAGCAGGCCTCGTTTGCCGAGCTGGTCGCCGTGTTCGATGCGTGCGAGCTTGAAGCCACTGGCGGTTACAGCAAGAGCACCGCGCTGGGTTTCTACAACTGTCCCGACGAACTGGCCCGCTGGCTGGTGGAGCAGGGCGCCGATATCAATGCCCGTGACACTTACCAGCGAACGCCCCTGCATCATCGCAGTTCGAGTTGGATCGGGGGTATCGATCTGCTGCTGGATTTGGGCGCCGATATCGAGGCGCAGGATTACCAGGGCTACACGCCGTTGCATGCCGCGGCCAACAGCCACAAAGCCGAGGCCATCGCGGCCCTGATCCGCCGTGGCGCCAATGTCGATGCCAAGAGCCGGCAGGGGCACGGTGTCCTGCATATTGCCTTGGCCACTACCCGCAACGCCGATATCGAGGCCACCGCGAAAATCGCCCAGACCCTGTTGGCGGCAGGGCTGCAGCGCGACGAGGGCATGCTCGTTGAAGTGCAACGCATCGGCCGTGAATTCGAATTTCACCGGGCCTCTTTCAACCCGGACTACCTCGAGGCAACGGACGCGGCCCTGACCCGTCTTTATCGCCTTTTCGACGTCGTGCCCGTTGCCTCTCGCAAGGTTCACGACGGTCAGGCCGCCATCGTCGTGACGGCCAGTGGCTGGCCAGACCAGCATCAGCAATTGTGGGAGCTGCTGGTGCCATCCTCGGGTGCCGCAGCGACGGCGCAGGGGGAGGTGATCCGCATCAGTGGCCGTATCTCCCGAGAGATTCACCACAACGGATCGGCCAACTGGGACGCCGATTTCAAAGCGATGTTGGTGGCTCTGGTCGATCATCTGGGCAGCGCCGTGCCCTTGCCTGAGGCCGACCTCGCTGAAGCGAGGGCACTGGCTGCCGTTCTACGGGGTGGCAACGATAACGGCGAGCAGACTGATCGTCTCTGTGAATTGGCGGTGCGTTGGGTCATCGCCAACCCGCAGCCGGTGCCATTGGCGGCGCCTTCCTACGGTAGGTGACGCCCACCTCTTCAGGATCGAATAGCCCGGCGCGACACTTCGTGCGTCGGTGTTGGATTACGACCAAAGTACTGTTTTGTATAACGCCTAAGTCCGATTTTGTATAAAAGTCGACCGTGTTAATTTGCCGTTGTGGTTATTGGTCTGAATGGATTCTGCGAGATTATTCAAGAGTGACCCCAGGGTTACTGGAAAAGCAGGGATCGCGCATTCTTTCCACCTATCGCCCTTATTTGCCCTGGCACCTAAGGCCTTCGGTTCTTGATTGAATACCTCTAGCTGCTTTATCAGGCGGATAGAGCGGATTTACGCCCCAACCTGCCACGTTTCAAATATTTAAAAGCGCTGTATCGCCGTGCCCTTTCAAGGCGATTGCCTTGTGGGCAGCGTAAACAGCCGTGATTGATTGTTATTTGCCGCGTCGTGCACAAGTTAGAGACCGTCGTCTCTAGCGTTGGCAATAAATAGAATCAGGCAGGGGATGATATGAAGTTCAAGTCATTGCAGGCGCGCATTTGTGTCACGGCAGGCATTTGCCTGTTTGTTTCATCCATCAGCCTGGTGGTCTACGGGCTCTTTACCGCTCGAACCAATGAGCAATACGTCGCTTCCGAAGTCTCGGCGCTGGTTGAAACGTCAACGATCCGGGAAATCCAGAACCTGGCCGAGTCCCGTGCCAATGCCATCCAGGCCAAGCTGCAGAATGCCCTGGATGCCGCTCGCACCATGGCCAATACCTTTGCCGCCAGCAAGGCCGCGCAAAGTCCCTTGGCGTTAGGACGTGAGCAGATCAACAGCGTATTGCTCAGCATCCTCAAGGATAATCCGGACTTCAACGGCACCTACTCCTGCTGGGAACCCAATGCGTTGGACGGCCAGGATCCGGCGTTCCGTAATGCTACCGATGGCAATAATCCCTTGACGGGACGCTTCACGCCTTACTGGACTCGCAGCGCCGACGGTCATGTCGCGGTGCAGCCATTGGTCGAGTATGACTCCCCGGATCGTCATCCCAACGGCGTGCCCAAGGGCGGCTGGTACAGCGGCCCGCGCGACACCCTGAAGGAGAGCGTGCTCGATCCCATTCCCTATGTGGTCCAGGGCAAGAACGTCTGGCTGACCACCCTGTCGGTGCCGATCGTGGCCAACGGCAAGTTCTACGGTGTGGTCGGGGCTGACTTCGATATCGCCTTTATCCAGAAACTCAGTGAGCAGATGTCTGCCGAGCTCTACGGCGGCAAAGGCACGGTTTCGATCCTGAGTAACCAGGGCCTGGTGGTCGCGGACAGCCAGCGCACCGACCTGATCGGGCAATCCATCAAGGCTTTGTTGCCTGAGTCTTGGGAAAAAGTGCTCAGCGATATCCAGGGCGGTCGGGGTGACGGCTTGCTCAATCCGCAAACCCAGAATATCGAAGTGTTGATGCCCATTGCCCTCGGTCGCACGGGCAAGCCCTGGGCGGTGCTGATTCGCTTGCCCAAGGCCGTGGTCATGGCCCAGGCCATCACCCTGGAGCAGGAGTTGCAAGCGCGCAGTATCAGCAACAGCATCTGGCAAGTGTCGGTAGGGCTGGGCATTTCCCTGTTGGCGTTGGTTGCCCTCTGGTTCGCCACGGCGAAAATCGTCGGGCCGATCCGCGAGGCCGCGGCGTTGGCCGCCAACATCAGCCTGGGCGACTTCTCGCGCCGCCTGGTGCAGCAATCCGAGGATGAAGTCGGGCAACTGTCTGCCGCACTCAATGACATGTCCGAAAGCCTGCAACGGCAGGTCAGGGTGGCCGAGCGTATTTCCGAAGGGGATCTGGACCTGGAGGTCCGCTTGTCGTCGCCCCACGATACCCTCGGCAAGTCGCTGGAGAAGATGGTCAGCAACCTGAACCAGCTGATTTCCGAGGTGCAGACCAGCGCCACCCAGATTACCGGCAGCTCGGCGCAGGTCACCGATCTGAGCCAGTCGTTGTCCGATGGTGCGTCCAACTCCGCGTCGTCCATTACCGAAATCAGTGCGGTGATGACGCAAATGGCTGCGCAGACCCGGGACAACGCCGCCAACGCCAAGAAAGCCGATGAGCAATCCCAGGCCTCGCGCGCCGATGCGGGGGAGAGCGATAAATTGATGAGCGAGTTGATTGCCGCGATGGCTGAAATCGACAACTCGGGCAAGGACATCACCGCGATCATCACCACCATCGACAACATTGCCGCCCAAACCAATCTGCTCGCCCTGAACGCGGCCATCGAAGCGGCCCGGGCGGGTGAGCTTGGGCGTGGTTTTGCCGTCGTCGCCGACGAAGTCCGCAGCCTGGCCGCCCGCAGCGCCGAGGCCGCCCAGCAGACGGCGGCATTGATCGCCGATTCATCGAGCAAGACCCAGCGCGGCATGATCATCGCCGGCCGGACCGCCGAATCGCTGAAAAACATCGTCACCGGCACCAGCGCGGTTTCCAACCTGGTTTCGCTGATCTACCAGGCCTCCAGCGAGCAGGCTTCGGGCTTGCAGCAGGCCAGCATCGGCTTGGAGCAGATCGATGAGGTGACGCAGAAAAACCAGTCCAACTCCCAAGAGTGCGCGGTGGCGGCCAAGGACCTTTCGGAGCGGGCCTCGCTGATGCAAGGTGTGTTGGGACGTTTCAAGGTCAAAAGGGGTGGGCTAAAGCACAAGACTT
The DNA here is from genome assembly GCF_900111955.1 of Pseudomonas sp. NFIX10. NCBI lineage: Bacteria > Pseudomonadati > Pseudomonadota > Gammaproteobacteria > Pseudomonadales > Pseudomonadaceae > Pseudomonas > Pseudomonas sp. NFIX10. The sequence goes on along the minus strand of NZ_FOKH01000002.1, from coordinate 279,112 downwards.
CCGATTGAAAAAGCGGATAATGGCCGCCTATTTTTTGCTCGTTATGCTGGTAATCCCGTATGGAAATCAAGGTCAACTTTCTCGACAACCTTCGACTTGAAGCCAAGTTTGATGACTTTACGGTGGTGGCCGATCAACCTATCCGTTACAAGGGCGATGGCTCGGCCCCCGGGCCGTTCGATTATTTTCTGGCTTCGTCGGCGTTGTGCGCGGCTTACTTTGTGAAGCTGTACTGCCAAACGCGCAATATTCCCACCGATAACATTCGTCTGTCGCAGAACAATATTGTCGATCCGGAAAATCGCTACAACCAGATCTTCAAGATCCAGGTCGAGCTCCCGGCGGATATCAGCGACAAGGACCGCCAAGGTATTTTGCGTTCCATCGACCGTTGCACGGTGAAGAAGGTCGTGCAAGCCGGGCCTGAGTTTGTCATTGAAGAGGTGGACAACCTCGACGCCGATGCCCGGGCGTTGCTGATGCCCAATTCGGTTTCCCACGCGGGCACCTACATCGCCGGCAAGGACCTGCCGCTGGAGCAGACCATCGCCAATATGTCGGGTATTTTGGCGGCCCTGGGCATGAAGATCGAGATCGCTTCGTGGCGCAATATCGTGCCCAATGTGTGGTCGCTGCATATTCGCGATGCTCACTCGCCGATGTGTTTTACCAATGGCAAGGGCGCGACCAAAGAGGCCGCCCTGGCGTCGGCGTTGGGCGAGTTCATCGAGCGACTGAACTGCAATTTTTTCTACAACGATCAGTTCTGGGGTGAAGACATCGCCAACGCGGCGTTTGTGCATTACCCGGACGAGCGCTGGTTCAAGCCTGGCCGTAAAGATGCGCTGCCAGCGGAAATCCTCGACGAGTATTGCCTGAACATCTACAACCGCGACGGCGAGCTGCGTGGCTCCCACCTGATCGACACCAACTCGGGTAATGAAGAACGCGGCATCTGCGCGCTGCCGTACGTGCGCCAGTCGGACGGCGAGGTGGTGTATTTTCCGTCCAACCTGATTGAAAACCTGTTCCTGAGCAACGGCATGAGCGCCGGTAACACCCTGGCCGAAGCTCAGGTGCAGTGCCTGTCGGAGATTTTCGAGCGCGCGGTCAAACGCGAGATCATCGAAGGTGAATTCGCACTGCCGGATGTACCGGCCAACGTGCTGGCGAAGTACCCGGGCATCATGGCCGGTATCCAGGCGTTGGAAGAGCAGGGGTTCCCCGTCCTGGTGAAGGATGCTTCCCTGGGGGGCGAATTCCCGGTGATGTGCGTCACGTTGATGAACCCGCGCACCGGCGGTGTGTTTGCCTCGTTCGGTGCACATCCGAGCCTGGAAGTGGCGCTGGAACGCAGCCTGACCGAATTGTTGCAGGGCCGCAGTTTCGAAGGCCTCAACGACTTGCCCCAACCGACGTTCGAGGGGCATGCGGTGACCGAGCCGAATAACTTCGTCGAGCACTTCATCGACTCCAGCGGCGTGGTGTCGTGGCGCTTTTTCAGTGCCAAGTCAGATTACGAATTCGTGGAGTGGGATTTCTCCGGCCAGGGTGAAAACTCGAATGCCGAGGAGGCCGCGACCTTGTTCGGCATTCTCGAAGGCATGGGCAAGCAAGTGTACATGGCGGTCTACGAGCATATCGGCGCGAAAGCGTGCCGTATCCTGGTGCCGGGCTATTCGGAAATCTATCCCGTGGATGATCTGATCTGGGATAACACCAACAAAGCGCTGTTTTTCCGCGCCGACATCCTGAACCTGCATCGCCTGGACGAAGACGAACTGCAAGCGCTGGTCGAGCGTCTGGTGGAAAGCGAGCTGGACGACTACACCGACATCACTACCTTGATCGGCATCGAGTTCGATGACAACACGGCTTGGGGCCAGTTGACGATCCTGGAGTTGAAGCTGCTGATCTATCTGGCCTTGCAGCAGTTCGAAGAGGCGAAGGAAGCGGTGGAAACCTTCTTGCAGTACAACGACAACACGGTTGAGCGCGGGTTGTTCTACCAGGCCGTGAATGTGGTGCTGGAGATGAAGCTGGACGAAGACCTGGAACTGGAAGACTACGAGGCCAATTTCCGTCGGATGTTTGGCAACGAGCGAATGGATGCGGCGATCGGCTCGGTGGACGGCAGCGTGCGCTTCCATGGCTTGACGCCGACCAGCATGAAACTGGAGGGCCTCGACAGGCACCTGCGCCTGATCGACAGCTACAAAAAACTGCACGCGGCGCGGGCCAATGCGTCGGTTTTATCTTCCGGGCTCGCCCCGTCGCTTGGCTGAATCCCGGCACTTGCATGGGGTTCGGTTTTTTCCGAACCCCATGGCTCAGTCAAACGGAACGAAATCGCAGGATCTGCGCGCCGTCGAAGGGGTCGATCAGGTAGTGGGCGTGCACGCCGAACGTAGCCTGCAAGCGTTGCGGGGTCAGCACCTCCAGAGGTTTGCCTAGCGCCACCAGCCGGCCCCGCTCCAGTACCGCCAGGCGATCACAGGTTAACGCCTGGTTCAGGTCGTGCAGGGCGATGACCGTCGTGACAGGTAGCGCTTGCACCACTTTCAGGATGGCGAGCTGATGCTGGATATCCAAGTGATTGGTGGGTTCGTCCAGCAATAGAATCTGTGGGCGTTGGGCCAGGGCCCGAGCGATGTGAACACGTTGACGTTCACCACCGGACAGACTGTGCCAGGTGCGGTTTCTCAAATGCGTCGCATCGACGTCCCACAGCGCCTGCTGGACGATTGCAGCGTCCTCGTTTGACCACGGACTCAAGGCCGATAACCAGGGCGTTCGGCCCAGGGCAACGGCGTCGAACACGCTGATCGCGTCCAGTGTGTCGGCCTGTTGCTCAACCACGGCCAGGGTCTGCGCGACGGTGCGCCGTGCCAGCTCCTTGAGGGGCTGGTGGTTGAGCTGAATGTCGCCCCGGCTGGGGGCGCGCACGCCCGCCAGCAGTTTGAGCAGTGTGGATTTTCCCGAACCGTTGGGCCCGACGAGGCCCAGGGTTTCGCCCCGATGGATGTCCAGGTGGATATCGTGCAACAACTCGGCGTCCCGCACATGGAACCCGAGGCCGGAACAACTCAGCACGGATTCGCCGATGACAGCGGTGACGGCATTCATCGGGCATTTCTCCGACCGATCAGGATCAACGCGAACACCGGAGCGCCCACCAGTGCAGTGATGACGCCGACCGGGATGACTTGGCCTTTGATCAGCGTTCGAGAGAAGACATCGGCGGCGATCAGGAACACCGCGCCACCCAACGCGCTTGCCGGCAACAGGCGCGCATGCCGGGTGCCCAGCAACAAACGCACGGCATGGGGAATGACCAGCCCGACGAAACCGATGGAGCCCACGATCGACACCATCACCGCTGTCACCAGTGCCGCGCAGTTGATCAGCAGAAATTGCACCTGGCGTACCGGAATGCCAAGGGAGGCGGCCGAATCGGCGCCAAAGGTAAAGGCGTCCAGCGCCCGCCGGTGCCACAGGCACACCGCGAGACCGATCAATGCCACGGGCACCGACAGCCACACCGACGGCCAACGGACCCCACTGAGATTTCCCAGCAACCAGAACATGATGCCGCGAGCTTGTTCGGAACTGGCGGACTTGGTAATCAGAAACGCGGTGAGGGCATTGAACAACTGCGAGCCGGCAATGCCGGCCAGGATAATCTGCCCGGTGCCAGAGGGTGAGCGGCTGGCGCGGGCCAGCAAAACGACCACGGCGAACGCCGCAACGGCCCCGGTGAAGGCCCCGGCCGACAACGAAACCAGCCCCGCCCCAATGCCCAGCAGCGCCACCAGTACCGCGCCTGTCGAGGCGCCGGCGGAGATGCCGAGCAGGTAAGGATCGGCCAACGGGTTGCGCAACAGCGATTGCAAGATCACCCCGCAGGTCGCCAGGCCCGCACCGCAGGCCGCCGCCACCAGCGCCCGGGTCAGCCGGTAGTTCCAGACGATGCCTTCGTCTATCGGGTCGAGGACATAACCTGCGGCCCACAGTTTGTTGGCCAGCACCTGGAACACCACACTCGGCTCGATACTCGTTTCACCGATGGCCACACCGGCAATCACTGCCAGGAGCAGCGTCACCAACGCCAGCAACGTTCGAATCAGCGTCGGAATCATTTCGGCAGGTCGTAGCCGCTGATGGCCGTCGCCAGGGTTTCCAGGCCGTCGAACATTCTGATGCTCGCTTGCATGGCCATCGCATCGAGAATGATGATGCGGTTGTTTTTCACCGCGTCCATATTGCGGGTCACCGGGTCACTGCGCAGGAATTGCAGCTTCTTTTCATGGTCATCCGCCGGAAAACGTCGGCGATCCATGCGGGCAATGACCAGGAAGGTCGGGTTGGCCTTGGCGATGGTTTCCCAGCCGACGGTTGGCCATTCCTCATCGGATTCAACCACGTTGCGCACGCCCAGGGTACTGAGCATGAAGTCAGGAATGCCCTTGTGCCCGGCCACATAGGGGTCGATGTCCAGACTGGCGCTGGAGAACCAGAACAGCGCACTCGTCTGCTTCAGATCCTTGGCCTGCACCGTGGCGATAGACTTCGCCAGACTGGCCTTGAGTTGGGCGTTCAACTGTTGGCCACGCTCCTGTACGTCGAAGATTTCAGCCAACTGGCTGATGCTCTTGTAGATACTGTCGATGCGAAACGCCTCCAGCCGCGTGCCATCCGCACCGACCAGATTATCCTTGGCCTCGCAATCGGAGGGCATCAGGTAGGTGGGGATCTTCAGTTCGTGAAACTGCTGGCGGGTACCGACCACGCCTTGCGGTCCGACCATCCATTCCAGCTCCACCGCCACCAGTTGCGGACGTTTGCCGATCACCGCCTCGAAGCTCGGCTCGTTATCGGCCAGGCGTTCGATCTTGTCGTTCTGCGCCTTGTACTTCATCTGCACATCGTTGAACCAGAGCGAAGTACCGACCACTTTGTCGCTCAACCCCATGGCATACAGCATTTCAGTGCCGGCCTGGCCGATGGTCACGACGCGACTGGGTGGTTGCTCAAAGGTCAGCGTGCTGCCGCAGTTTTCCAGGGTCAGGGGATATTGAGTCGGGGCCGCGTGGGCGAGGCTCGGCAGACCCAGGGCTATAACGAGGGGGACAAGGCGGGGCAGCAGCATGATGCAAACTCCAGTTGACCGTACACGGAGCAGGGGACGGACTGGAAAACACATCATCGAACGCTGCCGCTAAAGCACTGAAGTGCCGATCGGCCCAGTGACGCGCAACGCAAGGATGCTCTTCCCGGACACCCCGCCGGTTAGTGATTGACTTGGCCGGCAGGTCTCCTGACTGATGCGTCATCGCCTGGCTCCAGCCTTCCCGGGGCGATCCCAGTGGCCATTGAGGAGCAGGCTCAGCACCTACAGTTGCGGGGGCAGTTCCGTTTGATGCCGTGCGAGGCATCTCGGATTCCCTATTAGTCCCGTGGGGGAACCGGCGACCGGCATGGTAGTCGATCGGGGTGTTTATCACCACTCACCACGGAGAGGCGTTCTCCTGGCATCGTACGATTGCGGGAATGATTTTCGGGAGGTGCGGCATCGCGCCGCTTCTTGCTATTCTGGTGGCCCTCTTCATGGACGAACATTGAGACAAGCCATGGTTAACCACACCCCGTCACACATCGGGAAGATATTGCTGGGCCTGCTGTTTGCCCTGATTGGTATCGGTTTGTTGAGCATTGCCATCAATCTCACGCTTGAGCGACGCGAGTTTCTCGACCGTGCACAGGCCGCCGATGGCATCGTCAGCCACTTGAATGCCGGTGGTTCGCATCCTGAGATCGCCTTCACCACGAGCAGCGGTGAAAACATCTCCTACCCCCAGGGCGGCTTCATCTTCGGCTATCAGCAGGGTCAGCCGGTGCGGGTGTATTACCTGCCCGAGCAGCCGGCCAACAGCGCCATCGTCGATGACTCGGCCGCGCTGTGGGGCACTCCCGGGGTCCTGGGTCTTATCGGTCTGGTGTTCACGCTTGTCGGTCTGGCAAAAGCTATCCGTCAGCGCGGTCGCGGTACGGTTCATTCACATAAAGGACTTTAACGTATGAGCTACAACATCCCGATCCCGGTCAATGAAAGTCGCTGGCAGTATCAGACCGCCAGCGGTGGCGGCCTGACCGTGGTCATGGTGGCGGGCAGTGGCGGTTCGATCATCCTGCGTTCGCCCGAGGGCGAGGACGTCAGCTACCGCTACGGCGGCGTCGGAGTAGGTGCCGGATTTGGCGCGCGGCTGCCGCGTTTCGGCAAGATCAATATCCAGATCAAGGGCAAGGGCGTGTCGGCAGCGGGGGCGGCGGAAGCCTTTCCCAGCACCGGCAAGGTGTTTGTCAGCGATGCCTTGGTCGCTCGCGACCTGACCAGTGACGACATCACCGGGCCTTGCATGTACACCGAAGTCGGGGTGGGCCTGGGAATCGGCGGTTCGGCCACGGCGCTGTTGTTCGGGCTCGATCCCAAGTTGCTGGCGTTGTCGGTGGCCCTGAGCTCCAACCCGGCGACCTCGCTCATTGCATCTGCCACGGTCAGCCGACAATTGGCGCGGTCGGCCAAGGGGGCGCTGGTCATGGCCGGCATAAACGCTGGCCTGCAGGCCGGTGGTGGTGGCGCGATTTACATAGGTTATCTGTTCTAGTCGGATTGTGGAGTAATGCCACGGCTATCCCGATATCCATGCCGGGATCGGGATGCCCATTCCACAATGCCTGCGTTCGGCCAGCGTGATTAACGGGGCGCCCCAGATCAAAAACCAAAGCGAGGTGGCCCTGGCTTAGAGCGAACGCGTTCCTTCTGTGGGAGCTCGCGATCGCGGAGGATCAGTTTGCGGTGATGTTGGTTGTGCTGACGTCATCGCGAGCAAGCTCGCTCCCACAAGGTTTTTGTGTCGTATACAGATGCTGTGGACACCCGCGAGTCCATGTGGGAGCGAGCTTGCTCGCGATGACGGTGGTTCAGTTACATAAATGCCGGAGCGAGGCACCGAGTGGTGGCCACACTGAGTGGATTCTGGAAATCGAGGCATGCAGCAAGTCCAGCAATGCACATCACTGGAAGGTGATTTCGTGACCCGTTGCGGACGAAGTGCGCAGTATACGCAGCCCTGAAAGCACTATCAGCACCATGGCCAGGCCCGCGACAATCGCGACGCCGAACCCTGCCTGCGCGCCACAGGCGTCGATGACCAAGCCCGCCAATACGCCGCCGAGCGCGACGCCGATGCTGACGCCAGTCGACATCCACGTAAACCCTTCGGTGATCCTGGAAGGCGGAACAATCATCGTGCCGAGATTCATGATGATGACCATCGTTGGCGCAAACGACATGCCTGCCAAAAATAACATTGCGGAAAGGACATAGACGTTCGGTGAAAGAATGGGCAACACAGCAGTGACTGCCGTTACCAGCGACCCGATTAAAAACTGCCGGTCAATCGGTATGGAAGCCCTCAAGGCGCCGAACGTCAGGCCTGCGATCAGTGAACCGAGGGCATAGGTTGCCAGGATGAAGCTGGCAGACGCCGGCCAGCCCTGTGCGTTGGCGAAGGCGACAACCGCCACGTCAACGGATCCTCCAATGACGCCCATCGCCAACAGTGCGAGCACGATGGTAGGAACGCCGGGGATAAGCAAGGTCGAGCCTGTGCTCCTCGCTGTGCCCACGACCACCTTCGGTTCCGTCTGCCGCTGCATGAGAAACGCCGTCACACCGACCATCAACAACAAGACCGCAGCAAGGGGCCCGGCTTGGGCGAAAACACTGATGCTCAAACCAATGGCAAGTGGTGGGCCGATGACAAAGGCCAGTTCAGTTATAACGGTATCCAGGGAAAAGGCTGTGTGTAGCTGTGGCTTGCCACGGAAAAGTTGTATCCAGCGTGCCCTTATCATGGCGGGCATGCTTGGCATCGTGCCCGCCAATGCCGCGAGGATAAACAGTAGTGGGGCCGGAGCGCTCATGTACACGGCAATGATCAGCGCGAGCAGCATGCTGGTGCTGAAGGCCGCCAGAGGGGGCAGAACCCGGCGTTGCCCCCGCCGGTCGACAAGTTTCGATACTTGCGGACCGATAAGCGCAGTCGCCAGGGTATAAGTCCCGGCGACCGCGCCTGCCAGCCAATAAAGTCCTGTCTGTTGCACCAACATGGTGATGAGGCCAATGCCGATCATTGCCTGTGGCAGACGGGCAATGGCGCTCGTCATCACTAGCCCGATGGCGCCCGGGGTGGAGAACAGTTCGCGGTAGGGGTTGGCCATGATGCTTCCTTTATCATGTGACACGGATGAATAACCCGCTGCCTGTGACACAAACTGATGGGACGGCAAACCGGTGGCTGGTCATTTGAGCACGCCTGCGAATGGGCCGTTACACGTTATTTGGGCAGGACAGCTATTCAAGCAAACGAAGGCCAGGGGAGGCGGGCGATGGATTGATATCGGACGGTTCCGGGTTGCAATGAGATGTTCCAACGCAAAAGCCCCGCATCGCGGGGCGATAACGGGGCTTTTCGAATGCTGCGTGGAAGCGGCGTGGCGGGTCAGACGTTAAAGCGGAAGTGCATCACGTCGCCATCCTTGACGATGTATTCCTTGCCTTCCAGACGCCATTTACCCGCTTCCTTGGCGCCCGCTTCGCCCTTGTACTGGATGAAATCCGAGTAGGCGATGACTTCGGCACGGATAAAGCCTTTTTCGAAGTCAGTGTGGATCACACCGGCGGCTTGCGGTGCGGTGGCACCCACGCGGACGGTCCAGGCGCGCACTTCTTCGACACCGGCGGTGAAGTAGGTCTGCAGGTGGAGCATCTCGTAGCCGGCGCGGATCACGCGGTTCAGGCCAGGCTCTTCCAGGCCCAGGGCCTCGAGGAACATGTCTTTCTCTTCACCGTCGTCCAGCTCGGCGATTTCCGCTTCGATCTTGTTGCAGACCGGAACGACCATGGCGCCTTCTTCCTCGGCAATGGCCTTGACCACGTCCAGGTGCGGGTTGTTCTCGAAACCGTCTTCAGCGACGTTGGCGATGTACATGACCGGTTTGGTGGTCAACAGGTGGAAGCCCTTGATCACCAGCTTCTCGTCGGTGCTCATGTTCTTCATCAGGCTGCGTGCTGGCTTGCCTTCGGTGAAGTGGGCGATCAACTGCTCCAGCAGGCCCTTCTGCACAACCGCGTCCTTGTCACCGCCCTTGGCGTTGCGGGCAACTTTCTGCAGTTGTTTTTCGCAGCTGTCGAGGTCGGCGAAAATCAGTTCCAGGTCGATGATTTCGATGTCGCGCTTGGGGTCGACGCTGTTGGAGACGTGAATCACGTTCTCGTCTTCGAAGCAGCGCACCACGTGGGCGATGGCGTCGGTTTCACGGATGTTGGCCAGGAACTTGTTGCCCAGGCCTTCGCCTTTCGACGCGCCAGCCACCAGGCCTGCGATGTCGACGAATTCCATGGTGGTCGGCAGGATGCGCTTGGGGTTGACGATAGCCGCCAAGGCTTCCAGGCGCGGATCGGGCATCGGCACGATGCCGCTGTTCGGCTCGATGGTGCAGAAGGGGAAGTTCTCGGCCGCGATACCGGATTTGGTCAGGGCGTTGAACAGGGTGGACTTGCCGACGTTAGGCAGGCCGACGATGCCGCAATTGAATCCCATGGTGTTTCCCCTCGGATAAGTGTCAGGCCTTCTGGCTGTGCAGGTTTTTCATCGCGCGGTTCCATTCACCGGCGAGAATATCCGGCAGCACGCCGAGGGCAAAGTCGATGCTGGCATCGAGTTTTTCCTGTTCGGCGCGAGGCGCACGACCCAGGACAAAGTTAGAAACCATACTGGCAACGCCCGGGTGGCCGATGCCGAGCCGCAGGCGGTGAAAGGTATTCTGATTACCCAGTTGCGCGATGATGTCGCGCAACCCGTTGTGACCGCCATGGCCGCCGCCTTGCTTGAGCTTGGCAACGCCCGGAGGCAGGTCGAGTTCGTCGTGGGCCACCAGGATTTCTTCAGGCTTGATGCGAAAGAAACCGGCCAATGCCGCCACGGCCTGGCCGCTGCGGTTCATGTAGGTGGTGGGAATCAACAGGCGAACATCCTGACCCTGATGCGAGAAGCGCCCGGTCAGGCCGAAATACTTGCGATCGGCCGCCAGGCTGACGCCTTGTGCGTGCGCGATGCGCTCAACAAAAAGGGCCCCTGCGTTATGCCGGGTCTGTTCGTATTCAGCGCCTGGATTTCCCAGGCCAACGATCAGTTTTATGGCAGTCACGATAGGGGCCCTTCCTGGAGTGTGGATAACGATGTCGCAATCAGGCGGTGTTGCGACAGTGGACGAAAATGGCGGATTTACCGTTGAGTAAACTTCGCGTTCTCGCCCGCTGTCTCGCTACGTTCCAGTCCGCGATGTTTCCGGTCACTCCGGCGACAGAGTGAAATTACTCTGCAGCGCCTTCTTCAGTGGCTTCTGGAGCAACACGTGGAGCGTGGACGTTGGCAACAGCCTTGTCATCGCCGTGTGCCAGAGCAACAAACTCAACGCCTTTAGGAGCCTTGAGGTCGGACAGGTGAATGATCGTGCCGACTTCGGCGTCAGCCAGGTCGACTTCGATGAATTCAGGCAGGTCTTTCGGCAGGCAAGTCACTTCGATTTCCGAAACAACGTGGGAAACTTCGCCGCCTTTCTTGATCGGAGCAGCTTCGCCAACGAAGTGTACAGGCACGATAGCGGTCAGTTTCTGGCCGGCGACTACGCGTACGAAGTCAGCGTGCATCACGTGGCCTTTGGCCGGGTGACGCTGCAGGGCTTTGATCACGACGTTTTGCTTGGTGCCGCCAACGTTCAGCTCGATGATGTGGCTGTAGGCCGCTTCGTTTTCGAGCAGTTTGGCAACTTCTTTGGCCAGCATGCTGATGGACTCAGGGGCTTTGTCGCCACCGTAGACTACAGCTGGAACCAGGCTTGCGAGACGACGCAGGCGGCGGCTCGCACCTTTCCCCAGGTCGGAACGCACTTCAGCATTCAGAGTAAAATCGTTCATGTTGTATCTCCAAAATAGCCATGACCGAGTGACGTTTGCGACCAGCGTCAGGCACGGTATGGGCAAAAAAGCCCCGCCCCGACAGGTGATGTCGGGGCGGGGCGCTTTTCGTCAACGAGGTGTCCTGGAAAGGGCAGGGCCCTTAGCGGAACATCGCGCTGATCGATTCTTCATTGCTGATGCGGCGAACCGCTTCGGCAACCACCGGTGCGATATCCAGTTGACGGATACGCGCACAGGCTTGTGCTGCAGCGGACAGCGGAATGGTGTTGGTCACCACCAGCTCGTCCAGCACGGAATTTTCAATGTTCTCGATTGCCCGACCGGACAGCACAGGGTGTGTGCAGTAGGCAAAGACCTTGGCCGCGCCATGCTCTTTCAGGGCCTTGGCCGCGTGGCACAGGGTGCCGGCGGTATCGACCATGTCATCGACCAGGATACAGGTACGCCCTTCGACGTCGCCGATGATATGCATCACTTCGGAGTGATTGGCTTTCTCACGGCGTTTGTCGATGATACCCAGATCCACGCCCAAGGATTTGGCAACAGCCCGTGCACGCACGACGCCGCCAATGTCCGGGGACACGATCATCAGGTTTTCGAAGCGCTGATCTTCGATATCATCCACCAGGACGGGGGAGCCGTAGATGTTATCCACGGGAATATCGAAGAAACCCTGAATCTGGTCGGCATGCAGATCAACCGTGAGGACACGGTCGATGCCGACTACGGTGAGCATATCAGCCACGACTTTCGCGCTGATGGCCACGCGTGCGGAACGCGGACGGCGATCCTGACGGGCATAACCAAAGTAAGGAATAACAGCAGTGATACGAGTAGCCGAGGAACGGCGGAAGGCATCAGCCATCACGACGAGTTCCATCAGGTTATCGTTGGTCGGAGCGCAAGTCGGCTGAATAATGAAGACGTCTTTACCGCGAACGTTTTCATTGATCTCGGCAGTGATTTCGCCGTCGGAAAATTTACCGACAGAAATGTCACCGAGAGGGATATGCAGCTGACGTACGACACGTCGAGCCAGATCGGGGTTGGCGTTCCCCGTAAAGACCATCATCTTGGACACGCGCAGTACCTGAAGGCTGAGGGTATACCTGGATGAGTATAGGAAAATGGCAGGGGCGGCTGGATTCGAACCAACGCATGGCAGGATCAAAACCTGCTGCCTTACCGCTTGGCGACGCCCCTGTATCTGTTGCTGCGAGTGCCCAGCACTCGATTCCTTTTAGAGCAGGTCTTGCAGCTTGCGATGCAACATCGAAACGTTGCTTCCTTTTGCTACAAACCCTGTAAGGGTCTCTGTCAGAAGGGCCGAGACTTTATCAGCTTCAGCTTTGCTTGGGAAGCCCCCAAACACACAACTTCCAGTTCCGGTGAGTTTTGCTTCGGTAAATTTACCTAACAAATTCAGAGCGTTACGAACATCTGGATAACGCCTCGCTACCACCGGTAAGCAGTCATTTCGACTGTTTCCCTTGGGAACGGGGCGCACTTTAATGGGAGGAGAGTTACGTGTCAACAGTGGATCTGAAAAAATTTCTGCTGTACTTACAGATACTTGCGGCACCAGCACCAAGTACCAGGGTTCCTCGGGTTCCACTGGGGTGAGTTTTTCCCCGACGCCCTCGGCGAAAGCGGCGTGGCCACGCACGAAAACCGGCACGTCGGCGCCCAGCGTCAGGCCCAGGGCAGCCAGGCGATCGATCTCCCAGCCAAGCTGCCACAAATGGTTGAGGCCCAATAAAGTCGTCGCCGCATTCGAGCTGCCGCCGCCGATGCCGCCGCCCATGGGCAGGATTTTTTCGATCCAGATATCGATGCCCAGCCTACTACCGGATTGCAACTGGAGTTGTTTCGCGGCCTTGACGATCAGGTTGCTGTCGTGGGGCACGCCTTCGAACTCGGTGTGCAGATGAATCACGCCGTCGTCGCGCACGGCGAAGGTGATCTCGTCGCCGTAGTCCAGGAACTGGAAGATCGTCTGCAACTCGTGGTAGCCGTCCGGACGACGGCCGAGGATGTGCAGCATCAGGTTGAGCTTGGCCGGGGAGGGCAGGGTCAGGCGTGCAGCGGTCATGTCACTGCCCCAGCTTGCGCGGCTGCCATTGCTTGATCACCAGCGTGACGTCGAGGTCGCTGCCATGCAACTTGATGCGTTCGGGCAGCCAGTAGCCGTTCTGCTGGGCATAGCTGAGGTACTCGATCTGCCAGTCATCCTGTTCCAGGTTGGACAGGCGGCTGTCGGCGTCGAGGGTCAGGCGACTTTTACTGTCCGGTGCCGGCAGCCCGCGAACCCACCAGGTCAGGTGGGAGACCGGCAGTTTCCAGCCCAGCTGTTCTTCCAGCAGCGCTTCGGGGGTGGGGGCCTCGTAGCGCCCCTGATTGGCGACTTCCAGGGAAACCTGGCCCGGCCGGCCAGTCAGGCGGGCCGCGCCGCGACCCAGTGGGCCCGACAGGCGGATGTCGTAGTAGTCCTGGCGTTGCAGCCAGAACAGCGTGCCGCTGCCCGAGTCTTTCGGGGCGCGGATGCCGATCTTGCCGTCGATCTGCCAGCCGTCGAGGCCGCTCAGTTGTTGTTTGTGCTCGCGCCACTGGGCCTGGTTGCCCTGGCCCTGGACGGATTCACGTGCGCCGAAGCCCGCGCAACCGGCGAGCAAGGCAATGAAGCTGAAAACGATGAAATGGCGCAAAAACATAATCTTAAAGAGTCTCGGATCCGGTCAGGCGTTTGATGGTGCTGCGCAAGATAGGGCTGTCAGGCTGATCCTTGAGGAATCGGCTCCAGATCTGCCGGGCTTCGCGTTGTTTGCCGTTGGCCCAAAGGACCTCGCCCAGGTGAGCGGCGACTTCCTGGTCGGGAAAGCGCTCCAGGGCTTGGCGCAACAGGCGTTCGGCTTCGTCGAGATTGCCCAGGCGGAAATTCACCCAGCCAAGGCTGTCGAGTACCGCCGGGTCTTCCGGATTGATCTGGTGGGCCTGTTCGATCAGCACCTTGGCTTCGTCATAGCGGGTGGTGCGATCCGACAAGGTGTAGCCCAGGGCATTGAGGGCCATGGCGTTGTCCGGGTCACGCTGGATGATCAGGCGCAGGTCTTTTTCCATCTGGGCCAGGTCATTGCGTTTTTCCGCCAGCATGGCGCGGGTATACAACAGGTTCAGATCGTCCGGGTACTGCTTCAAGGCTTGCTGCAGTACGTTCCAGGCCTTGTCGCCCTGATTGTTGGCCGACAGGGTTTCGGCTTCGATCAGGTACAACTGGATGCCGTAGTCCGGCTGGGAGTCGCGCTGTACGGCGAGGCGGCTCTGGGCATCGGCGGTCTTGCCATTGCTGATCAGGATATCGGCCTGGCGCAACTGCGCCGGCAGATAGTCGTTGCCCGGGCCGACCTGGGCGTACTCGATCAGTGCGTTCTCGGGATCGTTGCGTTCCTCGGCGATGCGACCCAGGTTCAAATGGGCCGAGTCGACATGGCTTCCCCGGGCGATCAGGTCTTCCAGATAACCCTTGGCCTCTTCCCAGGCCTTGGCTTCCAGGCAGACCAGCGCCAGGGAATAGCGCAGCTCGTCGTCTTCCGGGTATTGCTGGACCAGGCTGGAGAACTCCACCTTGGCGTCGTCCATGCGGTTGTTTTCCACCAGCATGCGGGCGTAGGTGAGGCGCAGGCGTTTGTCGTCCGGGTATTTCTTGATGCTTTTTTCCAGCAGCGGCAAGGCTTCGTCGCCGCGGTTCAAGCCTTGCAGCAAGCGGGCACGCAGCAGGATCGGCGCTACTTCGCCGGCTTCCGGCGGGTTGTCTTCCAGCAGGGTGAGGGCACCCTGGGTGTCGCCATCCTGTTGCAGCAGCAGGGCCTTGCCGAAAATCAGCTGGCCGTTATTCGGGTGGCGCTGCAACAGGCGATCGAAGCTTTTCATCAGGCCGTTGCGGGTTTCCTGGTCGGTATCGGCGGCGGACAGCGCCAGGAAGTCGAAATGGGTGTCGCCCTTGCCCAGCAGGACTTTCTCCATATAGACCATGGAGTCATCGTAGCGCCCGGCCCGGGCCAGTTGCACGGCGGCGGCGCGCTGCGCTTCCAGGTCATCGGGGGCATTCCTGGCCCAGATCAGCGCGGTGTCCAGCGCGGGCTGGTCGGCGCCCAGGTATTCGGCAATGCGAAATGCCCGTTCGGAGATGCCCGGGTCCTGGGTATTGATGGCCTGGGTCACGTAGTTGTCCAGCGCAATGTCGAAGCGATTGCGCTGGCCTGCCAGTTCGGCGCTCAACAGGCTGAAGATGGTTTCTTCGCTGAACGAGCCATAGACCTTGGGTTTTTCAGGGGCCTGCACGCTGTCTTCGACTGGCGGCGTACCGTCCGTCGAAACGGGGGCCATGGACTGGCAGCCGCTGAGCAAGGCAAGGGCGAGGAGCAACGCGGAAGATCTATTCATATAGGAAGAGGACGACTAACCTGCGGTCGGATCATCATGACACAAGCCTTGGGTCAAACATAACCGCCCCGTCGATTTACAACCCAGGGCAGGGCGATAGAGATCGAGTGGTTGTTCTGAATCTGACGAAGTAGGACAATTACCGGCTTCACGTCACCATCAGCGACCTTGAATGGCCTTCCTTGCACTCGGTATTAACCACAAGACTGCTTCAGTAGACGTCCGCGAGCGCGTGGCCTTTACGCCTGAGCAGCTGGTTGAGGCCCTGCAGCAGCTCTGCCGGCTCACCGACAGCCGCGAAGCTGCGATCCTCTCCACCTGCAATCGCAGTGAGCTTTATATAGAACAGGATCACGTTTCGGCCGATTCGGTGCTGCGCTGGCTGGCCGAATATCACAACCTGAGCCTTGAAGAGCTGCGCGCCAGTGCCTATGTGCATGAAGACGATGCGGCCGTTCGTCACATGATGCGCGTCGCCTCGGGGCTCGACTCGCTGGTGCTGGGCGAGCCGCAGATTCTCGGCCAGATGAAGTCGGCCTACGCCGTGGCCCGCGAGGCCGGCACCATCGGCCCGCTGCTGGGGCGCTTGTTCCAGGCCACCTTCAATGCCGCCAAGCAGGTGCGCACCGACACCGCCATCGGCGAGAACCCGGTGTCCGTGGCGTTCGCCGCCGTCAGCCTGGCGAAACAGATTTTCAGTGATTTGCAACGCAGCCAGGCGCTGCTGATCGGTGCCGGCGAGACCATCACCCTGGTCGCTCGCCATCTCCACGACCTGGGGGTCAAACGCATTGTCGTCGCCAACCGGACCCTGGAGCGGGCCAGCACCCTGGCCGAACAGTTTGGTGCCCATGCGGTGCTGCTGTCGGACATTCCCGCCGAACTGGTGCACAGCGACATCGTCATCAGTTCCACCGCCAGCCAGTTGCCGATCCTCGGCAAGGGCGCCGTGGAAAGTGCCCTGAAGCTGCGCAAGCACAAGCCGATTTTCATGGTGGACATCGCCGTTCCCCGGGACATCGAGCCGGAAGTCGGCGAGCTGGACGATGTTTACCTCTATAGCGTCGACGACCTGCACGAGGTGGTGGCCGAGAACCTCAAGAGTCGGCAGGGCGCGGCCCAGGCGGCGGAAGAGATGGTCAGCGTCGGCGCCGAGGACTTCATGGTGCGCCTGCGCGAGCTGGCGGCGGTGGATGTGCTCAAGGCGTATCGTCAACAGAGCGAACGTCTGCGCGACGAGGAACTGCAAAAGGCCCAGCGCCTGCTGGCCAATGGTGGCAGTGCCGAGGAGGTGCTGGTGCAACTGGCCCGCGGCCTGACCAACAAGTTGCTCCACGCTCCCAGTGTCCAGCTCAAGAAACTGACTGCCGAGGGCCGCCTCGATGCGCTGGCCATGGCCCAGGAACTCTTTGCCCTCGGTGAGGGCTCACCGGATAGCTTTTCGGATAAAAAACCGCAATGAAAGCGTCGCTGCTCAACAAACTGGACATCCTCCAGGACCGTTTCGAAGAATTGACCGCCTTGCTGGGCGATGGCGAAGTCATTGCCGACCAGAACAAATTCCGCACCTATTCCAAGGAATACGCGGAAGTCGAGCCGATTGTCGCCACCTATAAACAGCTGCTTAAAGTGCAGGGCGACCTCGAAGGCGCCCAGGCGCTGCTCAAGGACAGCGACCCGGACATGCGCGAAATGGCCGTGGAGGAAGTGCGCGAAGCCAAGGAACAATTGCTCGAACTGGAAAGCAACCTGCAACGCATGCTGCTGCCCAAGGACCCGAATGATGGGCGCAACGTGTTCCTCGAGATCCGTGCCGGCACCGGCGGCGACGAGGCGGCGATTTTTTCCGGCGACCTGTTCCGCATGTATTCGCGTTATGCCGAGCGTCGCGGTTGGCGCGTGGAGATCCTGTCGGAGAACGAAGGCGAGCACGGCGGCTATAAAGAAGTCATCGCCCGGGTCGAAGGCGACAATGTCTACGGCAAGCTCAAGTTCGAATCCGGCGCCCACCGCGTGCAGCGCGTGCCGGCCACCGAATCCCAGGGACGCATCCACACCTCGGCCTGCACCGTGGCGGTATTGCCCGAGCCGGACGAGCAGGAAGCCATCGAGATCAACCCGGCGGACCTGCGGATCGACACCTACCGTTCCTCCGGGGCGGGCGGCCAGCACGTCAACAAGACCGACTCGGCGATCCGCATCACCCACTTGCCCTCGGGCATCGTGGTCGAGTGCCAGGAAGAACGTTCCCAGCACAAGAACCGTGCGCGGGCCATGGCCTGGTTGTCGGCCAAGCTCAACGACCAGCAGACCAGCGCCGCTGCCAATGCCATCGCCAGCGAACGCAAATTGCTGGTGGGCTCGGGCGATCGTTCCGAACGGATCCGTACCTACAACTTCGCCCAGGGCCGGGTCACCGACCATCGTGTCAACCTGACCTTGTATTCCCTGGACGAGATCTTGGCCGGCGGTGTCGATGCGGTCATCGAGCCGTTGCTGGCCGAATACCAGGCCGACCAGTTGGCGGCGATTGGCGAGTAAGCACAGGTGAATAAATGACCATCATCGCCAGTCTGTTACGCGCCGCCGAGCTGCCGGATTCGCCCACGCCACGGCTGGATGTCGAGTTGTTGCTGGCCGCTGCCCTGGGCAAGTCCCGCAGCTTCCTGCACACCTGGCCCGAGCGGATCGTGCCCAGCGAGGCGGCGCTGCTGTTCTCCGAATACCTGCGTCGCCGTCGCTCCGGCGAGCCGGTGGCCTACATCCTTGGGCAACAGGGTTTCTGGAAACTCGACTTGGAAGTCGCGCCCCATACGCTGATCCCGCGTCCCGACACCGAACTGCTGGTGGAAACCGCACTGGCCTTGCTGCCCGCGACACCGGCCCGGGTCCTGGACCTGGGCACCGGCAGCGGCGCGATTGCCCTGGCATTGGCCAGTGAGCGTCCGGCCTGGAACGTCACGGCGGTCGACCGGGTGCTGGAGGCCGTGGCCCTGGCCGAACGCAATCGCCAGCGCCTGGCCCTGCGCAATGTCACGGTGTTGAGCAGCCACTGGTTCAGCGCCTTGGAGGGCGAGCGTTTCCAGTTGATCATCAGCAACCCGCCGTACATCGCGGCCAGCGATCCGCACCTGGCCGAGGGCGACGTGCGTTTCGAGCCGGCCAGTGCCTTGGTGGCCGGGCCGGACGGGCTCGATGATCTGCGCCAGATCGTGGCCCAGGCGCCAGCGCACCTCGAACCGGGGGGCTGGCTGATGCTCGAGCATGGTTACGACCAGGCCGAGGCGGTGCGCGATTTGCTGGGTGCCCAGGGGTTTGTCGAGGTCCACAGCCGCAAGGACCTGGGGGACCATGAGCGCATCAGCCTGGGGTGCCTGCCGTGCTGAACGATCAGGAGCTGTTGCGCTACAGCCGACAGATTCTGTTGCAGCATGTCGACATCGATGGCCAATTGCGTCTCAAGCAAAGCCGCGTGTTGATCATCGGCCTCGGCGGGCTCGGCGCCCCGGTGGCGTTGTACCTGGCCGCCGCTGGCGTGGGTGAGATGCACCTGGCGGATTTCGACAGCGTCGACCTGACCAACCTGCAACGCCAGGTCATTCACGACACCGACAGCGTCGGCCTGAGCAAGGTCGATTCGGCGATGCGGCGCTTGGGGGCGGTCAACCCCGAGGTTCGGTTGGTGCCTCACCGGGTCGCCATGGATGAAGACAGCCTGGCCGCTGCGGTCGCGGCGGTGGATGTGGTGCTCGACTGCTCGGACAATTTCTCGACCCGCGAAGCGGTGAACGCGGCCTGTGTCGCGGCGGGTAAGCCGCTGGTCAGCGGCGCGGCGATTCGCCTGGAAGGGCAGTTGTCGGTGTTCGACCCGCGTCGCCCCGAAAGCCCTTGCTACCACTGCCTCTACGGCCATGGCAGCGAAGCCGAGCTAACCTGTAGCGAAGCCGGTGTGATCGGGCCGCTGGTGGGGTTGGTGGGCAGTCTACAAGCCCTTGAAGCCTTGAAGCTGCTGGTCGGTTTCGGCGAGCCGCTGGTGGGACGGCTATTGCTGATCGACGCCCTGGGCACGCGTTTCCGCGAATTGCGGGTCAAGCGCGACCCGGGGTGCAGTGTTTGTGGTGGCTCGCATGAATGACGCACCGGTGGGAGTGCTGGACTCGGGCGTCGGCGGGCTGTCGGTGCTGGGGGAGATCCGTCAGTTGCTGCCCGATGAGTCGCTGCTGTACGTAGCTGACTGTGGGCACATTCCCTACGGCGAGAAGAGCCCGGAATACATCCGACAACGTTGCGCGATCATTGCCGACTTTCTCTTCAGTCAGGGCGCCAAGGCGTTGGTGGTCGCCTGCAACACCGCTACGGTGGCCGCGGTCGCCGATCTACGGCGCGATTTTCCCCGCTGGCCGATCGTCGGCATGGAACCGGCGGTCAAACCGGCAGCCGCCGCAACCCGCAGCGGTATCGTCGGGGTGCTGGCGACCACCGGCACCTTGCAGAGCGCCAAATTCGCCGCCTTGCTCGACCGTTTCGCCACCGATGTGCGCGTCATCACCCAGCCGTGCCCGGGCCTGGTCGAGTTGATCGAAGCGGGGGACTTGCACAGCCAGGCCCTGCATCAACTGCTGCACCACTACGTAGAGCCGTTGCTTGCAGCCGGCTGCGATACGCTGATCCTGGGCTGCACCCACTATCCATTCCTCAAGCCTTTGCTCAAGGACATGATCCCAAGGTACATCAGCCTGATCGACACCGGCGCCGCCGTGGCCCGGCAACTTCAACGCCTGTTGGCCGAACGTGGGTGGCTGGCAGAGGGGGCGCCCCATGAAACGCAATTCTGGACCAGCGCAGACCCGATACATTTGAGAAAAATCCTACCGCTGCTATGGCATTCGTCTGGCGTTGTGCGAAGCTTCGAACTGTAAGAAAAACGTGAAAATTGTGTGAAACGGGCTGAACTTCTGTTTTACCGCGGATTTCTATAGCTTTGTCTGTTTGTAACTAAACTAACTAAGTCTGTTCGCAAAGGATGTTCTAATGAAGCGCTTATTCTGCTTTGCCGCGTTTGCGGCTGCATTGCTGGGGCACACTTACACCGCTCAGGCGGCGGGTGTGGAGTTTGGGGTTGGCCAAACTAGCGACTCGACCATGACCTATCGCCTGGGCATGCAGTTCGACTGGGACAAGAGTTGGTGGCAGAGCGATGTCGGGCGCCTGACTGGCTACTGGAGCGGTGCCTATACCTACTGGGAAGGGGACGAGACGTCCAGCAACCATAGCCTGTCGTTCTCGCCGGTCTTTGTGTATGAGTTTTCCGGCCAGAACGTGAAGCCTTACATCGAGGCGGGGGTAGGTGTTGCGCTGTTTGCCAACACCGAGGTGGAAACCAACAAGTTGGGCACGGCCTTCCAGTTCGAGGATCGCATCGGGTTCGGCCTGCGCTTCAATGGCGGACATGAAGTGGGCATTCGCGCCACTCACTACTCCAACGCAGGTATCAAGTCGACCAACGACGGTGTGGAAAGCTACGCGCTGCACTACACGATGCCGCTGTAACACCTGAACAATTGTGGGAGCGAGCTTGCTCGCGATAGCGATAGACCAGCCACCCTGAAGTTGTCTGACCTACCGCTATCGCGAGCAAGCTCGCTCCCACAGGTTTTTTCGCCTACCGATACGCCGTCGCAATGCCCTGGCGCTCTTCCAGGCATTCCGGCGCGCCCATCTCGAACTCGCGGCAGATCAGCGGGCGCTTTTCGTAGATGGTGCACATCATGCTGTCGCGATCCAGGGCCGCGCACCAGCCGTCGTCGAGCCGCAGCATCACTTCCCCACCCCAGTCGTCCGTGTCGATAAAACGCTCCGGGACCCCAGTGTCGGTGATCAGCATCACTTCCAGCTGGCAGCAGCACGCCGCGCATGTCGAGCATGTGACGGTCGGTGCCGGGATTTCATGGAGGGGGATGGTTTTCATGGCGCGCAGTGTAAGGCAATCGGCGGCTCAGGGTCGTCCCTTGATCGGATAGTCGTTTTTTGCCTGGCATGAGTCGATGTCGGCCGGCAGGGTTTCGGTGGATGAAGGCAAGGGCCACAGGGCGCTCATGGACGCGATGGGAAGCGCAACTTCCCGGGGGCGTTCCACCAAGTGCTTCAGCACATGCCGCGCCGCCTCTTCTGGCGACCAGTGGGTCGGGAATGGGAAACAGTCGTCGGGCCCTAGCGATGGATCATCGTAGCCTGGGTGCACCCAGGTCACATCAACGCCCGCAGACGCCAGCTCTGCTCGAGTCGATTCGAACAGATGGCGCATCCCGCCTCCACCCGCTTCGCTGTTCGAGGGCGGCAGATAAGTCACCGGGCTGGCGATACCCACCAGATGAGGTTGGATCCCGGCGCGCAACAAGGGCATGGCCACTTCGATGCAGAAACTGGCGGCCAGCAGGTTACTGCGCACGATATGCTCGATCAATGTGTGGTCAGTATGCTGTTGGTCAACGTACTCAGTCGTTCCAGCATTGAGGATCACCTGATCCAGGGCGCCCCATTGTCGGGTGATCTGTTCAGCGATCTCGTGCACGGTCTGGCTGTCGGTCAAATTCCCGGGCACGATCAGCACTTGTCCTGGATAACGTACCGAAAGGGTTTCGCACGAGCGGGGCGAGTGTGAACTGACGGCCAGGTATGCACCTGTCTCAAGTATCGCTTCAGCCAACGAAGCGCCGATTCCATTGCCGGCCCCGGTGAGCCAATAACGCCGGGGCAGTCTTAAACCCATTCCGCTCTCCTTTCGATTGCCTGACTGCTGATACACGACTTTCAGTAGCGTTCGTACGTTTAGTACGACTATATGTTATCGGGTAAATATTGCATCCCGCGGCCTGGCAATTTTTATGTTCGCTAATCGCCCACCCCTTCAACGACTGCGTCCTGTCGCGCCGGCAGGTTTCTGAACGCCGCCAGCGCACGGGCCCTGGACTCGCGCAAATCGACGATCGGTGCCGGATAATCCACTGCGCCAAACAAGCCGCCCTGGGTGTTTGGGCTATGGACCTGTTGTCTGTCCAGATCGTTCAGTTCAGGTAACCAGTACTTGATGAACAGGCCCTCGCGGTCAAATTTTTCCGACTGGCTCAAAGGGTTGAAGATGCGGAACCAAGGCGCCGAGTCGGTACCGGTGGAGGCGCTCCACTGCCAGCCGCCGTTATTGGCGGCCAGGTCGCCGTCGATCAGGTGCTGCATGAAAAAACGCTCGCCTTCACGCCAATCGATCAACAGGTTCTTGGTCAGGAACATGGCGACCACCATCCGCAAACGGTTGTGCATCCAGCCGGTTTCCAGCAATTGGCGCATGGCCGCATCGATAATCGGCAGGCCGGTGCGTGCCTGTTTCCATGCCTCCAGTTCGGTGGGGGCCTTGCGCCATGCCAGCGCTTCGGTTTCCGGGCGGAACGCGCGGTGGCGCGACACGCGTGGATAACCCACGAGAATGTGTTTATAGAACTCGCGCCAGAGCAATTCATTTATCCAGGTCACGGCGCCGGTGCTTCCACTCTCGAATTCACCCCGGTTGGCTTGCAGCGCGGCATGCAGGCACTGACGTGGCGACACCACCCCGGCTACCAGGTAGGCCGAGAGCTGGCTGGTGCCGGGCCGGGCCGGGAAGTCCCGCTCGTGCTGGTAATCGTCGAGGTGCTGGTCGACAAAACTGTCCAGGCGCCGTCGGGCTTCGGTTTCACCGGCGGGCCAGAGGGCACGCAGTGCTTCGCTGGGCGGGGCGAATCCAGCGACATGGGTCGGCACCGGATCGCGGGCAATGCCGGTGCGGGCCTGTTGGCGCGGTGTGGCGACCAGGCTCGGCAGCGAAACATGCAGACGGTTGTAGCAGACCTTGCGGAACTGACTGAACACCTGGAAATAATTGCCGGTCTTGGTCAGTACGCTGCCAGGCCTGAACAGCAGTTGATCGAGGTGACGGTGAAACTCGATGCCCTGATCATTCAACACACGGGCGACTTCGCTGTCGCGTTGCGTTTCATTCAGGCCGTACTCTTCGTTGACATGCACGGCGCCAACGTTCAGTTCGCGACATAGCTTGAGCAGCACGTGCGGCGCCTGGTGCCAATGCATTGCCTCGCGAATCAAGAGCGGGATGTTCAATTCATCCAGGGCCGCGCTCAATACGCCGAGGTTGCGCAGCCAGAAATCGATCTTGCACGCTGCGTCGTCATGGGCACGCCATTGTTCGGGGCTGGTCAGGTACACCGCCACGCAGGGCCCTTGGGCTGCGGCCGCCGCGAGGGCGGTATTGTCGTGCAGGCGCAAGTCGCTGCGCAGCCAGATCAGTTGCAGGCTGTTTTCCATCTAAAGGAGTTCTCTGCGGCTCAGTTCGCGGTGAGCCGATAGCGGGTCTTCGGCCCAGGACAGGTCAATCATCGAAACGCCTGTGGATAACCGGGCGTGGTGGATCGACGCGGCCGGGCCGGCAATGATGATCGGGCAATCGATTCCACCCAGCAGCCTGGGCAGTTGGGACAGATTGATGGCGTGACTGGAATACAACAGGACGCCGCGAGCCTTGAGGCGTTCGACCGCCAGGGCCAGTTCGCCTGCCGGTAGCGGGCTGTCGAACACCTCCACCGGGCAATCGGCGCTGCTGGCCAGCCAGGCGGTGAGCCACAGGTGCGGTTCCTGGGGCAAGTCCGAATGATTGACCAGCAACAGTGGCGCACCGCGCAACTGACGGTTGTTGTGGTAGATCCGGCTGCCAAACTTGCTGCGCAGCCACGAGTACAGGAAGACCCGTTCCAGCTGCGCGCCAAACTGGCCTTGCCAGCGCGAGTGCAGCTCGGCCAGCAACGGCAAGAGCAATTGCTCGCACACGGTCCAGGGCGGATACAGCGCCATCGCTTGGTTGATCAGGTCATCGATCTGACGCTCGGCCAGTTGCGTCACCGCCAGCGCCAGGGCGTCGCGCTGACGCTGCCAATCGTTTTCCGGTGACGGCGTGGGTGCTGTAGACAGCGTCGGTGTGTCCAGCAACGGCTTGATCTTGCTCACCGCGACGCCACGATCAATCCAAGTGAGGATGCTGCGGATCCGTTGCACGTGGTCGGCATTGAACAGTCGATGTCCCTTGGGCGTGCGGTGCGGCACGATCAGGCCGTACCGGCGCTCCCAGGCCCGCAACGTGACGGCGTTGACACCGGTCTGCCGGGCGACTTCGCGTATGGGCAGCCAGCCTTGCGCCAAGGCCTTGGCAAAGTCGGCCCCCAGGTCTTCGCGGGCGCTGGAATCGGGATCGTTGTTCATCAAATGGCGTTTCGCAAACTGAGGTTTTCCGGGTGCGGTTGCAGGTAGACCTGCTGCGCCAGGTAAGGGTCGGGGTGCTGGCGCAGGTGATGCTTGAGCAACGTCAGCGGCACCACCAAGGGTACGATGCCTAGGCGGTACTGCCCGATGAGGTGCTGTACCTCCTGCTTGTCGTCGGCGTCGATGGCGCGCTTGAGGTAACCGCTCAGGTGTTGCAGCACATTGGTGTGGGTGCGGCGGGTGGCGCATTTCTTCAAAGCGGCCATCAATGCACTGAAATAGCGTGGACCCAGTTCATTGGGATCGGCCTTGCCCATGTCGCCCAGCAATTTGCCTAGGGCCTTGTACTGCTCGGGGTTGTGAGCCATGAGCAGGTATTTGTAGCGCGAGTGGAATTCGATCAGGTTGCGCCGGGTCAGGCCCTGGCGGCGCAAGGATTGCCAGGCGGCATAGGCAAACACCCGCGTCAGGAAGTTCTCCCGCAGCACCGGGTCGTTGAGGCGACCGTCTTCCTCCACCGGCAGATCGGGGTGGCGTTCGCAAAAGGCCTGGGCATAGATACCGCGCCCGCCGCCCTCCTGGGGAACACCGTTGTGGTCATAGACCTTGACCCGCTCCAGTCCGCAGGATGGCGATTTCTGCATGAAGATGTAGCCGCAGAGGTCATCCAGTTCCCCGGCCATCTGCTGCCCATAGTCGGCCAATGGCCGGGTCACGTTGAGATCGCGATTCACCGTCCCGAGCGCCTCGGGGTGTTCAGGATTGCCCACCAGGCGAATCGGCTCCCGGGGAATGCCCAGGCCGATGGCGACTTCGGGGCACACCGGCACGAAATCGAAGTAATCGATGAGGGTGCGGCTGCACAACAGCGATTGTTTGTGCCCGCCGTTGAAGCGAACTTCGTCACCCATCAGGCAGGCACTGATGGCGATTCTGGGTTTGGCGATGGCTGCGCTGGGCATGGGCGACCTCTGATGGCTAATCTTGTACAAATTTATATTTATGTACAATATTTTCATCATAGGCCCCTATGTACACAAGTCAACCGGATTCATAGAGGGGCTGGGCGATGTCAGTGGGTACCGCGGGCAGGCTGCTGTCTCTTTCGACAGCAGCGAAGAGCGATGGAGTGGGGTGACGCGATCTACTGCAGGCTTGCGTGCAGGCGGCGTGCAGCCTCCTGGCCGCTGAGCCATGCGCCTTCGACCCGGCCGGACAGGCACCAGTCACCACACACGTACAGCCCCAGGTCGGCATCGGCCAGGGCGCCCCATTCATGGCTGCCGGCGGGGCGGGCATAGAGCCAACGATGGGCCACGCTGAAGCTTGGTGCGGGCATCGCGCTGTGCAGCAGTTCGGCGAACGCACCGTGCAGGTGTTCGATCACCGCTTCCTTGGACAGGTCGATGTGCTGCCGGCTCCAGTCGCTGGTGGCGTGCAGTACCCAGGTGTCGAGCTTGCTGTCGCGTCCCGGTTTGCTGCGGTTGCGCGCCAGCCAGTCCAGGGGGCTGTCCTGTACGAAGCAGCCTTCCATGGGCGTATCCAGCGGTGCTTCGAAGGCCAGGGCCACAGCCCAGGTCGGGTCCATCTTCACGCCGGCGGCCACGGCGGCCAGCTTCGGTACGGCCGCCAGCAATGCGGTGGCCTGGGGCGCGGGCGTGGCGATCACCACGTGGCCGAAGGGGCCGTGGGTGAAACCTTCCGCGTCCTGCAGATGCCAATGCTCCTGGCCGCGGTACACCTCGGTGATCCGGCAGGAAAACTGCACCTGCAGTTTGTCGAGCAAGGCGCGGGTGATGGCGCTCATGCGCGGGGTGCCGACCCAGCGGGTCTGTTCGTCCGGCGATGGGCTCAGTTGCCCGTTCTGGAAGTTGTAGAGCTGCGGGTTCCATTCCGCGGCCCAGCCGTTGACTTGCCAGCGCTGGACCTCTGTGACAAAGCGGCGATCGCGGGCAGTGAAATACTGCGCGCCCATGTCCAGTGCGCCGGCGTCGCTGCGCTTGCTTGACATGCGTCCGCCACTGCCGTGGCTTTTATCGAAGAGTTGAACGATATGCCCGGCCTCCGTCAGGGCCTGGGCGGCTGAAAGTCCGGCGATGCCGGTGCCGATGATCGCGATAGGTACAGTCATGAGGGCCTCGTTTACCTTTCTGTACAGACTATGCCGTCGTTTAAATCTGTACAAATTGGGTTTTTGGTATAAGTTTTACCGTTCGCGTTTGGACAGCTTGTCCTATTGTTAAACACAGACCCTGTCCGATACGAAAAATCCCTGCCTATAAAAATAGACTAATGGGCCGGGTAAAACGCGATGCGAGGAACATCTCATGCACATATTGCTGACCGGCGGTACTGGTTTGATCGGACGTCAGCTCTGCCGCCTCTGGTTGCAGCAGGGGCATCGCCTGACGGTATGGAGTCGCCGACCCGAAGAAGTGGCGAAAATCTGCGGGACATCGGTGCGTGGCGTGGCCAGGCTCGACGAAATCCATGAGCCGGTGGATGCGGTGGTCAACCTCGCCGGCGCCCCCATCGCCGACCGCCCTTGGAGCCACAAACGCAAGATGTTGTTGTGGAGCAGTCGTGTCACGTTGACGGAAGTCTTGCTGGCGTGGCTGGAGCGTTGCGAGCAGAAACCGCAGGTGCTGATTTCCGGTTCCGCGGTGGGCTGGTACGGCGACGGTGGCGAGCGTGAATTGACCGAGGAATCGGGACCGGTGAGTGAAGATTTCGCCAGCCAGTTGTGCATCGCCTGGGAAGAAACCGCGCAACGGGCCGAGGCCTTGGGCCTGCGCGTGGTGCTGGTGCGTACCGGTCTGGTCCTGTCCGCCGAGGGCGGCTTTTTGTCGCGGCTGTTGTTGCCATTCAAGCTCGCCCTGGGCGGGCGTATCGGCAATGGTCGGCAGTGGATGCCGTGGGTTCACATCGACGATCAAATCGCCCTGATTGATTTTCTTCTGCACCGCACCGATGCCAGCGGTCCTTATAATGCGTGCGCGCCGAACCCGGTGCGCAACCGCGATTTTGCCAAGGCCCTGGGGCGTGTATTGCATCGGCCGGCCGTGGTGCCAATGCCGGAGCCTGCGCTGAAGGTCGCGCTGGGGGAATTGTCCTTGCTGTTGCTCGGCGGCCAGCGCGCCACGCCGGCCCGATTGCAGGCGGCGGGTTACACATTCCGGTTCACTGATTTGCCTGCGGCCCTGGAAGACTTGTCCAGCCGCCTTTGAAATAGGACGTTGCATGACCGATCACGCGTTGCTTCTGGTGAATCTGGGTTCGCCTGCCTCCACCTCGGTGGCCGATGTGCGCCGCTACCTCAATCAATTCCTGATGGACCCGTATGTCATCGACCTGCCATGGCCGGTGCGGCGCTTGCTGGTGTCGCTGATCCTGATCAAGCGCCCCGAGCAGTCGGCCCACGCCTACGCCTCGATCTGGTGGGAAGAGGGATCGCCGTTGGTGGTACTCAGTCGCCGGCTGCAACAGGCCATGACCGCACAATGGGCCCAGGGCCCGGTGGAACTGGCGATGCGTTATGGCGAGCCGTCCATTGAGTCGACGCTGGTGCGGCTGGCGAGTCAGGGTCACAAGAAGATCACGTTGGCGCCGTTGTATCCGCAGTTCGCCGACAGCACCGTGACCACGGTGATCGAGGAGGCCAAGCGGGTCGTGCGGGAAAAGAAACTCAATGTGCAGTTTTCGATCCTCCAACCGTTCTACGATCAGCCCGAATACCTCGACGCCCTGGTGACCAGCGCCAAGCCGTACCTGATGCAGGAACACGATCATCTGTTGTTGAGTTTCCACGGCTTGCCGGAACGGCACCTGACCAAGCTCGACCCGACGGGATTTCATTGCTTCAAGGATGCCGACTGCTGCAAGAATGCGCCGCCGGAGGTCATGGCGACCTGTTACCGCGCGCAATGCATCCGCACTGCCGAACTGTTTGCCCAACGCATGGGGCTGGCAGATGGCAAATGGTCGGTGTCGTTCCAGTCGCGCTTGGGGCGTGCCAAGTGGATCGAACCCTACACCGAGGCACGCCTGGAGGAGCTGGCCAAAAGCGGCGTGAAGAAAGTGCTGGTGATGTGCCCGGCGTTCGTGGCCGACTGCATTGAAACCCTGGAGGAAATCGGCGATCGCGGGCGCGAGCAATTCCGCGCGGCAGGGGGGGAGGAGTTGGTGCTGGTGCCTTGCCTCAATGATGAACCGCAGTGGGCACAGGCGTTGAGTACTCTCTGCGAACGGGCTCCGATCGCGTTGTGAGGTTCAAGGGCCTCATCGCGAGCAAGCTCGCTCCCACATTGAATCTGCGTGTACACAAATGTTGTGACCACTCAAGATCCACTGTGGGAGCGAGCTTGCTCGCGATGGCTATCAGGCTGACAACAAAGCCTTCAAGCTTGAGTCAGATCAGCGGCTCATCCGCCTTCTTCTGCTTCCAACCGTCATTGCCCAGCAGCAGGTTCAGCGCGATCGCCACCACCGCGCACAACGCGATACCTTTGAGGCCGAAGTCGTCCGGGCCGGTGCCGGTGCCCACCAGCACGCCGCCGATTCCGAACACCAGCGTCACCGAAACGATCACCAGGTTGCGCGCCTCGCCCAGGTCGATCTTGTGGCGGATCAGCGTGTTCATGCCCACCGCCGCAATCGAACCGAACAACAGGCACAGGATCCCGCCCATCACCGGCACGGGGATGCTTTGCAGCAGCGCGCCGAACTTGCCGATGAACGCCAGGCTGATGGCAAAGATCGCCGCCCAGGTCATGATCTTCGGGTTGTAGTTCTTGGTCAGCATCACCGCGCCAGTCACTTCGGCGTAGGTGGTGTTGGGCGGGCCACCGAACAGGCCGGCGGCGGTGGTGGCAATGCCGTCACCGAGCAGGGTGCGGTGCAGGCCGGGTTTCTTCAGGTAGTCGCGTCCGGTCACGCTGCCCACGGCAATCACGCCGCCGATGTGCTCGATGGCCGGCGCCAGGGCGACCGGCACGATGAACAGGATCGCCTGCCAATTGAACTCCGGTGCGGTGAAGGCTGGCAGGGCGAACCAGGGGGCGGCGGCGATTTTCGCGGTGTCCACGACCCCGAAGAAAAACGCCATGGCAAAGCCCACCAGCACGCCGGAAATGATCGGCACCAGGCGGAAAATGCCCTTGCCGAACACCGCCACGATCAGGGTGGTGAGCAGGGCCGGCATCGAGATCATCATCGCGGTCTGATAATGAATCAGTTCGGTGCCGTCGCCGGCCTTGCCCATTGCCATGTTGGCAGCAATCGGCGCCATGGCCAGGCCGATGGAAATGATCACCGGACCGATGACCACTGGCGGCAGCAGTCGGTCGATGAACCCGGTGCCCTTGATCTTCACCGCCAGGCCCAGGAAGGTGTAGACGAAACCCGCCGCCATCACCCCACCCATGGTCGCGGCCAGGCCGAACTGGCCCTTGGCGAGGATGATCGGGGTGATGAAGGCAAAGCTCGAGGCCAGGAACACCGGTACCTGGCGCCCGGTGACGAGCTGGAACAGGATCGTTCCCAGGCCGGCGGTGAACAGCGCCACGTTAGGGTCCAGCCCGGTGATCAGCGGCATCAATACCAGCGCGCCGAAGGCCACGAACAGCATCTGCGCGCCGGACAGGACCTGGCGCCAGAGCGGATCGTTGAACTCATCCCGCATGCTCAAGCGTCCTTCTGCTTGGTGCCGAAGATCTTGTCGCCGGCATCGCCCAGGCCCGGGATGATGTAGCCATGCTCGTTGAGTTTCTGGTCGATGGACGCGGTGTAGATGGTCACATCCGGGTGGGCGTCCTGCACGGCCTTGATGCCTTCGGGAGCGGCGACCAGCACCATGGCGCGGATGTCCCGGCAACCGGCTTTTTTCAACAGGTCGATGGTGGCGACCATGGAGCTGCCGGTGGCGAGCATCGGGTCGATGATCATCGCCAGGCGCTCGTCGATTTCCGGCA
Source organism: Pseudomonas sp. NFIX10 (assembly GCF_900111955.1). NCBI lineage: Bacteria > Pseudomonadati > Pseudomonadota > Gammaproteobacteria > Pseudomonadales > Pseudomonadaceae > Pseudomonas > Pseudomonas sp. NFIX10. The sequence goes on along the minus strand of NZ_FOKH01000002.1, from coordinate 248,356 downwards.
CCAGTTTTTCCAGGTAGGTGTGGGCTTGCAGGGTCTGCTCGTTGCGAGCCACGCCCACGGCGCTGACCTTGGCCCCCGGGATCAGGCTCAGTACGCCTTCGAGCATGCCGATGCCGGCGCGCAGGATCGGCACCACGGTGATTTTCTTGCCGGCGATTTTCTCGACCTGGACCGTACCGGCCCAGCCATCGATTTCGTAGGACTCCAGCGGCAGGTCCTTGGTGGCTTCGTAGGTGAGCAGGGCACCGACTTCCTGGGCCAGTTCACGGAAGTTCTTCGTGCTGATATCGGCGCGGCGCATCAGGCCGAGTTTGTGTCTGATCAGCGGATGGCGGATCTCGAGGATGGGCATGGGGAAGGCTCCGGCGGCGGGCAAAAAAACCGGCCTAGATTAATCTATCCGAGGGTGTTGTCCTATAGACAATACAGAACGTTAGTCCACAAACGCTTGATCTGGCCGGGCGGGATGCGTACCTTTGCCGGCTTTTCCGAACCCTGCCACCCCTGGAGAGCGCCATGTCCGCTGATCTCGAGCATATCCGTCAAATCATGCGAGAGGCTGACTGCCTGTACACCGAAGCCGAAGTCGAAGCGGCCATCGCCCGTGTCGGTGCGCAAATCAATGAGCAACTGGCCGATGCCAATCCGGTGGTGTTCTGCGTCATGAACGGCGGGCTGATTTTCTCCGGCAAGCTGCTGACCTATCTGAACTTCCCCCTGGAAGCGTCCTACCTGCACGCGACGCGTTATCGCAACGAAACCAGCGGTGGCGACCTGTTCTGGAAAGCCAAGCCGGAAGTCTCGTTCATCGACCGCGACGTGCTGATCATCGACGACATCCTCGACGAAGGTCACACCCTGGGCGCGATCATCGACTTCTGCAAACACGCTGGCGCCCGCGCCGTGCACACCGCCGTGCTGATCGACAAGGACCACGACCGCAAGGCGCGGCCGGACTTGAAAGCCGATTTCGTCGGCCTGCCGTGTATCGACCGCTACATCTTCGGCTACGGCATGGACTACAAAGGTTACTGGCGCAACGCCAATGGCATTTTCGCCGTCAAGGGGATGTAATCGATGACTCGGCCAAGTTTTCTGGAACACGCGTTGTTCGATGAATTGGCCGAGAAAGCCGCGGCCAGTCCTCGCGGACGCCAGCACCATAACTTTCATGAGATGGATGAGCCGTGCCACCGCATGGCGGTTGGCTTGCAGCCTTGCACCTACATACCGCCGCACCGTCACCTGAGCGCCGATAAGGCGGAAACCCTGCTGGTGCTCAAGGGGCGGCTGGGTGTGTTGATTTTCGACGAGGCCGGTGCGGTGGTGGACAAGCGCATCCTGCAGGCCGGTGGCGATTGCCTCGGTGTCGACCTGCCCTCTGGTGTGTATCACGGGTTGGTGGTGCTGGAAGCCGACAGCCTGATGTTCGAATGCAAGGCCGGTCCCTACCGGCCCGTGGGCGAGGGCGAACTGGCTCGCTGGGCACCCCGCGAAGGCGAGGCGGGCGTGGCTGAATATCAAGCCTGGATGCGTGCTCAGTTCGACTGAGCACCGAATCAGTCGCCGGCACGGAGCTTTTGTGGCGAGGGGATAAATCCCCTCGCCACATGAGTCTGCTGTGCACCAGCGATCTCACTATGAATCAAGCAAGTCTTGGATGAACGGTGCTGCCGCCGGCCAACCATTGCTCGCTCTTGACCCGCGCCTGCTCCAGGGTCTGCACATACGCCAATTGCCGCTGTTCGCGATGAATGCCGGCGCGGCGCAGTTTCAGGCGCACCCTGGGCGCGGTCGCCACCAGGATCAGGCCGATGCCGTGCTTGCGGTAATCCTTCAGGATATTTTCAAACGCAGCCAGCGCCGTCATGTCCAGCATGGGCACGGCACTCATTTCCACGACCACCACCCGAACGCCCGGGTCGAACCGGCGCAACACATCCAGGGCTTTTTCCGCCGCGCCAAAGAACAACGGTCCACGAATGGCGTAGCAGCGAACATGCTCGGGCATGTCCAGCAGGGCCTGGTGGAAATGGCGCGGCAACTCGGCGCTGTCGGTCAATTCGCTCATGCGCTTGATGAACAGCCCGGCGGCCAGCAGCAGGCCGACGGCGACGGCCAGGACCATGTCGAACAGCACCGTCAGGCCCAGGCAGGTCAGCAGCACCAGCACGTCGCTGCGCGGGGCGATGCGCAGGGTGTGCAGTACATGCCCGGCTTCGCTCATGTTCCAGGCGACCATCACCAGTAGCGCGGCCAGTGCGGCCATGGGCAAGTAACTGAACAGCGGCGCCAGCAGCACAATCGCCACCAGCACCACGAGGCTGTGGATGATCGCGGCCAGCGGTGAAAAGGCACCACTGCGCACATTGGTGGCGCTGCGGGCAATGGCGGCGGTGGCGGTGATGCCACCGAACAGCGGCGCCACCAGGTTGCCCAGGCCCTGGCCCATCAGCTCGGCATTGGGATCGTGCTTGCTGCCGGTCATGCCGTCCGCCACCACCGCGCACAACAGTGATTCGATGGCACCGAGCATGGCGATGGCAAAGGCGGGCGCCAGCAATTGGCGGATCAGGTCATAGGACAGGATCAACGGATGACCCTGGCTGTCCGGCAGGTTCCAGGGCCAGTCGAAGCTGGGGAGGAAGGGCGGGATGCCCGGGTGAGCGATGCCATCGACGACGTAGCTGAAACGTTCGCCCAGCGTCGCGATCGGCCATCCGCCATGCTCCATCGCCAGCCCCAGCAACGTGCCCACCAGCAACGCCACCAGATGCCCGGGCACCCGTGGCACCCAGCGCGGCCAGGCAATCAGCACCGCCAGGCACACGGCGCCGATGACCCCATCGCCGAGACGGGCGCCGGGCAGCGCCACGATCAATTCGCCCAGCTGTTCGATGTAGTGTTTGGCTTGGCCTGCGGTGGTCAGCCCCAGCAGATCCTTCAGTTGCAACGTGGCGATGACCACGCCGATGCCCGCGGTGAAGCCGAGGATGACCGGATAGGGAATGTACTGGATCAAGCGGCCGGCGCGTAGCAGGCCCAGGGCGATCAGGATCAGGCCGGCGAGCATGGTGCACAGCAGCAGGCCGCCCAGGCCGTATTGTTGGGTGATGGGCAGCAGGATCACCACGAACGCCGCTGTCGGCCCGCTCACGTTGAAGCGCGAGCCGCCGGTGAGGGCGATCAGCGGTGCCGCCACCAACACCGTGTACAGGCCGTTCTGCGGCGGCACGCCGACGGCAATCGCCAGGGCCATGGCCAGGGGGATGGCGATAATGCCGACGGTCAGCCCGGCCACCAGATCGCCGCGCAGGCGTTCCAGGGTGTAGCCGGCACGCCAGGACTGGCGCCAGGCGGCGAATAACGGTGGGGCGGAGAAAGCCATGAATACTCCTCGCAAGGGGGGCTGGCACTGGCCGTGGCGAGGGAGCTTGCTCCCGCTCGAGTGCGTAGCGCTCGCAATATCCTGGGGCGGCTGCGCCACCCAGCGGGAGCAAGCTCCCTCGCCACAAAGGCAGGCGCCAGTGAGATCGACGCTGATGGCCTCTTTGAGTATGCCGCGCCCGCTGACCGAATGTATTGATCCGGATCGCTTATTTTTACTGTCCGTGCTCATGCTAGAGTGCCCGGTCAAGATTCTGGAGGTTGTCATGCGTGTATCGATCCGCCGCTGCGCCACTTCACTGCTGATCGCCAGCCTGCCCTTGACGGCCGTGGCCGCGCCGATGCACAGCCAGTTCCTGCCGCCGGATGACCTGGTGGTGCGCCAGGAACAGCCCGAACAGCAGCAGTTGCTGCAAGTGACCGAGTATTCGGTGGTGCTGGGGAACCAGCGCCAGTCCAACCAGCAACCGATCCCGGTCACTTCGCCCTTGCTGGTCCGTCTCAAGGGCAAGCCCTTGAACAAGGGGGCGACCATCAGCCAGGTGATCCTCAACTTCGACGGCGAAAGCAAAAGCTTGAAGAAACCGGTCTTCGACGAGGCGAGCAAGACCCTGACTCTGTCTTATCCACAGGCCCAGTACCGGGTGGTTATCGATCTGTTGCGCAACAACACGGTCTACGTGCAGTTCCTCACCTACGCCAACGGTCATATCTGGGCCGACCTGCACACCGGCATCGAACGCCCGCGTTGAGCCCCGAGGCCTGCCGGGGGTAAACTGCCCGCCCCGTGAATTGTGCGAGTTGGAGCCGGCAATGCGTAAAGACAAGAAACAAGTGATTGGCGACGAGATTGGCGACGAGCAGATCAAGCTGTTCCTCAATTTCGAACCGGTCGACGCCACTTCGCCGTCGTTGCACAAACTGATCAAGGCCTACCGTGGCCTGCGGGTCGATGATTTCGAGCGTTTCCTGACGTTCTTCGTCGAGGCCGGCCATGACCTCGACGGCAAGGATGAGCACGGCAACGATTTCGTTGCGCTGATCCAGGACCAGCGCAATGCCGAGGAATACATCGAATTGATCAACAAGGCGCGCCGCTGAATTGAACCCCTGTCAACGCTCTTCGGAGCGTTGAATCGTTCGGGTCGATGCAACTAATTCTTCTTCTGCAAGTTGCTCCGAAAGGTTATGTCACTATTCGGGCTGTTTTGTTTTGTTTGAATTTCCATTACTTTTGCGTCGAAGCCAAGTGGCTTTGATGTCATCGTTTAAATGGAGTTGTATTCATCATGGAAGATCAAAAGAAGTGCATCGCCGGGGTGTTGTTGTCCCTGGCGGCGTGTCTGGCAAGTTCAGCTTCCAGTGCGCGGGATGAAATTGTCAATGTCGAAGTCTATAACGCAACCGCCGCCGTCATTGTTCCCGGCAGCGATTTTACCTGGACGCAGAATCCGGCCAATGCCGGCCACAGCTTTGCGATAAACCCGGGCGAGAGCCAGGAATTAACCTACTACCTGCCCCAGTCGCGCGCCGAGCGAGAGGCCTTCAGCTATAGGCAAGGCAGCCGAACCTGTCATTTCAGCTTTGGACATGTCCCAAGGGCACCGGGCAATGATAAAGAGGCAATGCCTTATCATCGTTGGGTCAAGGCGGAGCCGGCGGGTTTCTGTGTCGCGGAATTGTTTTATGTTGAAGATGATGACGACTATGTCAGTCACGGTGGAACACGCATCAAATTCAGCATGAACTAACACCGAGGAAATAAAAAAGCCTCCCGTCTGCACGGGAGGCTTTTTTATATGAGTGGCAAGGCGTCAGGCGTAACTTTGAGCCTTGCTGTCTTCAACCAACTCCAGCGCAATGTTGTTCTGCGCGTTGATCTTGCGATACAGCGCCGCGTCGGTTTCCAACACTTTTTCCCGGGCCGGGAATATCTCTGCGAGCTTGCCAGCCCACTCGCCCTTGGCCTTGTCCGGGAAGCAGCGCTCGATCAGTTCCAGCATGATCGATACGGTCACCGAAGCACCCGGCGATGCGCCAAGCAGGGCGGCGAGGGTGCCGTCCTTGGCCGCCACCAGTTCGGTACCGAACTGCAGGACGCCACCTTTCTTCGGGTCTTTCTTGATGATCTGCACCCGCTGGCCGGCCACTTCCAGGCGCCAGTCTTCGGCTTTCGCCTCGGGGTAGAAGCGACGCAGGGATTCCAGGCGCTGCTCCATGGACTGCATGACTTCGCTGATCAGGTACTTGGTCAGGTCCATGTTGTCCCGGGCCACAGCCAGCATCGGGCCGATGTTGCCGGCGCGTACCGACAGCGGCAGGTCCATGAGCGAACCGTGCTTGAGGAACTTGGTGGTGAAACCGGCGTATGGCCCGAACAGCAGGGATTTCTTGCCGTCGACCACGCGGGTGTCCAGGTGTGGCACCGACATCGGCGGCGAGCCCACGGCGGCCTGGCTGTAGACCTTGGCCTGATGGTGCTTGACCACTTCCGGGTTGTCGCAACGCAGCCACTGGCCGCTGACCGGGAAGCCACCGAAGCCCTTGCTTTCCTCGATGCCCGAGGCTTGCAGCAGCGGCAAGGCCGCGCCGCCGGCACCGAGGAACACGAACTTGGCGTCGACTTCGCGGGTGCTGCCGGAATTGACGTCCTTGATGCTCACGGTCCAGCCGCTGCCGTTGCGCTTGAGACCGGTGACGCGCTTGCAGTATTTGACCTGGGTGTCCGGGGCGCTGGTCAGGTGCTTGAGCAACTGATTGGTCAGGGCGCCGAAGTTGACGTCGGTCCCGTTCATGACGCGGGTGGCGGCGATGACTTCATCGTCCGGCCGGCCAGGCATCATCAACGGCATCCACTCGGCCATCTGGCCTTTGTCTTCGGTGTATTCCATGTCGGCGAAGGCGTGATGCTGGCGCATCAGCTCGAAGCGCTTCTTCAGGAACGCCACGCCTTTCTCACCCTGTACGAAACTCAGGTGTGGCACCGGGGCGATGAAGGACTTGGAGGAGCCGAACGTGCCTTTGCGGGTCAGGTACGTCCAGAACTGCTTCGACACTTCGAACTGGGTGTTGATGTGCACGGCTTTTTTGATGTCGACCGTGCCGTCGGCCGCCTGGGGTGTGTAGTTGAGCTCACACAGCCCGGCGTGACCGGTACCGGCGTTGTTCCACGGGTTGGAACTCTCCGCGGCACCGGAGTCCATCAGCTCGACGACTTCCAGCGAGATCGCGGGGTCGAGCTCCTTGAGCAGCACGGCCAGGGTGGCACTCATGATGCCGGCCCCTACCAGAACTACATCGACTGCTTCGTTATGCGCCATTTAACGCGTCTCCAAAATCTGCAGCACCAAATTGTCGGCATAGCGGCCAGGAGTGGCGGGGCAGGTCAGTTGAGCCCCAGTTATCCATGGCCAGGATCGCCATGTCCGAATCTTCGCAATTTTTCGCACCTACTGCGGATGCATGCAGCCTGGCCTCAGGAGTCACATGAACTCATTTAAGCGCCGGGCGGGCAATTCGACTTATGGCCGAGACATCCGTTCGTGCAACCAAATCCGTAGCGGACAGGCTTCAGGCGCCAGTTCTTGAGCGATATCCGGTCCTGTGTCGTTGGGCTGTTCCAGACGCTAATGGTGCTTGTTCAGACGCAAAACTCTTCATTTGCTCGCCACACTCTCGTGAAGTTGTGAAAACCCGTTTTTTCACGCTCTTTTGAAGACGTGAACCTCAAAAAAGGGCTGTCCCAGCCTGGCACCGTGCCCGGTTTGGTTGCCCCCATGGAGTACATGACAGGCAAAACAGGCAGACAGCTCAGTGACCGAGCGTAATGACAGCTCTGCAGATTCGCGAAAAGCGGTGATTTGCCTGGGGAACAGCAAGTGCGCCAGCTTCACTCGATCTGTGTGGGCGGCTCTCTGTGGGCGGTGCGGGGTGCCAATACCAGCGCATCAGCGGTGTTGCGAGGCCCGATCAGGAGACGTCCTTATAATCGGGGGGAGATTGTATCGAAGAAACGCAGGGAAATGGTCGTGTTTAATGACTTTTATTAGCCGTCCGGTCAGATGGTCAACAGTTGCCGGTTGCGTGCGCGGGCACGAAGCGGTTGCACGCGGGCGCTGGCGGGCAATGGCTGGTGCAACCAGTTGAGGCGGATTTCGTCGATTTCCACCCAGCCCTCGCCCATGGGTTGCAGGCTGCACTGCTTGAAGGCCTGGCAACGACCGTTGCGATCGAGCAGGGCGAAGCTGCGGTGATGGGGACGCGGGGTGAACAGGGAAATGAGGAAGCGCATGAGCGGATACCGGGTCAGGGAGCTTGGAGCAAGCCTGACAGTGGGCCATGACATGCCGGTGTAAGGACCGTGACAATGGGGTGACAGGAACCGGCAATCACGGCCTGTGTCAGACATTTCAGTATTCATCGCAAGGCGCTAGTTCACGGCGATGGCGCACCGCTATACTGCCGGCCTGTTTGTGCCCGATTCTGGAGAGAAGAGCATGTTGCAACGCCTGTTGTTCGGTTTGATCGCCGTGACCAGTCTGACCCTCGTCGGCTGCGCCCACAGCCCGCAACAACTTAACCCGGAGCCCAAGCTCAATGCCCAACTGGCGCCCGTGGGGCGTGGCCAGCCGGTGGTGGTGCGGGTCGTGGACGGTCGTCCGTCGCCGACGCTCGGCACCCGTGGCGGGCTGTACCCGGAAACCAGCGTGATCACGGTGCAGGGTGCGCAGATCCTGCCCAAGCTGCAGGCCCAGGCTGAAGCGGCGGTGCGTTTGCTGGGCTTCACGCCGACCGCCAACGCCTTGAATGCACCGCAACTGACCGTGACCCTGGCCGAGCTCAAGTACCAGTCGCCCAAGGAAGGCATGTACGTGACCGAAGCCACCATCGGCGCGACCTTCCGCTCCGACGTGCAGAACGCCAACCGCCGCTACAGTGGGCGTTACGGAGCGTCCCTGGACCAGCGTTTCGGCATGGCGCCTAACCAGGACACCAACACCAAGCTGGTCAGCGACGTGTTGAGCGATGCCCTGACCCGGCTGTTCAAGGACCCGACCATTGGCCAGGTGCTGGCTGAGTAAGCATCAAGTCCTGTAACCCTGTGGGAGCGAGCTTGCTCGCGATAGCGGTGGATCAGCCAACATCGAGACGGCTGACACTCAGCCATCGCGAGTAAGCTCGCTCCCACAGTTTTTTCAGGCGGCCTGGGAATAGAATTCCAGCACGCTGATCCCGGTCAGCAGGTCTGTCTCTGGCAGGTCGGCATGTTGATGGCCGCCGAGGGCGCAGTACACCAGCCAATGGCGGTCCTGCACATTGAAGGACAGGCTGCCGACGAGGTTCTGTTGTTCGTCGCTTGGGCTGATGAGATAGAGGCGATCCTGGTTTTCGGCGTGCAGCATGACGGGTTCCGTGCGGGTTTGAAGGGCGACAGAGTGGCCTAATCAGATGACGAAACCGTGACGCAAGAAATTACGATGGTTTGAGGTCTTTCTCCTGTGGCGAGGGGATTTATCCCCGCTGGGCTGCGAAGCAGCCCCGAGCTTTCTGCAGCGCCCAAGAGCTTGCGAGTGCTACGCACTCGAACGGGGATAAATCCCCTCGCCACAAAGTCACTACGCCAGCATCCGAAGGCGCCGAACAAGATCGTTACTGGTCGGAAAAAACGGTGCAGGGCGGCAGGCTTTCGGTAGAATCCGCGCCCTGTTCGTAGGCCATGATCGTGTCTGCCCTGTCCGTTTTTCGCTTGAGGTTCGTGATGTCGCTGTATCTGTTTTCGCTGTTCGCTGCCCACCCCTCCAAACTGATCAACCTGCTCGCGTTGCTGTTTGCCTGCCCGGGCGGCTGGGTACTGCACGCGACGCGTCGCCGTGAACAACGGGCGCGAGCCTGCCTGCAAGCACGCAATGGCAATGGCGAGGAGCGCTTCGAAGCATTGCTGGACCTGGCCACCCAGCGCATGAACCGGTTTTTCTATCGGTTCGGCTTTGGCTGCCTGGCGCTGGCCTTGCTGGTGTCGTGGATCAGTACGCAGTTCTGATGAGATAACCGTTTTGATCGGGGCATGGTGGCCTGTGGCGAGGGGATTTATCCCCGCTGGGCTGCGCAGCAGCCCCAAACCCTGACAGCTCGGTAAGTCTGGTCGATCACATCAACCTGACCAGGGCTGCTACGCAGCCCAACGGGGATAAATCCCCTCGCCACAGCAAGCTCCCTCGCCACAGGAAACCCGTGTCCATCGCTTAAAGCGCCAACCCCGCCTTGACCCGATACTGATTACGCACCGGCGTCGCATATTGCAGCACCAGGAACGGCCGGTGTTCCGGCGGGCAAGCATCCAGCCGGCGCTGCCATTCTTCCTGGGCCTTGGCCAGTTCATCGGCACCAAACACCTCGGTCGCCGTCGGCACCTGCAACTGCGGGTCGGCGTCGGCCCATTGGGCGTAAGCCAGGTAATGCACCGGGAACAGGCGATAGCCGCCGAGAATCTGCCGGTCCATTTCCAGGGCCAATTGCTTGGTGTCCTCGAACAGCTCGGTGATGGGCGCGGCGAAGTTCACGTGGACCCGGCCCTTGTAGCCGGTGATGCCCTTGGCGATGCTCACGTCGTCCTCGCCCGGTGCCTTGGTGTAGGTGCCGGTGGTGGCGCGGATGTATAACTCGCGGGCCTTGGCCTGGTCGCAGGGGTCGTATTCGTAGCTGATCGACACCGGCGTGAGGTTCAGCGACTGGATCACCTCGCCGAACGGCTCGTCCTTGCGGCTCATGTGGAACATCTTGAGGATCGCCGATTCGGTCCGGTCGTCGCCGTCCTTGGCCCGCCCTTCGGCCTGGGCGATCCAGATCGAGGCGCAGTCGTTGCGGATCGAGTGGTTGATGTACGCCGACAACAACTGGTACGCCGCCATTTTTTCCCGCCGTCCGGTGATGGAGCGGTGCACGATGAAGCTCTTGTTCAGGCGCATCAGGTCGCTGACAAAAGGCTTTTGCAGCAGGTTGTCGCCAATGGCGATGCGCGGCGTCGGCAGGCCGGCGTGGTACACGGCGTAGTTGACGAAGGCCGGGTCCATCACGATATCGCGGTGGTTGGCGATGAACAGGTACGCGCTGCCGGACTTGAATTGCTCCACACCGGTGTAGGTCACGCCATCGGTGGCGCGCTCGATGGTGTGGTCGACGTAGAACTCCACCTTGTCCTGCAAAGTGGCGACCGACGTCACACCGGCGAACTCACGGCGCAATCTTTGCGCTATAAGGGGTTTGAGCATCCAGCCGAAGGCGCCGGCCAGGCGTGGGAAGCGGAAGTGGGTGAGGATATCTAGAAACGCCTTGTCGCCGAGCAGCCGTGCCAGCACCGCTGGGACTTCGCTGTCGTCGTAAGGTCGGATGGCATCGAATTCGCCCATCATGCTCTCTTGTTGGAAACGGCTAGGGTAAGTAAAGGTTCGATCGAAAAAACGACGGGGCACGGCCTGGAAGATAAGCCAGACGAAAATAGCCCTGCAAATAGACCGGCGATTATACGCACAAGTCACTTGGGAGACCGCGATGCTGGAGCAGGCTCATTATGATTGTCCCTATTGCGGGGAGAATGTGGAGACAACCGTGGACTTGTCCGGCGGCGACCAGACCTACATCGAGGACTGTCAGGTGTGCTGTCGACCAATCACCTTTGTGCTGCAGGTCCATGGCGAGGAATGGCATCTCGAAGTCTTCAGCGAAAACGAATGATGGGGCGCCCATGCAGCGAATCTACGAACTGGAAAACCTGATGGAAGGCGAGTTGTTGCAAGGGATGCTTGCGAGCGAAGGCATCACGGCGCATCTGGTGGGGCGCGATTTGCTGGGCGGCGTGGGGGAGTTGCCCATGCAGGGCCTGCTGGGGCTGGCGGTGGAGGACGAGCAGGCGCAATACGCCCGTGAGTTGATCGCCGCGTACAATGCCGCGCTGCCGCTGCCCGGCGATGAACCGGACAGCTACCCCGGCACGCTGGTCTGTTAGGCTGGCGGTCGTTCGTTCGATCAAGAGTCGTGTTGCCCCATGTGTGGACGTTATGCCCTGTTTCGCTGGAACCCCACCTTTGCGGCCCTGCCCGGCTTTCCCGCCGATCAGAAGGCCCAGTGGAATATTTCGCCCAACGATTCGGTGCTGATACTGCGGGCCGGCGCCGAGGGCCAGCGCGAGCTGGCTCGGGCGCGCTGGGGCCTGACGCCGCCGTGGCTGACCGACCTGTCCCGCACCCCGGCCCATGCCCGGGCTGAAACCGTGGCCGAGCAGCCGATGTTTCGCGAGGCCTTGCGCCTGCGTCGCTGCCTGCTGCCGGCCAACGGCTTTTATGAATGGCGCGGCGGTACGCGCAAGCGTCCGTACTGGCTTACGCCAGGGGAGGGGTCGTCGCTGTTTTTTGCCGCGATCTGGGAAGCGTATCCGGTGCAGGAACAGGTATGGCTGAGCACGGCGGTCATCACTCAACCGGCGGCGGGCCAGCGCCGGCCGTTGATTCTGGACGAAGAAGGCCAGCGCCTGTGGCTCGACCCGCAGACACCGATGCATGCCTTGCAAGGGTTGCTGGCAAGCGAGCCGGCGCCACTGCGTGAGCGGGTATTGGCCAATATGGTCAATGATCCGAAGCTCAATGGGCCGGAGTGCTTGACGCCTGCTTGAGTTTTGCGGTGATTGTGCCGGCCTCATCGCGAGCAAGCTCGCTCCCACAGTGGTGGGGTATTTACAAAAATGTGTTCACCGCCTATCCCCTGTGGGAGCGAGCTTGCTCGCGATGGCGTCGTGTCAATCAACCTACTCGTGATGCGGTTCGCCCAGGAAGGTCAGCGAGGTGAACACGCCGCGGGTGGCCACGTCCTTGTTGTCCTTGAGCGCAATTTCCATCTGCGCCGCGATCACATTCAAGCCTTCGTTGCGCACCAGCACCTTGGCCCGGCCTTCTGCGTCGGTTTCAGTCGAGACGGTGTTCGGCGCGCTGCGGTAGTCGCCCACCAGTTTCACACCGGCCGCCGGTTTGCCATCCAGCAGCACCCGTACCGGCAATGACTGGCCCGGGCCAACGGTCAGCGGGTCGACTTCCGGCAGGATCACGAACTTGATCGGTGCAAGCGTCGGCAGTTTCGCCCCCGGTTCATAGATCGCCAGGCTGTATTTGAACGTATGGGTCGATTCGATCGCCCCGGGCACTTTGCTGCGGCCTTCGTTGATCCACTTCTTGTCGGCCGTCTGGGACCACATGCCGTTGTCCAGCGCCACCGCCAGCACGGCCGGTGGCTTGAGCGGTTGCAGGCGGGCGTGGTCCGGCAGGCGCTCTACGGTGACCGGAATCATCTTGCCGCCCAGGTCATAGGCCCAGGCACCGCTGATTTTCTGCGCCTTGAAGGCATTGTCTTCGGCGCCGTGGCCGTAGATCACTTCGATGTTGCCGCGACGCTGTTCGGTCCACAGGCCATGGGCCGAGGCCTGTGTGGCCAGGAGCAGGCCGAGCAAGGCGAAGGTCTTGGGGTGTTTCATGGCGTTTTTCCTTTTACAGAGCGAGGGTGAGGCTGACGGTGAAGTTGCGCGGCTCGCCGGGGGTGACCCAGTAGTTGCTGTAGGCGCGTTCGTAGTACTTTTCGTCGAAGATGTTGTTCAGGTTCAGGCCCACAGTGACGTCGTTGCTGGCCTTGTAATGGGCCAGCAGGTCCACGGTGTGGTAGGCCGGCAATTCGAAATCCTTGCCGGCTTCGCCCGAGCGATCGCCGACATACGTGAACGCCGCGCCGAGGTCCGAACCGCGCAGGTGCCCGTCCTGGAATTCGTAGACCCCCAGCACGCTGCTGCTGTGTTTGGCGACGCCGAGGATCCGGCTGCCGCTGGGATTTTCCCGGTCACCCTGGGTCACTTCGGCATCGATGTAGGCATAGGCGCCGATCACGCGCACGGCGTCGGTCACCTGCCCAGTCACTTGCAGGTCGATGCCCTGGCTGCGGGCCTTGCCGATGGCGCGGCTGAAGTCGGTCCCGGCGACCGGGCTCAGGACGTTTTCCTTCTCTATATGGAAGGCCGCCAGGGTGGTGCTCAGGCGATCGTCGAACCACTCGCTCTTGAGCCCCGCTTCATAGCCCACCCCTTCCTCGGGATCGAAAGTCTTGCCGCTGGCATCCAGGCCGTTGTTGGGCTTGAACGAGGTGGAGGCGTTGGCGAACAGCCCGACTTCGGGCGTCAGTTGATACAGCAGACCGGCCCGCTGCGTCAGGGTGTCGTGGCGCTGGCGGCTGGTGTCGCTGCGGGTGTGGTCGTCGATGCTCTGTTCGAAATGCTCATAACGCACGCCGAGCATGCCCCGCAGCTTGTCGGTGAAGATGATCTGGTCCTGCAGGTTCAGTGCGCGGCTTTGCACATGTTCGAAGAAGTCTGTGCCGGTCCGGGCACCATTGGGTTTCGGCTGGCCGTAGATCGGCTGATAGAGGTCGATGGGGTAGGGGCTGCCACCGATGGTGGTCACGCGCTCGTGCTTGCGGTAGTCCTCGTATTCGCTGCCGACCAGCAGTTCGTGCTGCCACGGGCCGAGGTCGAACAGGCCGCGCAATTCCAGCTGGGTGATGCTGTCGTGCCAATTGTTGTCGCGCTCGCGATAGCGGCGATTCACCGTGTGGCCGTCGGCGTTCAGCGGGCGCGCTTCGGAGGCGAAGCCCCAGAGTTCACCTTGTTTGTAATGGCTGGCCAGGCGCAATTGCCAGGTGTCGTTGAGCTGATGTTCGAGGGCGGCCTGGAGCATGTTGTTGTGATTGTCGATGTCGCCGTCGTTGGGTTCGCCCAAAAAGGTCGAACGGGAAACGCCGCTCCAGCGATTGTTTGGGGCGACGATGCCACGGTCGAACGTCGAGCTGTGGCGCACGATTTCGCTTTCCACCCGCAACCGTGTGTCAGGGTTCAACTGCCAACTGATGGAAGGCGCGACGAAAACGCGCTTGCTGTCGACGTGATCGCGAAAGCTGTGGTTGTCCTCGACCGCCAGGTTGACCCGCGATAACAGGTTGCCTTCGGTGTCCAGTGGCGTGTTGACGTCCAGCGCGGTGCGGTAGCGATCCCAGTTGCCGGCGCTGGTCTGCAGGGTGGTGAAGGCTTCGGGCTGGGGTTTCTTGGTGACAATGTTTACCGTACCGCCGGGATCGCCCCGGCCATACAGGCTGGCGGCCGGGCCCTTGAGCACTTCGATGCGTTCGATGTTCGCGGTGTCCGGCGTGCTCGGATAACCGCGATTGGCGCTGAAGCCGTCCTTATAGAACTCCGAAGTGGTGAAGCCGCGCACACTGTATTCGTAGAGCGTCAGGCCGCCGAAGTTGTTCTGCTTCGACACGCCGCCGGCATATTCCAAGGCCCGCTCGACGCTGGTGCTGCCCAGGTCCTTGAGCACGCTGGCGGGAATCACGCTGATCGATTGCGGGATGTCGCGCAGGGCGGTGTCGGTTTTGGTGGCGCTGGCCGAGCGGGTGGCGCGGTAACCCGTGACAGGTCCGGTGGCGGATTCGTAGTCGGACGTCACGGTGATGGCGTCCAGTTCCAGGGGCTGGATTTCCTCGGCGTAGGCCGGATCGCCCAGTAGGCCGAGGGCGAGGCTGGCCGCTGAAATCCGTTTTAGGGATGACATGTTATGTTGTTCCAATTTCTATTATTGAAACAATATAACACTACCAATGAGAATTTATGCTATCTGTATTTTCAAGTGGAATCTGGATAGGTTTGCCAGGGGGGATCACATTGGAGTTGCAGGTAGGAGTCTTTGTGGCGAGGGGATTTATCCCCGTTCGGCTGCGCAGCAGCCGTAGACCAGTTGGTGCGGTTCATCCGATGGACCGCAGTGTCTGATTTTGGGGTTGCTGCGCAACCCAGCGGGGATAAATCCCCTCGCCACAGGGTTTTGCCAGGCCACAGGATATGCTCCGCAGCTACTGCTCTTCCTTGAGCACCATTGGCGCTGGCGGTGGGCGCAGGCCGATTTCAGCGGTGAGCTTGAGCTCCTTGCCGTTGCGCATGACCTGGATCGTCACCTTGTCGGTGGGCTTGATCCGCGCCACCTGGTTCATCGAGCGGCGGCCATCGCCGGCCGGTTCGCCATCGATGCTCAGGATCACATCGCCCAGTTGCAGGCCGGCCTTCTGCGCCGGACCGTCGCGGAAAATCCCCGCCACCACGATGCCGGGCCGCCCGGACAAGCCGAAGGACTCCGCCAGTTCCTGGGTCAGCGGCTGGACTTCAATGCCCAGCCAGCCACGGATCACTTGGCCGTGTTCGATGATCGACTTCATCACCTCCATCGCCAGCTTCACCGGAATGGCGAAACCGATGCCCTGGCTGCCGCCGGACTTGGAAAAGATCGCCGTGTTGATCCCGGTGAGGTTGCCGTTGGCATCCACCAGCGCGCCGCCGGAGTTGCCGGGGTTGATCGCGGCGTCGGTCTGGATGAAATCCTCGTAGTTGTTCAGGCCCAACTGATTGCGCCCGGTGGCGCTGATGATGCCCATGGTCACGGTCTGGCCGACGCCGAACGGGTTGCCGATGGCCAGGGCGACGTCACCGATGCGGATGCTGTCGGAGCGACCGATGGTGATGGCCGGCAGGTTCTTGAGGTCGATCTTCAGCACCGCGAGGTCGGTTTCCGGGTCGCTGCCGATCACCCGGGCCAAGGTTTCACGGCCGTCCTTGAGGGCCACCACGATCTGGTCGGCACCGCTGGTGACATGGTTGTTGGTCAGGATGTAGCCTTCCGGGCTCATGATCACGCCCGACCCCAGGCTCGACTCCATGCGTTTCTGCTTGGGCGAGTTGTCGCCGAAGAAGCGCCGGAATTGCGGGTCTTCGAACAGCGGATGGCTGGGTTTGTTGATGACCTTGGTGGTGTACAGGTTCACCACGGCCGGCGCGGCGATGGTCACGGCGTCGGCATAGGACACCGGCCCCTGCTGCACCGCCTTGGTTTGCGGCGCCTGCTGCAGGTTGACGTCGAGGCTCGGCAGGCCGACCCATTCCGGGTAGCGCTGGATAATCAGTAGAGCGACAAGCACGCCGGCCAACAGCGGCCAGCCGGAAAAACGCAGCGCCTTGAGCATTAAGCACGTCCTACAAAGGTTGCAGGCGGTATGAGACCGCCCATAATGTCGCGCATTATACGAGGCCGCGCGCGCCTCTGAACGGGATATTTAGGAGTCTTTTATGGCCGTAGCCCTGAACACCCTGGTTGAAGAAGCGGACCGTTACCTGGCCAGCAGCCGGATTGCCGATTATTGCCCCAACGGCCTGCAGGTCGAAGGCGCGCCCCAGGTGATGCGCATCGTCAGCGGTGTCACCGCCAGCCAGGCGCTGCTCGATGCCGCCGTCGAGGCCGAGGCCGACCTGGTGCTGGTGCATCACGGTTATTTCTGGAAGGGCGAGAACCCTTGCATCACCGGCATGAAACAGCGTCGCCTCAAGACATTGCTCAAGCATGACATCAGCCTGCTGGCCTATCACTTGCCCCTGGACCTGCACCCCGAGGTGGGCAATAACGTGCAACTGGCCCGCCAGTTGGACATCACCGTCGAGGGCCCACTGGACCCGGATAACCCCAAGATTGTCGGTCTGGTCGGTTCCCTGTCCGAACCAATGACGGCGCGGGATTTCGCACGCAAGGTCCAGGATGCCCTGGGGCGCGAGCCCTTGCTGATCGAGGGCGGGCAGATGATCCGCCGGGTCGGCTGGTGCACCGGTGGCGGCCAGGGTTATATCGATCAGGCGGTGCTGGCCGGGGTCGACCTGTACCTCAGTGGCGAGGCGTCGGAACAGACCTTCCACAGCGCGCGGGAAAACGGCATCAGCTTCATCGCCGCCGGGCATCATGCGACCGAACGCTACGGTGTCCAGGCACTGGGTGACTACCTGGCGCGACGGTTTGCCCTGGAGCACATCTTCATCGATTGCCCGAATCCCATCTGACTGCTTATAACCATTGTGGGAGCGAGCTTGCTCGCGATGGCGGTGGGTCAGTCAACCTCAGTGCTGACTGATACACTGCCATCGCGAGCAAGCTCGCTCCCACAAAAAGCGGTTGCAGTGCCCGAACCCCCAGGCATATCCATATGCTGTTTCGATCTAGTTGGCGCCCTGATTAGAAGAGGTCGCTGTGCTAGGATTCCCCGCTCGAACACGGCCCGCTGGCCGTTCATAAGAAAGTTTTCGTGAGTAGCCATGGTCGACAAACTGACGCATCTGAAAGAGCTGGAGGCGGAGAGCATCCACATCATCCGCGAGGTGGCCGCCGAGTTCGATAATCCGGTGATGCTGTACTCCATCGGTAAAGACTCCGCCGTGATGCTGCACCTGGCACGCAAGGCGTTCTTCCCGGGCAAGCTGCCGTTTCCGGTGATGCACGTCGACACCCGCTGGAAATTCCAGGAAATGTACAAGTTCCGCGACCGCATGGTCGAGGAACTGGGCCTGGACCTGATCACCCATGTGAACCCGGACGGCGTGGCGCAGGGCATCAACCCGTTCACCCACGGCAGTGCCAAGCACACCGACATCATGAAGACCGAAGGCCTCAAGCAGGCCTTGGACAAATATGGTTTCGACGCCGCGTTCGGCGGTGCCCGTCGCGATGAAGAGAAATCCCGCGCCAAGGAGCGCGTGTACTCGTTCCGTGACAGCAAGCACCGCTGGGACCCGAAGAACCAGCGTCCGGAACTGTGGAACGTCTACAACGGCAAGGTCAACAAAGGCGAGTCGATCCGCGTATTCCCGCTGTCGAACTGGACCGAGCTGGACATCTGGCAGTACATCTACCTCGAAGGTATCCCGATCGTGCCGCTGTACTTCGCCGCCGAGCGCGAGGTGATCGAGAAGAACGGCACGCTGATCATGATCGACGACGAGCGCATCCTCGAGCACCTGTCCGACGAAGAGAAAGCCCGTATCGTCAAGAAGAAAGTGCGTTTCCGTACCCTTGGCTGCTACCCGTTGACGGGCGCGGTGGAGTCCGAGGCCGAGAGCCTGACGGACATCATTCAGGAAATGCTCCTGACGCGAACTTCCGAGCGCCAGGGCCGGGTCATCGACCACGATGGCGCAGGCTCGATGGAAGATAAGAAACGTCAGGGTTATTTCTAAGGGGTTGTCATGTCGCACCAATCTGATTTGATCAGCGAGGACATCCTCGCCTACCTGGGCCAGCACGAGCGTAAAGAGCTGCTGCGCTTCCTGACCTGCGGTAACGTCGACGACGGCAAGAGCACCCTGATCGGGCGCTTGCTGCACGACTCCAAGATGATCTACGAAGATCACCTGGAAGCCATCACCCGCGATTCGAAGAAAGTCGGCACCACCGGGGACGATATCGACCTGGCGTTGCTGGTCGACGGCCTGCAGGCCGAGCGCGAGCAGGGCATCACCATCGATGTCGCCTACCGCTACTTCTCCACCGCCAAGCGCAAGTTCATCATCGCCGATACCCCCGGCCATGAGCAGTACACCCGCAACATGGCCACCGGTGCCTCCACCTGTGACCTGGCGATCATCCTGGTGGACGCCCGCTACGGCGTGCAGACCCAGACCCGTCGCCACAGCTTCATCGCCTCGTTGCTGGGCATCAAGCACATCGTCGTGGCCATCAACAAGATGGACCTCAAGGACTTCGACCAGGGCGTGTTCGAGTCGATCAAGGCCGACTACCTGAAGTTCGCCGAAGGCTTGAAGATGAAGCCCACCAGTATGCACTTCGTGCCGATGTCCGCCCTCAAGGGCGACAACGTGGTGAACAAGTCCGAGCGTTCGCCGTGGTACACCGGTCAGTCGCTGATGGAAATCCTCGAGACCGTGGAAGTGGCGGGCGACCGCAACTTCACCGACCTGCGTTTCCCGGTGCAGTACGTCAACCGTCCGAACCTGAACTTCCGCGGTTTCGCCGGCACCCTCGCCAGCGGCATCGTGCACAAGGGCGACGAAGTGGTGGTGCTGCCGTCGGGCAAGAGCAGCCGCGTGAAATCCATCGTCACCTTCGAAGGCGAGCTGGAGCATGCCGGTCCAGGCCAGGCGGTCACGCTGACCATGGAAGACGAGATCGACATCTCCCGTGGCGACCTGTTGGTGCATGCCGACAACGTCCCGCCGGTCACCGACAGCTTCGAAGCGATGCTGGTGTGGATGGCTGAAGAGCCGATGCTGCCGGGCAAGAAATACGACATCAAGCGCGCCACCAGCTACGTGCCGGGCTCCATTGCCAGCATCGTCAACAAGGTGGATGTGAACACCCTTGAAGAGGGCCCGGCCAGCGCGCTGCAGCTCAACGAAATCGGCAAGGTGAAGATCGCCCTGGATGCGCCGATCGCCCTGGACGGTTACGAAAGCAACCGCACCACCGGCGCCTTCATCGTCATCGATCGCCTGACCAACGGCACGGTCGGCGCCGGTATGATCGTCGCCCAGCCGCTGACCCACGGCAGCAGCACGCACCACGGCAAACAGGCCCATGTGTCGGTGGAAGAACGCGCCCAGCGCTTCGGCCAGCAACCGGCCACGGTCTTGTTCAGTGGCTTGTCGGGCGCAGGTAAAAGTACGCTGGCCTATGCGGTCGAGCGCAAGTTGTTCGACTCGGGGCGTGCGGTCTTTGTCCTCGATGGCCAGAACCTGCGCCATGACCTGAACAAGGGCCTGCCCCAGGATCGTGCCGGGCGGACCGAGAACTGGCGCCGTGCGGCGCATGTCGCTCGTCAGTTCAACGAAGCTGGCCTGCTGACCCTCGCCGCGTTCGTTGCGCCGAGTGCCGAAGGGCGTGAGCAGGCCAAGGACCTGATCGGGCGTGAGCGTCTGCTGACGGTCTACGTCCAGGCCTCGCCAACGGTGTGTGCCCAGCGTGATCCGCAAGGGCTGTATGCCGCTGCCAGCGACAACATCCCGGGCGAGTCCTTCCCGTATGACGTGCCGCTGGATGCCGACCTGGTCATCGACACCCAGGCGCTGACCCTGGAAGAGAGCGTCAAGCAGGTGCTGGATCTGCTGCGCAAGCGTGGGGCGATCTAAGGAGCGCCGCTGTAAATAAAAAGCCCGCGGATGAGTGATCATCCGCGGGCTTTTTCATTTCCTCAGGGTAATTCGATCAACTGTGGGAGCGGGCTTGCCCGCAAAGACGGTGGAACATCCAACATCTCCATGGGCTGATCCACCGCTTTCGCGGGCAAGCCCGCTCCCACAGGGATTAACGGTGGTCTGGGTATTCGCGGTGCATCTGCTCCAGCAACGCATCCTTGTCCTGCCACAGCTGGTTGATCCAGCCTTGGAACTCCAGGCGATACACGCCGTCCTGGTCGTAGTTCCTGCCGATGAACTGCGGCGGGATCTTCAGTTCCTGGAAATGCACCACCACCTCCCCAACGTTGCCGCAGAGCAAGTCCCAGTACCCCGGACGCCCGCCCGGATAATGGATGGTCACGTTGATGATCGATTCCAGTTGTTCACCCATGGCATCGAGCACGAACGCGATGCCACCAGCCTTGGGCTTGAGCAGGTAACGAAACGGTGACTGCTGCTGGGCATGCTTGCTGTCGGTGAAACGCGTGCCTTCGACGAAGTTGAAAATGCCCACGGGGTTGTTGCGAAACTTCGCGCAAGTCTTGCGAGTGGTTTCCAGGTCCTTGCCTTTCTTTTCCGGGTGTTTTTCCAGGTACGCCTTGGAGTAGCGCTTCATGAACGGGAAGCCCAGGGCCCACCAGGCCAGGCCGATCACCGGCACCCAGATCAGCTCCTGCTTGAGAAAGAACTTCAATGGCCGGATGCGCCGGTTCAGCACGTACTGCAACACCATGATGTCGACCCAGCTCTGGTGGTTGCTGGTGATCAGGTACGAATGCTGGTAGTCCAGGCCCTCCAGGCCACTGAGGTGCCAGCGGGTACGGCGCAGCAGGTTCATCCAGGCTTTGTTGTTGCTGATCCAGGCCTCGTGAATGTGGCCCATCAACCAGTCGGTGAAGCGCTGGGCGGTGGGGAAGGGCAGCAACAGCTTGAAAATTGCCACGATAAACAGCGGCGTACAGCAGGCGATGGTGTTCAGCGCCAACAGCAGCGAGGCAATGACGCCGCGCAAAGGGGGAGGCAGGAAGTCCAGCATTTAAATATCCAGAGGTCGGTTGGCGGCTTGGATCGCGGTCAGGGCGATGGTGTACACGATGTCGTCGACCTGGGCGCCGCGGGGCAAGTCGTTCACCGGTTTGCGCAGGCCTTGCAGCATCGGCCCGAGGCTGACGCAATCGGCGCTGCGCTGCACGGCCTTGTGGGTGGTGTTGCCGGTGTTGAGGTCGGGGAAGATGAACACCGTCGCCCGGCCGGCCACCTGGCTGTTGGGGGCCAGTTGCCGTGCCACGGCTTCGTTGGCGGCGGCGTCGTACTGCAGCGGACCGTCGATCAGCAGGCCATGCTGGGCTTCGTGGGCCAGGAGGGTGGCTTCACGGACTTTTTCCACTTCTTCACCACTGGCCGACTCGCCGCTGGAATAACTGAGCATCGCCACCCGCGGCGTGATGCCGAACGCGGCGGCCGAGTCGGCGCTTTGCAGGGCGATTTCCGCCAGTTCCGCGGCGCTGGGGTGCGGGTTCATCACGCAGTCGCCGTAGACCAGCACTTCTTCGGGGAAGAGCATGAAGAACACCGAGGACACCAGGGAGCAACCCGGCGCGGTCTTGATCAGTTGCAACGCCGGACGGATGGTGTTGGCGGTGGAGTGGATGACTCCGGATACCAGCCCGTCCACTTCATCCAGGGCCAGCATCATGGTGCCGATGACCACGGTGTCTTCCAGTTGCTGCTCGGCCATCGGCGCGTTCAGGCTCTTGCTCTTGCGCAACCTCACCATCGGTTCGACATAACGTTCGCGAATCGAATCCGGGTCGAGAATCTCCAGTCCCGGCGGCAACTCGATGCCTTGGGCGCGGGCCACCGCTTCGACGTCGGCCGGTTTTGCCAGCAACACGCAGCGGGCAATGCCCCGGGCCTGGCAAATGGCGGCAGCCTGGACAGTCAGCGGTTCGCTGCCTTCGGGCAGCACGATGCGTTTGTTGGCGGCTTGGGCGCGCTGGATCAACTGATAGCGGAACACCGCCGGCGACAAGCGCATTTCCCGCGGTGTGCCGCAGCGCTGGTGCAGCCATTTGGCGTCCAGGTGGCTGGCGACGAAATCGGTGATGATCTCCGCACGTTCGCGGTCATCGATGGGAATTTCCTTGTTCAGGCCGTTGAGCAGGTTGGCGGTGTCATAGGAGCCGGTGCTCACCGACAGCACCGGTAACCCTGCCTGCAAGGCGCCGCGGCACAGGTCCATGATGCGTGGGTCGGGCAGGGTGTCGCTGGTCAGCAGCAGGCCGGCCAGTGGCACGCCGTTGATCGCCGCCAGGCTCACGGCGAGGATGATGTCGTCGCGATCGCCGGGGGTCACCACCAGCACGCCGGGCTTGAGCAGTTCCACCGTGTTGCGCATGGTGCGGGCGCAAATGATGATGTTGCTCATGCGCCGGGTTTCGTAGTCGCCGGCATTGAGCACTTGGGCACCCATCAGGTCGGCCACGTCGCGGGTGCGCGGTGCATTGAGTTCGGGGCGAAACGGGATGCAACCGAGCAGGCGGAAATCGCCGCTGCGCAGCAAGGGCGAGTGCTCCTTGAGCCGTGCGGAAAACGCCTCCATGCTTTCCTCGGTGCGCACCTTGTTCAGGATCACCCCGAGGACTTTCGGGTCCTTCGGCCCGCCGAACAGCTGCGCCTGCAACTCCACCCGCCCGGAAAGCTCGGTCAGCACTTCGTTCTCCGGTGCCGACACCAGGATGACCTCGGCGTCGAGGCTCTTGGCCAGGTGCAGGTTGACCCGGGCGGCGTAGCTGGCGTTGCGGGTCGGGACCATGCCTTCGACGACTAGCACGTCCTTGCCGATGGCCGCTTGCTGGTAAAGAGTGATAATTTCTTCCAGCAGCTCATCGAGCTGGCCGTCACCGAGCATGCGCTCGACGTGCGCCAGGCCCAAGGGCTGCGGAGGCTTGAGGCCATGGGTGCGGGCCACCAGCTCGGTGGAACGCTCCGGCCCGGTGTCGCCGGGATGCGGCTGGGCAATGGGTTTGAAAAAGCCGACTTTCAGCCCGGCCCGTTCGAGGGTACGCACCAGCCCGAGGCTGATGGAGGTCAGGCCCACACCAAAATCGGTGGGTGCGATAAAAAAAGTTTGCATGCGGATTCTCTAAAGGAGCATGGCAATGGCGCGGCCTATGACTGGC
Organism: Pseudomonas sp. NFIX10; assembly: GCF_900111955.1. NCBI lineage: Bacteria > Pseudomonadati > Pseudomonadota > Gammaproteobacteria > Pseudomonadales > Pseudomonadaceae > Pseudomonas > Pseudomonas sp. NFIX10. The sequence continues at coordinate 224,704 of NZ_FOKH01000002.1, read as the reverse complement.
CGTCTACCCACAATTCAGTCGCCAAGGTTATCGCTAACCGGGCCTTGAGCGCACCAGCCGCAAGCAAAGGGCTGGCCTATTTTTTCAATACGTTGCACAGGGTCCAGCACCCAGGCGCGGGACTGCCAGGGGGGCTGGTGGCGCAAGTGCTGGGTATGGCCGCAGGACAGCTCGGCCACCCAGTGCCCATCCTCATCCTGATGGAAACCGGTGACCGTCGGTCTGTTCGAGCAGGCCCGTTTGTCCGGGTTCCGTTCGCTTTCGGGCAAATCCTTGTTTAGACTTGTCCGTTCTTCATTCTTATGCAAAAGGTCTCGCCCCATGCTGATCGCCGCCAATAAGGCTGTCTCCATTGACTATACCCTGACCAACGACGCTGGTGAGGTCATCGACAGCTCTGCCGGCGGCGCTCCGCTGGTCTACCTGCATGGCGCAGGCAACATCATCCCGGGCCTGGAAAAAGCCCTGGAAGGTAAAGCGGTCGGTGACGACCTGAACGTTGCCGTCGAGCCGGAAGACGCTTACGGTGAATACTCCGCCGAGCTGGTCAGCACCCTGAGCCGCAGCATGTTCGAAGGCGTGGATGAACTGGAAGTGGGCATGCAGTTCCACGCCTCGGCGCCCGATGGCCAGATGCAGATCGTCACCATCCGCGACTTGGAAGGCGATGACGTCACCGTTGACGGCAACCACCCGTTGGCCGGCCAGCGCTTGAACTTCAAGGTCAAGATCGTCGACATCCGTGATGCCAGCCAGGAAGAGATCGCCCATGGTCACGTCCATGGCGAAGGTGGCCATCACCATTGATTTGTGCGCTACGCTCAAGTTGACTGGAGAGGCGCCCTATGGCGCCTTTTTAGTCGCTTGCTGTTAGCATCACCCATGGCTGTTTCGAAAAGATCCGCAAACCTGGAGTTCGTATGAGTGCTTTCCACGACCTTAAACTCAAAGCCCTGGATGGTCAGGAGCTTGCTCTGGCGCCGTTCAAGGGGCAAGTCGTGCTGGTGGTCAACGTCGCCTCCAAATGTGGCCTGACGCCTCAGTACGCGGCGCTGGAAAATCTTTATCAGCAATACAAGGACAAGGGGTTCAGCGTGCTGGGCCTGCCCTGCAATCAGTTCGCCGGGCAAGAGCCGGGGACCGAGCAGGAGATCCAGGAATTCTGCAGCCTCAACTACGGCGTGACGTTCCCGCTGTCCGGCAAGCTGGACGTGAACGGCCCTGACCGTCATCAGTTGTACCGCCTGCTGGCGGGCGAGGGGGCCGAGTTTCCCGGGGACATTACCTGGAACTTCGAAAAATTCCTGCTCGGCAAGGACGGCCGGGTGCTGGCGCGCTTCTCGCCGCGTACGGCACCGGATGATCCCACGGTGATCCAGGCGATCGAAAAAGCGCTGGGTTGAAAGCCCGGCACTGACCCCCTGTGGCGAGGGGATAAATCCCCTCGCCACAAGTTCTGCACCCGACTGTGCATTCGGTTCAGTCCACCCAATCGTGATCCGTCTGCGCCTTCTGATTCTTAATCATTCAAATCAATAGTGCTATCCAGCGCCTTCCATGCTCCATATTATCGTCGTCATATCCGACCTGTGACTTCGTCTCGTGGAGTGCCCCATGCCTGCAAAAGCCTTGTTCAAACCCTTCCGCCTCGGCGCGTTCGAGTTGCCAACCCGGGTGGTGATGGCGCCGATGACCCGTTCCTTTTCTCCGGGCGGCGTGCCGAACGCCAAGGTGGTCGAGTACTACCGCCGCCGCGCGGCGGCCGGGGTCGGCCTGATCATCACCGAGGGCACGACGGTCGGGCACAAGGCGTCCAACGGTTATCCGAATGTGCCGCATTTCTACGGCGACGCCGCGCTGGTCGGTTGGAAGCAGGTGGTCGATGCGGTGCATGCCGAAGGTGGCAAGATCGTTCCACAGTTGTGGCACGTGGGCAGTGTGCGACGCATCGGCACCGAGCCGGACGCCAGCGTGCCCGGCTATGGTCCGAGCGAAAAACTCAAGGACGGCCAGGTGGTGGTCCACGGCATGACCCAGGCCGATATCGACGAGGTTATCGCTGCGTTTGCCCAGGCGGCGAAAGACGCCCAGAGCATCGGCATGGACGGGGTGGAAATCCACGGCGCCCACGGCTACCTGGTGGACCAGTTCTTCTGGGAAGGCAGCAACCAGCGCACTGATGGTTATGGCGGCAGCCTGGCCAACCGCTCGCGCTTCGCGATCGAATTGATCCGTGCCGTGCGGGCGGCGGTGGGCGAGGGTTTCCCGATCATTTTGCGCTTTTCCCAATGGAAGCAGCAGGATTACGCCGCGCGCCTGGTGCAGAGCCCCGAAGCCTTGGGCGAATTCCTCAAGCCGTTGTCCGAGGCGGGCGTCGACATTTTCCACTGCTCGACACGGCGCTTCTGGGAGCCGGAGTTCGAAGGCTCCGAGCTGAACCTGGCCGGCTGGACCCGCAAGCTCACCGGCAAGCCCACCATCACCGTCGGCAGCGTCGGCCTGGATGGCGAGTTCCTGCAGTTCATGGTCAACACCGACAAAGTCGCGCAACCGGCCAGCCTGGAAAAGCTGCTGGAGCGCTTGAACAACGATGAGTTCGACCTGGTGGCGGTGGGGCGTGCGCTGTTGGTGGATCCGGACTGGGCGCAAAAAGTCCGTGAAGGGCGGGAGCAGGAGATCTTGCCGTTCAGTCGCGAAGCCTTGATGACGCTGGTTTAAGCGGCGCCCGATCTGACGCTATCGCGAGCAAGCTCGCTCCCACATTGGATCTTCAGTGGACACATTACTTGTGTGAGACCGAGATCCCTTGTGGGAGCGAGCTTGCTCGCGATGGCGGCCTGAACATCACCGAACAATCAGCGCACAGTCGGCGCAACAGGCATCACCTGCTCACCCACGCAAACCCCTCGCAGCTGCGCTTCAAATTGCTCGATCACCGCCGCCCAACCCTGGCGACTGGCATGCTGGCGAGCATTGAGCCGCACGCAACGCAAGGTCTCGCGCTCCTCCAGCAGCCAACGGGCGGCATCGCAGAATGCCTCTTCATCCCCCGGCATCGCCAGCACGCCGTTATAGCCGTGGCGAATGTGTTGCGCAGCCGCCGCCTGATCGTAGGCCACCACACCCAGCCCGGACGCCAGCGCCTCCAACACCACGTTGCCGAAGGTTTCGGTCAGGCTCGGAAAGACAAACACATCCCCGGACGCATAGTGGCTGGCCAGCGCCTCACCGCGTTGCGAGCCGCAAAAGATCGCCTCGGGCAATGCCTGTTCCAGCTCGGACCGCTGCGGGCCGTCACCGACCACCACCAGCTTCATCCGTCGCCCCGCAAAAGCGCTGCACAGCGTCTCGAAACTGCGCTTGAGCAGCCCCAGGTTTTTTTCCGGTGCCAGGCGTCCGACATGGAGCACGGCAATGTCGTCGTCGCCCAGGCCCCACGCTTCGCGCAGGCTCGGCGAGCGCTTGACCGGATGGAACAGTTGGCTGTCCACGCCACGGGACAACAACGCCACGCGCTCGAAATGCCGTCGTTCCAGTTCCAGGCGCTGGCTGAGACTGGGCACCAGGGTCAGGCTGGAGCGGTTGTGAAACCAGCGCAGGTAATGGGTGAGCACGCGACTCAACAGTCCGAGGCCGTACTGTTGGGTGTATTGCTGGAAATTGGTGTGGAAACCACTGACCACCGAGATGCCCAGGCGCCGTGCCGCCCGCAGCGCCGACAAACCCAGCGGCCCTTCCGTGGCGATGTAGAGCACGTCCGGACGATGACGTTTCCAGCGCCTGAGCAGCTTGTGCATCGACGCCTGGCCCCACTGCAAACCCGGATAACCCGGCAGCGGCCAGCCCCGGCACAGCAGCAACTGCTCGTCACTGGCTTGGCGTAAGTCGCCGGCCTGGCGAGGCCGTATCAACTCGACCTGATGCCCGCGGGCGCGCAAGCCGTCGTACAGGCGGCCCAAGGTATTGGCCACGCCATTGATTTCCGGCGGGAAGGTTTCGGTGATCAGGGTAATGTGCAGGGGTGTGGTCATGACCCCAGTGTCGACCGGGGCCATTTCGTCATTGTGACGCCAGGATGATGGATTTGTGACGGCTCAGCCCTGACGGGCCAAAGCGGTCTCGGCGCCTTGCTCGCGCACCCAGAACAAGGTCGCCCCGGCCACCGCCGCTGGCATCATCAGGATATTCACCACCGGGATCAGCAGCACCAGGTACACGCTGCCGCCAAAACCCAGGCTCTGCCAGCGTTTTTCCCGCAGCCAGGCGAGCATTTCGTTCCAGCCCAGCTTGTGGTTGTCCGCCGGGTAGTCGATGTACTGGATCGCCATCATCCACACGCCGAACAGCAGCCACAGCGGTGCCGCCACCAGATTGACCACGGGGATGAACGACAGCACGAACAACCCCAGGGCACGGGGCAGGAAATAGCCGAGCTTGCGCGCTTCCCGACCTAGGGTCCGGGGGATCATGGCAATCAATTCGGCCCAGCTGAAGGCCGGGAAGTCGTCGGTGCCACGGATGACCACTTCGACTTTTTCCGCGAGAAAACCGTTGAACGGCGCGGCGATGATGTTGGCGAGCATGGTGAAGGTAAAGAACACCATCAGCACGACGAGCACCACGAACAGTGGCCAGAGCACATAGCTGAGGAAACTCAGCCACTCTGGCAGCGACGGCATCAGCGTATCGACCCACAGGCTGAATTGATGGCCGGCCAGGTAAATCAATCCGACGAACAGCACCAGGTTGATCGCCAGGGGCAAGAGTACGAACAGACGCAGGCCCGGGCTCAGGACCAGCGTGAGGCCTTCTCGCAAATATTGCGGGCCGGACAGGACGGGGGCGGGCATAAGTGACTCCGAGCGAAGGTGAACGCGCCGACCTTACCGGCTTTACCCAGCGCGGGAAAGCGGCGACATGGCGCGTAACAACCTTTATTGCAGCGAATGCGCCTATTAAAAGGGGCGCTGGGGATAGAGCTCACCTATAAGCTGGATTGTTAAACCGTATTTCCTTAATCTTCGCTCCCTCGATACGCTGCACCCATTCTTTTCCAGGACTGTCGAACCCAGCCTTCCCCAAGTGCGTCAACGGTCCTTTTTTATTCACGCCGCTCACCCGGCGTTCCGGCCCGCAAGGTCCGGTCAACAGGAGCAGGTCATGTCTGAAGTGCGTCATTCGCGAGTGATTATCCTTGGTTCCGGCCCTGCCGGTTACAGCGCTGCGGTTTATGCGGCCCGTGCCAACCTCAAGCCGCTGCTGATCACCGGCATGCAGGCCGGCGGTCAATTGACCACCACCACCGAAGTCGACAACTGGCCGGGCGATGTCCATGGCCTGACCGGCCCGGCCTTGATGGAGCGCATGAAGGAACATGCCGAGCGCTTCGAGACCGAGATCGTTTTCGACCACATCAATGCCGTGGACTTCGCCGCCAAGCCGTACACCCTGACCGGCGACAGCGCGACCTACACCTGCGATGCCCTGATCATCGCCACCGGTGCCAGCGCCCGTTACCTGGGCCTGCCGTCGGAAGAAGCCTTCATGGGCAAAGGTGTGTCGGCTTGCGCCACCTGCGACGGTTTCTTCTACCGCAACAAGCCAGTGGCGGTGGTCGGCGGCGGCAACACCGCGGTCGAGGAAGCGCTGTACCTGGCCAACATCGCCAGCACGGTCACCCTGATCCACCGTCGCGAAACCTTCCGCGCCGAGAAGATCCTGATCGACAAGCTCAACGCCCGCGTCGCCGAAGGCAAGATCATCCTCAAGCTCAACGCGACCCTGGACGAAGTGCTGGGCGACAACATGGGCGTGACCGGTGCCCGCCTGAAGAACAACGACGGCAGCTTTGACGAGATCAAGGTCGACGGCGTCTTCATCGCCATCGGCCACACGCCGAACACCTCGCTGTTCGAAGGCCAGCTGGAGCTCAAGGACGGCTACCTGGTGGTCAAGGGCGGCCGCGACGGCAACGCTACCGCCACCAGTGTCGAAGGGATCTTCGCGGCCGGCGACGTGGCCGACCACGTCTACCGCCAGGCGATCACCTCGGCCGGTGCCGGTTGCATGGCAGCCCTGGATACCGAGCGTTACCTGGATGGCCTGCAGAACGCTTCGTTCTAATTCATCGGGCATTAAAAAACCGGCTTCGGCCGGTTTTTTAATGGGTGGGTATTTATCAGTGCTCTCCTGTGGGAGCTGAGCTTGCTCGCGATGGCGGTGGGTCATGTGCAGTCATTTTGAATGTGCCGCCGTCATCGCGAGCAAGCTCGGCTCCCACAGGATGAGTAGGGATGTTTAGGCCAGCTTCGCCAGGCACGCCTCCAGAATATCCAGCCCTTCTTCCAGCACTGCCGGTTCGGTCGTCAATGGCGCCAGCAGCCGCACGATGTGTCGCGATTTGCCACTGGGCATCAGCAGCAGGCCCGATTCCCGTGCCAGGGCCAGCAGTTGCGTCAATTGTGCCGAAGCCGGGGTGCCGTCGGCGTGGCTCAGCTCGATGCCGCGCATGGCGCCGATGCCGGTCAGGCGGCCCAGGTAAGGGCTTAGCCCGCGGCTGCGCCAGGATTCGTAGCGGCTGACGATCGCCTCTTCCTGTTGCATGCCCCAGGCGTGCAGGTTGGCGTCGGTCATTTCGTCCAGAGTCGCCAGTGCGGCGGCGCAGGCGATGGGGTTACCCGAGTAGGTGCCGCCCAGGCCACCCTTGGGCAGGTTGTCCAGCAGCGCCTTGCGTCCCACCACCGCACCGAGGGGCACGCCGCCGGCAATGCTTTTGCCCAGCAGGATCAGGTCAGGTTCGATGCCCAATCGGGAAAAGGCAAAGCGCTGGCCGGTGCGGCCGAAGCCGGACTGGATCTCATCGATGATCAGCACAATGCCCTTGTCATCACAGAACTGCCGCAGGACCTGGGCGAAGGGCACGTCCATCGCCAGGAAGCCGGCTTCGCCCTGCACCGGTTCGACAATGAAACAGGCCACGTCATTCACATCGATCTCGACGCTGAACAGCCGCTCCATGGCCTTCAAGGCCTCTGCGCAGGTGACGCCGTTGTCCTGGCTGGGGTACGGCAGGTGATACACCGGCCCGGGCAGGACACCGACTTTCTGTTTGTAAGGCGCGACCTTGCCGTTGAGGTTGAGGGTCGCCAGGGTGCGGCCATGAAAGGCACCGTCAAACGCGATCACGGCGGTACGGCCCGTGGCGCCCCGCACGATTTTCAAGGCGTTCTCCGCCGCCTCGGCGCCGCTGTTGGTGAGCATGCCGCTGACCGGGTAATCCACCGGGACAAACGCCGCCAGGCGTTCCATCAATTCAATGTAGGGAGCGTGAGGGGCGGCGTTGAATGCGTAGTGAGTCAGCCGCGTCGCCTGTTCGCGGATCGCCTCGACAATGCGCGGATGACAATGGCCGAGATTCAACACACCAATGCCCCCGACAAAGTCGATGTAGCGTTTGCCGTCGGTGTCCCAGACCTCGGCGTTCCTGCCGTGGCTGAGGCTGACGGGATGCACGATGGAGATCGATTGGCTGATGGTTTCGTTGCTCATGGATGGCGGCCCGGACGAAGGAGAAATTTCCGTTATCTAAGCCGCGAGCAGAGGGGCCCGGCAAACGAAATAAAGTTGCCGGGTCAATCTTAAAAGTCGGGATGTGGTGAGGCGCTCTTCATAAAGGATGAATGGAGCCCTTGTGAAAGCGGATCTCACCGTAAAGGCAGGATCGATCAGCGCCGTTGCAGCGGCGGTGCCTCGAACGTCACACCTGCCAGGCCATGCACCATCAGCGCGCGGATATTGCCATGATCACTGCCTTCGGGCGTGGCCAGTACCGAACGGTAATGTTCGCCGAACGCCAGCAGCGTTTCTTCATCGCTCAAGCCTTCGAGCAGTGCCAAGCCCAAAGTCTTGCACGAGCCTTCGTTCTGCCCGGCGGCGTTTTGCACGCCGCCGTTATTGAAGGCCCGGGGCTGGTAATCGTAGCCGGCGGCGATAAAGGCCAGGGTGTCGGCGAAGGCATGTTCGCCGCTCTTGAGGCAGCTACGCAGGGTATTGAGATCAGGCATCGGGTTTTCCTTTGGCGAACGCCGTCTGTTGTTCGGCGCTGGCTTCTTTCTGGTATTGGGCTTTCCATTCGGCGTACGGCATGCCGTAGACCACTTCGCGGGCGTCGTCGAGGCTGACCTCGACCTGGCGCTCGTCGGCGGCGGCCTTGTACCACTTGGACAGGCAGTTGCGGCAGAAACCGGCGAGGTTCATCAGGTCGATGTTCTGCACATCCTTGCGGCTGTCCAGGTGGGCAACCAGCCGACGGAAAGCGGCTGCTTCGAGTTCGAGGCGTTGTTGGTCGTTCATGGAGGTCTCTGCGAGGCAGCTTCAAGGGGCAAGCTTCAAGCTGCAAGAGTGGATTTGCGGTGGTCAGGCTTGAAGTTTACAGCTTGAGGCTTGCAGCTGCTACGAAGTGGCCCGACTTGCTGCGAGCGTAATCGACACTGATTCGGCGAATCGCAAGGCGTGGGGCTTGTCGACTTCGACTTCGGCGTACAGCACCGACTCGTTGGCCATGACCAGATCGAGCAATTCCTGGGTCAGGCGTTCGAGCAGGGCGAAGCGGTTGCCTTCCACGTGGGCGATGATTGCCTTGGTGATGGTGCGGTAGTTCAGCGCGTGGTCGATGTCGTTGTCGCGCACTGCCTCCTGGGCGGCATAGAGGATGGTCAGGTTGATCAACACATCCTGCTTGTTGAGGATTTCATCCTCGTTGATGCCGATGAAGGTGCGCAGGCGCAGGTCCTTGACCTTGATGCGTGCCATGGCTGGCTGAAGTTGTGGCATTTACTTGCTCCGTCGAATCAATTGCAGGAACTCCTGGCGCGTGGTGCTGGAGTCGCGAAAGGCGCCGAGCATCACCGAGGTGTTCATGGTCGAGTTCTGTTTTTCGACACCGCGCATCATCATGCACATGTGCTGGGCCTCGATCACCACCGCCACGCCAGCGGCCTGGGTGACCTGCTGCACCGCGTCAGCGATTTGCCGGGTCAGGTTCTCCTGGATCTGCAGGCGGCGGGCGAACATGTCCACCAACCGGGCGATCTTCGACAGCCCCAGGACCTTGCCGGTAGGAATATAAGCCACATGGGCCTTGCCGATGAAGGGCAACAGGTGATGTTCGCACAGGGAATAGAGTTCGATGTCGGCGACGATCACCATTTCATCGCTGTCAGAGGCGAACAGCGCGCCGTTGACGATCTGCTCGACGCTTTGTTCATAGCCATGGCAAAGGTACTGCATGGCCTTGGCGGCACGCATCGGGGTATCGAGCAAACCCTCGCGCTCGGGGTTTTCCCCCAGGCCGATGAGGATCTCGCGGTAGTTCTGGGGCAGGGATAGCGTCATGGTGCATCCTCGAAACAAGGCTATTTGACGTGTCGCCCGCCGTTAACGGTCAGGGTCGTGCCGGTGACATAAGGGTTGTCCAGCAGATAACGCAGGCTCTGGTAGATCACTTCGCTGCCAGGTTCGATACCCAGTGCGGACTTGGCCAGGGCCTTGGCGCGGTAAGCCGCGTCGTCTTCGGGGTTGAACAGTAGCAGGGCCGGGGCGATGCCGTTGACCTTGATCGCCGGGGCGAACTTGGCCGCGAACGACAGGGTCAGGCTTTCCAGGCCGGCCTTGGTGGCGCAATAGGCGATATGTCGGGCGCTGCCCTTGCGGGTCACGTCATCGCTGATATGCACGATATCCGCTGGCGTTGAACGCCGCAGCAACTCGGCGCAATGCAGGTTGATCAGGTAAGGCGCGAGCATGTGCACGCCGAACATGGCGCTGAAGGCCGCTGCTTCGCTGCCGGGCGCCTCGGTCATCCAGGCCGAGGCGTTGTGCACGATGGCCCGCAGCCGGTCGGTGTGCTGCTTGAGTTGTTCGATAAAGGCCTGGATCCCCGTTTCGCTGGAGAAGTCGGCGAACAGTACCACCGCCCCCAGGTCCCGTAACGTTTGCACGCCGGGGCGCTCGGTGCGATAGGTCGCGATCACCGGTTGCCCCTCCTCCAGCAAGCGCCGGGCGCAATGCAGGCCGACGCGCTGGGCTGCACCAGTGATCAGGATCGGAGCGGGGGGGCTGGACATGGGGCGGCTCGGTTCACGGCAAGAGCAAAACTATAACAGCGACGCGGGGCGCGTCCTATGTACAAAGGTCAATCCGGTCGCGACCAGTTGCCCACTGTGGGAGCGAGCTTGCTCGCGATAGCGGTGCGACAGTCAATGAGGATATTGAAGGTCAGGCCGTCATCGCGAGCAAGCTCGCTCCCACAGGGTGACTGTCGAGGCAGGTGGCATCAATGATTGCGTGTAGCCGGCACCGCCCGCTGCGGCGCGCCGTTGAGCCAGTTCGCCAGCAGATGGGTCGACATCGGGATAAACAGGTAGACCATCAGCGGTGTCAGGATGACGGTGCTGATGAGCACGCGGCTCAACAGGCCCAGTTCGCCCAGCAGCGGTCCCAGCAGGAAATTGAACAACAGCGACACGGGAAAGAACGCAAGCCAGATGGCCACGGCCTGTTTCCAGCGTGGGGGACGCTGGCCGACCGAGCCGAACCAGCCATCGATGCCACGCACCCGATGTTCGGAGGGATGGGCAAACAGATCGCTGCCGCGTCCCAGCCAGGCCGTGCGCGAGGCGGAGTGTTCCCAGGCATGCAGCGTCTGCTCGTCGGCAAAACGGAAAATGATCTGGAATTCATCGTCCTGGGGCGGTGGCGCGAGCACGCCGGACCCCAGGTAACCAGGGAAATCGGTGGCCAATTGTTCGCCTTCGCGCAACCAGGCGATCAGATCCTGATAGCGTCCATTGGCGACGCGGCGGGCCACCATCAACGTGACGGGGGAGGTCGACATTATGTATCTCCTTAAGACAGGCGCAACGCTCCGGATAGGAGGTTTGCGGGGGACGCCCCCGGGGTGGTGGGTTGCGTCTGGTCGCCAAAAAACAGGCAAGGATTATTCCTGATGGCGGGTAAAACAACAAAACCGCACTCCTGAATACGTTGTCCTTGTCATGACGTGACTTGAAGGAGAAGATAGGATCCAATTTTCCAGCCGGAATTGTCCGCCAAAATGAGCGTAATCACAGAGGATAGCTTTATTTTCCAGGCATCAGCCTTGAAAAGGGAAGACCTGTTCCCCATTCGCGAAGTCGCGCGCATGACCGGCGTGAATCCTGTGACCCTGCGCGCATGGGAGCGGCGCTACGGTTTGATCCAGCCCACCCGCACCGAAAGCGGGCATCGCCTGTACTCGTTGAGCGATGTCGAGAAGGTTCGCAGCATCCTGGCGTGGATCGAGCGCGGCGTGGCCGTCAGCAAAGTGGGCAAGATCCTGGCCAAGACCGAGGCGGTGCAACCGGTCTCCACGCTGCTTTCATCCGACCTGGTCAAGGCTGATCACGCCCGGTGGCAGCAACAGGTGGCGAACGCGGTTGGCAACTTTGACGATGTGGAATTGGATCGCGTCTACGGGCAGGTCTTTTCCACCTACACCGTGCCGGTCGTCTTCCAGGACATCCTGATGCCGCTTTGGCGACAAATGCTGTATCGCCAGCCAGAATTCGGGCAAATCAGTGAATGGGTGTTTTTCGACGGGTTCCTGCGTTCGCGCATCATCCAGCGGCTTTTGTTCAAGCGCGAAGGCCGGTCGCCGCGGGTCCTGGTCTGCGCCCTGGCCGGCCAGTGCCGTGAGCTGGAATTGCTGGTCACGGCGCTGTTCCTGTCCAGCGCGGACGTGGGCGTCAGGGCGCTGTCGATCGGCGTGCCCTTCAACGAACTGGTCTTGGTGTGCCAGAAGATCCAGCCGCTGGCCTTGGTGCTGGTTTCCAATCATGCGCCGGTCCCGGACTTGCCCAAGCGCCTGGGCAAATTGGCGATGAGCCTGGATTGTCCGTTGATGCTGGCCGGTGAGGCATCCGATCTGGGGCAGGAAAGCCTGGCGGGCTCGTCGATCGGTTGCCTGGGTAACGAAGGTGTAGTGATGCGTCAGCGCCTGCGTCAATTTCTGGCAGGCAACCTCGACACCTAGAGGTGCATGGAGGGATGGGTCAGGCGATGCTGTTGCAGGATGTACTGGCGCAGGCGCTCGGTCTCGTCCTGGTCATTCTGGTTCAGGTGATAGGCCAGCAAACCTCGATCGGTTTCCCGTTCAAAGCCACCACGCAACGAAATTCTTTCGTAGCCTGAGGGGCTGAACCACAAGGCAAACTGCTTCGGTGGCTTGGTCCGGCCGCGGTTTTCCAGCAATACGCCCTTGCAGGACACTTCGTGGACCCAGAGTGGTCCCGGCTGGCCCTTGATATTTTCCAGCGCCACCGGCTCGTCGAGCGTCAGGCGCCACGGGCGTATCTTCGGTCCGTCTTCGTAGATGCTCGGCACACCCAGGCGCAGGTGCATCGCATGGAATTCGTCTTCCACCAGGTGCAATGGAAACGTCATTTGCTGGTTTTCGAAATTGGCTTGCAGGGTGACCTGCTCATTCGCCGCCAGGCGCGTCAACAAGTCACGGATCTGCGACCCACCGTTGACCAGCAAGCTCGACGTGACGTCCCGCTCGTTCAACTGCGGGTTGTGTTGCATGGTCCGGATGAAATCCAGTTCATCCTGCGTCAGGAGGGCATCGCGCTGCATGGTCGACTCTAAATGAGAATTTACATTTTCACTGGTGATTGTAGTGACTGACCATTAATTCGTGGTTTTGTTTGCACCATTCGTCGCTTCAAGCCGGGCAATCGTTTCCCGGGCTTCGGCCAGCTCCTTTTCCAGCTGGGCGACGCGTTGTTGAGCCTTGACCTGGGTCGTGACGTCTTTTTGCACACCGACGAAATAGGTATACCCGTCAGCCTGGTTTTTTACCGTGGACAATGACAGCTCATTCCAGAACGGTGTGCCGTCCTTGCGGTAGTTGCGCAGCACCTCTCGACAGGCGCCGCCCTCCCGCAAGGCTTGGCGAATCGTCTCCAGGGACGGTTGGTCGCGATCACCCGACTGCAGGAACCGGCAATCCTGGTAAAGGATTTCGTCGCGGTCATAGCCGGTCAAGCGTTCGAAAGCCGGGTTTACGTAGATCAGGATATTGTCTTCGCCTTCTTTTTCGGCGATGACAATCCCGTCGTTGGAAGCATTGATGACCAATTGCATCAATTGAGCGTTGATCATTGGAGGAGCCCTTTTGAACATCCGTGTTGAATCGGCATTTTAGAAGAAATCGCAAGGCTGTCTACTGGCCATTACTGCCGTTGAGAGCCATTCGCAGCCTTGTGGGTGCAACTGTTACTATCCCGGCTCTTTTTTCAGGATCAGGATCAGATTGATGAAAGTCGCCATTCTTTCCGGCTCAGTGTATGGCACCGCCGAAGAAGTCGCCCGGCACGCCGCCAAACTGCTTCGCGACGCGGGCTTCGACGCCTGGCACGACCCTCGTGCGACCCTGGCGGATGTCCAGGCATTCGCGCCAGAAGCCTTGCTGGCGGTGACCTCTACGACCGGCATGGGCGAGCTGCCAGACAGTCTGATGCCGTTGTATTCGACCATCCGCAATCAATTGCCAGGGTTCTTTCGCGGCTTGCCTGGCGCGGTGATTGGCCTGGGCGACGCCAGCTACGGGGATACCTTCTGCGCCGGTGGCGAGCAGATGCGCGAACTGTTCGCCGAACTGGGCGTTCGCGAGCTGCTGCCGATGCTGCGTCTGGATGCCAGCGAAAGCGTCACGCCGGAAACTGACGCCGAGCCATGGCTGGCTGAGTTGATCGAGACGTTGCGGCTTTGAAGCGGATGCGCTGACTCGTTTGGCCAGTAAGCTGGCTGCCAATGCAACTACCGCCTCTGGAAGACCTGACTAGACTGAATTTTCTTGTGTTCGACGTTTTGATGACAAGACTCCTATAACAAGAAACCAGAGGTAAGAACCGTGAGCGTAGCGCCCGTCCAAACGACACTCAGTATCAAGGAACAGGTCAGTGCGGCCGAATGGCAAACCCGGGTGGACCTTGCCGCCTGTTATCGGCTTGTCGCGCTGCATGGCTGGGATGATCTGATCTTCACCCATATTTCAGCGAAGGTCCCTGGCACCGAGGATTTTTTGATCAACCCGTTCGGGTTGATGTTCCATGAAGTCACCGCTTCGAGCCTGGTCAAGGTTGACCAGGCCGGCAACAAGTTGATGGACAGCCCCTACGAGATCAATCCGGCCGGGTACACCATCCACAGCGCGGTGCATGAGGTGCGCCATGATGTGGCTTGTGTGCTGCATACTCACACCGCCGCCGGTGTCGCGGTATCGGCGCAGAAGCAAGGCGTGTTGCCGATCAGCCAGCAAGCACTGTTCGTGCTGTCGAGCCTGGCCTATCACGCTTACGAGGGGGTGGCTTTGAACCACGAAGAAAAGGCACGCCTGCAGGCCGACCTGGGCGAAAGCAATTTCCTGATGCTGCACAACCATGGCTTGCTGACATGCGGCGGCACCGTCGCCGATACCTTCCTGATGATGTTCACCTTTCAACGAGCCTGTGACATCCAGGTCCTGGCTCAGAACGGTGGGGCTGAATTGATTGCCATCGAGCCGCAGATTCTGGCCGGCGCCCGCGCCATGATCGCCGGAGTGACCAAAAGCGCCCAAGGCATGGGCGGCGCGTTGGCCTGGCCGGCGTTGCTGCGTAAGCTCGATCAACAAGACACCGGGTACAGAAGCTGATGGCCTTGGCCCAGATCCCCCTGCGTATTTGGCGCCAGCGCAGCCAGACTTTCCTGTTCCGTGGCCACGCCATCCGTTATTGGGTGGCGGGCCAGGGCGAGCCGCTGCTGTTGATCCATGGTTTTCCCACCGCCAGTTGGGATTGGCATTACCTGTGGCAACCCTTGGCGCAACGCTACCGGGTGATCGCGTGCGACATGCTCGGTTTCGGCGATTCCGCCAAACCGATGGATCACGTCTACAGCCTGCTGGAGCAAGCCGATCTGCAACAGGCCTTGCTGGCGCACCTGAATGTGAAGGGGGCGGTGCATGTGCTGGCCCACGATTACGGTGACAGCGTGGCCCAGGAACTGCTCGCTCGGCATTACGAAGCACGCATCCACCTTGAGAGTTGTGTCTTTCTCAATGGCGGCCTGTTCCCCGAAACCCACCGCCCGGTATGGGCCCAGAAACTCTTGTTGAGCCCCCTGGGCTGGCTGCTGGGGCGGATGTTCTCCCGGGAAAGCCTGGCCTGCAACTTTCGGCAGATTTTCGGCCCCAGGACCGGCCCTACCGAAAGCGAACTGGATGACTTCTGGAGCCTGGTGGCGGCTCATCACGGTCCGCGGATCATGCACAAACTCATCGGCTATATTCCCGAACGTCGTGTGCAGCGTGATCGCTGGGTACTGGCGATGCAGCGCGGCGAAGTGCCATTGCGGGTGATCGACGGCGCAGTCGATCCGATTTCCGGTGAACACATGGTGGCGCGCTACGAGGCCCTGATCCCGAACCCGGACACGGTGTTGTTGCCCGACATCGGTCATTACCCGCACACCGAGGCACCGGTGCAGGTGCTCAAGCATTACCTGGCGTTTCGCGAAGCCATCGCCGCGCCGCGCAGACAAATGGCCTGTACCTGACGACTTGGCATTGAGAAGCGAACCTGTGTGGGAGCGGGCTTGCTCGCGAAGGCGCCAGCACAGCCAACATCCATTCTGACTGGAAGACCGCTTTCGCGAGCAAGCCCGCTCCCACAGCTTTCGGGCGTTTACAAGATTGCGTTCCACTGCAAATCCCTTGTGGGAGCGAGCTTGCTCGCGATAGCGGTCCTCCTGCCAGCCGGAAAGTCGAATGCGCCGCCGTGGCTTGGGCCTGCATCATCCCCCCGCCTTATCGGCCACCATTCACTGGCAATCGTGTTGATTGTGACCGGCCGACGGGTGCCGGACACTCGTGGTCATTGTCCTATCCGCCTGCTGGAGTTCTGCCATGAGTGAGTCTGTGCGCTTCGAAGATAAAGTCGTGATCGTCACGGGAGCCGGCGGTGGCCTGGGACGCGCCCATGCGTTGCTGTTCGCCAGACAAGGCGCGAAAGTGCTGGTCAACGATCTTGGCGGCTCGGCGCAAGGGGAAGGGGCCAATGCCTCGGCAGCGGATCGGGTGGTCGCCGAAATCCGCGAGGCAGGCGGCATCGCCGAGGCCAACCACGACTCGGTCACCGATGGCGACAAGCTGGTACAAAACGCGCTCGATGCGTTTGGTCGCGTCGATGTGGTGGTCAACAATGCCGGGATCCTGCGGGACAAGACATTCCACAAAATGGACGACGCCGATTGGGACCTGGTCTACCGCGTCCACGTCGAGGGTGCCTACAAGGTGACCCGGGCCGCATGGCCGCACCTGCGTGAGCAAAACTACGGGCGGGTGATCTTCACCGCGTCCACCTCGGGCATCTACGGCAACTTCGGCCAGTCCAACTACGGCATGGCCAAGCTCGGCCTTTATGGCTTGACGCGAACCCTGGCCATCGAAGGCCGCAAGAACAACATCCTGGTCAATGCCATCGCCCCCACTGGCGGCACCCGCATGACCGAAGGCCTGATCCCGCCGCAGGTGTTCGAACAACTCAAGCCCGAACTCGTCAGCCCGCTGGTGGTGTACCTGGCCAGTGAGGCCTGCCAGGAAACCTCCGGCTTGTTCGAAGTGGGCGGCGGCTGGATGGGCAAGGTGCGCTGGGAACGCAGCCTGGGTGCGGGCTTCGACCCGCGCAAAGGGTTTTCGCCGGAAGACGTCGCCGCCCATTGGCAGCAGATCTGCGACTTCGAGGATGCGGTGCACCCGAACGACAACCTTGAAGCGTTGAAGGAAATGATGGCGAATCTGCAACGCCACGCTATCTAAATCCCACCGCCCGGGCCGGTTGCCGCCAGGCGCGGCAAGCGTGCTCATGGACAATATTGTTCACCCGGGTCGCCAGGCTCGCGGTGGTCTCGAGGGCACAGAGCTATCCCGCATGGCTCAGCATCCAGGCAAAGCGCGCGGCGGGGATTTCCTACTGCAACGTAGGAACAAGACGTTTTAACTAGGAAATAACCGCACATAAAAAAGGCCGCTGCAAAAAGCAGCGGCCTAAGCGTGACGTTGCAAAGGAGCTACAAACCAACGTCGATAAACACGGGATGATGGACTGATGCGCCAATCCATCCGAATGACGGTGCGCCAGGCGGGAAGGATGCCGTGGCGACTTGCGCCTGCAGGCCCGTTGCCCTGCAAGCCCGGCCAGCATAGAGATCGAGCCCGACGGGAAACAGCCCGGATCCGGACATGCACCGTTGCAGGGCGCGTAACAGTCGCAGATGGGGCAGGAATATGCGTGGCGCTGATGGCCCATCATCCAGTCCGTTCATGGGGCGCGCAAACGCCCGTCCCGCAGGGGCTGTAATCCTTTTGAGGTACAGCGCGAATACCTCCTTGGTGCGCTTATCGCCCATGGCGTGCGGCAGTAGGGTGAAGCCTCTGTCACTCACCGGGGAAGACGCATGACAACAATAACAATGCGCGCCATCTTCAAACCGCAGGCGCTGGCCGTCGCGGTGGCCTTGGGTTGCTCTGCCCAGGCGCAGGCCGTTTCATTCAACATTGGCGAGATCGAGGGTCAGTTCGATTCGTCGCTGTCCGTGGGCGCGAGCTGGGGCATGCGCGACGCGGACAAAGACCTGGTCGGCACGGTCAACGGCGGGCGGGGCCAATCCTCCACCGGTGATGACGGACGGCTGAATTTCAAGAAAGGCGAGACCTTTTCCAAAATCTTCAAGGGACTGCACGACCTTGAGCTCAAGTACGGCGATACCGGTGTGTTCGTGCGTGGCAAGTACTGGTACGACTTCGAGCTCAAGGATGAGGGCCGCGAGTTCAAGGACATCAGCGACAGCAATCGCAAGGAAGGCGCCAAGTCCTCAGGGGCACAGATTCTCGATGCCTTCGTCTATCACAACTATTCCATCGCCGATTTGCCAGGCACCGTGCGCGCCGGCAAGCAGGTGGTCAGTTGAGGGGAAAGCACCTTCATCGGCAACTCCATCAACAGCATCAACCCGGTGGACGTGTCCGCGTTCCGTCGCCCCGGTGCGGAGATCAAGGAAGGCCTGATCCCGGTGAACATGCTGTTCGCCTCCCAGGGCCTGACCGACAAGCTCACCATCGAAGGTTTCTACCAGTTGGAGTGGGATCAGACCGTGGTGGATAACTGCGGCACGTTCTTCGGCAACGACGTGGTGGCCGATGGTTGCACCAGTGGCTACACCGTGGGCAGCCCGGCGATTGCGCCGTTCGTGCCCTTGACCCGGGCATTCGGCCAGGAGATCCAGGTGTCCAGGGAAGGGGTGATCATTCCCCGTGGCGGCGACCGCGACGCCCGCGACTCCGGCCAGTGGGGCACGGCGTTGCGCTGGCTCGGCGATGACACCGAGTACGGCCTGTACTTCATGAACTACCACAGCCGTACGCCTACCGTCGGAACCACCACGGCGGGGCTTTCGACGCTGGCGGCGTTGCCGGGAATGGTCGCGATCGCCAACGGCCTGGCCCCTGGCAGTGGTGCGGGTCTGGCGCAAAGCGTGATGCTGGGCCGTGGTGGGTACTACCTTGAATACCCGGAAGACATCCGCCTGTACGGCGCCAGTTTCTCCACGACGTTGCCCACCGGCACCGCCTGGACCGGGGAAATCAGCTACCGTCCCAACGCGCCGGTGCAGGTCAATACCAACGACCTGACCCTGGCCCTGGTCAACCCGATTGCCGGTGGCGCGGCATCGCCTATCGCGACCGCACCGGGTGCCGACAACACCGGTTACCGGCGCAAGGAAGTGACCCAGGTCCAGAGCACCCTGACGCACTTCTTCGATCAGGTGCTGGGGGCTGATCGCCTGACCGTGGTTGGCGAAGCGGCGGTGGTGCACGTCGGTGGCCTGGAGTCCAAGGACAAGCTGCGTTATGGCCGTGACTCGGTCTATGGCCAATACGGCTTCCAGGGCGACACCGATGGTTTCGTCACCTCGACGTCCTGGGGCTATCGCGCCCGGGCGATCCTCGATTACTCCAACGTGATCGGCGGGGTGAACTTCAAGCCCAACGTGTCCTGGTCCCACGACGTGGCCGGCTATGGCCCCAACGGTCTGTTCAACGAAGGCGCCAAGGCCATCAGCGTTGGTGTTGATACCGATTACCGCAACACCTACACCGCCAGCTTGAGCTACACCGACTTTTTTGGCGGCGATTACAACGTTCTCGAAGACCGCGATTTCCTCGCGTTGAGCTTCGGCGTGAACTTCTGATCTGGCTGACAAGGAAAACCCAATGCGCAAGATGATCCTGCAATGCGGTGCCCTGGCCTTGAGCCTGCTGGCGGCGAACGTGATGGCGGCGGTTTCGCCGGAGGAAGCGAACAAACTGGGCACCAGTCTCACCCCCATCGGTGCGGAAAAGGCGGGTAACGCCGATGGCTCGATCCCGGCCTGGACCGGCGGCATTGCGAAAAACGCCGGGGCCGTGGACAGCAAGGGCTTTTTGGCCGACCCGTTCGCCAATGAAAAACCGTTGTTCACCATCACCGCCGCGACAGTGGACAAGTACAAGGACAAGCTGTCCGAAGGGCAGGTGGCGATGTTCAAGCGCTACCCGGAGACCTACAAGATCCCGGTCTACCCGACCCATCGCAGCGTCGCGTTGCCGCCGGAAATCTACGAGTCGGCCAAGCGCAGTGCGCTCAACGTGACGTCCATCAACGACGGTAACGGCTTGTCCAACTTCACCGGCAATCGCTACTACGCCTTCCCGATCCCCAAGAACGGCGTGGAAGTCATATGGAACCACATCACCCGTTATCACGGTGGCAACCTGCGACGCATCATTACTCAGGCCACGCCACAGACCAATGGCAGTTTCACGCCGATCCGCTTCGAAGAAGAAATCGCCGTGCCGTTCCTGATCAAGGATGCCGACCCGGAAAAGGCCAGTAACGTGCTGACCTATTTCAAGCAGGAGGTCACCGCCCCGGCACGCCTGGCCGGTAATGTGCTGTTGGTGCACGAAACCCTGGACCAAGTGAAGGAGCCACGCCTGGCCTGGATCTACAACGCCGGCCAGCGCCGTGTGCGTCGTGCCCCGCAAGTGGCCTACGATGGCCCGGGCACCGCCGCCGACGGGTTGCGCACCTCCGACAACTTCGACCTGTTTTCCGGCGCGCCGGACCGCTACGACTGGAAACTGATCGGCAAGAAGGAAATGTACATCCCGTACAACAGCTACAAGCTCGACTCGCCCAGCCTCAAGTACGACGACGTGATCAAGGCCGGCCACATCAACCAGGACCTGACCCGCTATGAACTGCACCGGGTCTGGGAAGTGGTCGGGACGGTCAAGCCCAGCGAGCGGCACATCTACGCCAAACGCCACATGTACTTCGACGAGGACAGCTGGCAGGCCGCGCTGGTGGACCACTACGACGGTCGCGGTCAACTGTGGCGGGTGGCTGAAGGTCATGCCCAGTTCTACTACGACCATCAGAACCCGGGCTACACCCTGGAGGCGCTCTACGACATCATCGCCGGCCGCTACATCGCGCTGGGGATGAAGAACGAAGAGAAACACAGCTACGAGTACGGCTTCGAAGCCCGGGCAGCCGACTACACGCCCGCGGCGTTGCGTTCGACCGGGGTTCGATAACCCTTCGGACGGACACCGCATCTGTGGCGAGGGAGCTTGCTCCCGCTGGGGCGCGCAGCGGCCCTGAAACCAGACGGCTCGATGTATCAGGTTCATTGAGTGGACCGTTTTGGGGCTGCTGCGCAACCCAGCGGGAGCAAGCTCCCTCGCCACGGGACCGAGTCTGATTTGAACCCGACATGACGACCGGCAGCAAACCTGCCGGTCGTTTTTTTATGGGCGCCAATCAGCGCGCTGAATACTTCTCCAAAGGTCGGCGACACAGGACTAGGGTGGTGAGATAACAATAAACAGGATCACCCACATGACCGCCATGACCCCGTGTCCGGACCGTCCAGGATTGCTGCCTCGCCTGTCCTCGACACATCTGCCGCGGCGGTCCCTGAGCGAGCCGCTGCTGGCTTCGGAGGCGCGGGTCAAACTGCTCTGCGCACCGGCGGGCAGCGGCAAGAGTGCGTTGTTCGCCGAGTGCTTCCTGCAGGCTCCCAGCGACTGTCGGCTGCATTGGTTGCCCTTGGGGGGCGCGGCGTTGAGCGCGGTGCAAATGTGCGAGCGCTTGGCGCAGACCCTCGGGCTGCCGGTGCTGGATGAAACGGGTTTGTTGGCCCACTTGGCGCGTTTGCAAACACCCGCCTGGTTATTCCTGGACGACTATTGCCGGGTGCCGAACCCCGAGCTGGACCAACTGCTCGACCGTTTGTTGAACACCAGCAGCCCGGCATTGCACCTGTGGTTGAATGGCCGCCGCCGCCCCCACTGCAACTGGCCGCGACTGTTGCTCGATGACGAACTGCACGAGTTTGACCCGCAAGCGTTGTTCTTCACCCCTGATGATATCCAGCCACTGCTTCGCCATCTGCCCGGCCCCCAGGCTGCCCGCACGGCTCGCGAGGTGATTCAGCGCAATGGTGGCTGGTGTGCCGGGGTGCGCATCACCCTGCTCGAGCGTTGCGAATGGGCGCGTAGTCATGCGACACCGGGGCGGCCGGGGACCTTGCTCGACTACCTGGAGTACGAACTGTTCAGCACGCTGACCCCGGACCTGGCACAGGCCTGGCGCGTGCTGGCGCATCTGCCGCGGTTCAATGCACGGCTGTGCGAGCATTTGTTCGGCGACACGGTGGGCGCCCAATGCCTGCCGTTGTTACTGGAGTTGGGGTGCTTCATCGAGCCGTGGGAGCAGACCTCGGATTGGTTGCAAATCTTCCCGGCCCTGGCCCGGTTGGTGCGTGAAGAGCCCTGGTCCCAGGGGCGCTCCTGGCACCGCCGGGCCTGCCAGTGGTTTGCCGCCGAGCAGGACTGGCAAATGGCGTTCGAGCAAGCCATGTTGGCCGAGGAGTTCGAGACCGCCGTCAGTTTCTTGCAGCATTTGAATTTCGAGCACGTCTTGCAGCGCCGTAACGTGGTGCTGTTGCTGAGCTTGCACGATCAACAAGGCGAGGCGCTGACCCTTGATACGCCGCAGTCGGTGGGGCTGGTCACCGCTGCGCTGCTGTTCGCCGGACGCTTCGATGAGGCGTCGACGTGCATCGAGCAACTGGCCAGGTTCCTGCCGCAACCTTCGGCCTGTCGGCAGCGACAGGTGCTGGCAAGGTGGCTGGTCTTGCGCGGCTGGTTGCTGCACCTCTCGGGCGATGGCGAACCGGCGCGCGAACATTTCCTCCAGGCCCAGGCCAGCCTGGAGCCCGAGGCCTGGTCCCAACGGGTGCTGTGCCTGGGTGGGCTGACGCAGCAGGCGCTGCTGGCTGGCGAACTGGCCTCGGCGCAATGGATCAACCGCCAGGCGTTATGCCTGGCGCGTGCGCAGGGTTCGCTGGTCTTTGAAGGATTGCTGGAACTGGACCACGCCCAGGTCCTGGAGCAACGCGGCGCGCCGCATCGGGCCGATCATTTGCTGGCCGCCGTCCAGGCACTGCTGGATAAACCAGGTCAGGACTTTTCAGCGTTGTTGGGACGGATTGCCTTGCGGCGCGGGCGCCTGGCGTTGCGCATGGGGTTTGAGGAACGGGCCGCCGAGCACTTTCAAACGGGCTTGGAAACGGGCCTGCACAGCCAGGACAAACAGGTGCTCTATGGCTTTCTCGGCAAGGCCTGCCTGGCTGCCAACCAGGGCGACTACGGCGAGGCCTTCATGCACCTGCGCGATGCCGAGCGGATCATGCAGCAGCGGCACATCCCCGACACCGTTTATCGTGGCGTGTTGTTGCAAACCAGCTGCCAGTTCTGGTTGCAACAGGGGCGGGCGGAACTGGCCCATGAAGCCTTGACCCGCGTCTTGCGGCATTTTCGCGGACCCCAGGCCAAGCACGCGCCTCCCGCGACCCTGGAGCTGATTGCGCGACTTGAATACCTGCTGGTGCTGGCCGAGGTCTACTTGCAGCGGGCACAGGCGCCACAGGCGCGCCTGCAGGCCATGATCGCCCAGGCGCAGCACGCTGAAATGCACAGTTTGGAAACCGAACTGCACCTGGTGCTGACCGAGGTCGTCTGGTTGTCCGGCGATCGTGCCCAGGCCCGGTCACTGCTGCAAGAGGGGCTCAAGCGAGTCGCGTGCTGGCGGGCCCAGCAAGCGTTGTGCGAACTGCGCTTGCGCCAGCCCGAGTTGTTGCGCTGGGGGCAATCGGCAGAACAGGCCGAGTCGCCCGTCATCGCCGAGGAGACGTTGCTCAGTCATCGCGAGCTGGAGGTCCTGGAGCTGATTGCCCAAGGGCATTCAAACCAACAGATTGCCGAACAGTTGTTCATCTCGTTGCATACGGTGAAAACCCATGCGCGTCGCATCCACAGCAAGTTGGGTGTACAGCGACGTACCCAGGCGGTGGCAAAAGCCAAGGGCATGGGGGTGATGGGTTAGCTGCAATGATTCGAAACTTCACGCACGCTTACACTTGCCTTTTTTACAGTCGGGCGCTGGCCTGTGTATAACGGCCTGGCTGAAGTTCAAGTCTCAAGTTGCCGCTTCAGTTGACCGGATGCCATGTTGCTGCATCAGGCGCACCCCCCATAACGGCTCGAACAGGAAGTTCGAGCTTATCAAATGACAAGGATGTTTTATGAATACCCCGTTGTTTTCTTCTCACTCCGAAAGACTTCAAGCACTGAAAAACACGCGCGTGGATTTTGCCGTGCAGGTGCTATTGGATCATTACCTGGAGCCATTGGACGTCAACCCATTCACCGCCTATGTGAATACGTTGATGGACTTCCCCAAGCTCGAAACAGCAACTTCTCGAACGTTGTTCGAGGAAACGCTGGCCTGGGTTGAAAAGCAAAGCCTGCCCACCTATACGCAAGGTATCAGTAATGTGTTTAACAGGCGTTATTCCTTTGCTGCCGAAGATCGGCTAAAGACGCTGGACTTGATCGCATTTGAAAAAATCGTCATAGACGTCGTTGCAAGTTTGATGGAGCAACCTGCAATCGATTTATCCCCGCGTTCCCTCAGGCCATTGGCCGCCGAGGATGTGCACGGAGCCTTGAAAGTGCATGCGCCCAACATCTATCCAGAGGGTGTGTACGTGACCAGTTTTATTGACCATGGCCCCGGCAGGCGCATGGTGTTGTCTTCCGAGAGGCTGGTTGAGTATCTACTGGGCCATTTCAAGAACGACGTGATTCCCTTCCATTCGAAGGGCAGCCAGCAAGGCATTTATACCGTTGGCTTCAGCGGCGAAGAGCGCCACCTCCATCCGCAACTGATCACCCCGCATCTCAATGATCTAGTGATCAGGATTGTCCCGGATTTCCTGGGCTGATCCTGGACCGGCCTCATACCCCATCCGCCAACTCACGGCCCGGGTCGCCGCCAACAGTCGTTGCGCCGCCGGGCCGTTTTCGTCGGCGTGGAACAGCGAGGTCGGGCCGACGATGGTCATCACGGCCTTGACCTCGCCGACCGCATTGAAGACCGGGGCGGACAAGGCGTCCACACCCGGCATCAGCAAGCCATGCACATGGTGCAGGCCACGGCTGCGAATCTGCTCGCACAGGCTGGCATAGGCGCGATCATCGGCCAGGGCGTGGTGCTCGGTGCCTTGCACTTCCTGCTCGCGCAGGCCGATCGTCTCGCGCGCTGGCAGATAAGCGCTGAACACCAGCCCCGTGGACGAACTGAGCAGCGGCAACACCGAGCCCAGTTGCGTCACCACGGTCACGGCCCGCACGGCGGGTTCGATACGCACCACGGTCGCGCCATGGTTGCCCCACACCGCCAGGAAGCAGGTTTCGTTCAAGTCATCGCGCAACTCGGCCAGGGGCAGGGCGGCCACTTGCAGCACATCCATGCCGTTCAACGCGGCCAGGCCCACGCGCAGGGCTTCGCGGCCCAGGCCGTAGTGGTTGGTGGCGGCGTTCTGCTCGGCGAACCCGCTGGCGATCAAGGCCTGCAAGTAGCGGTGGACCTTGCTCGCCGGCATCTGCACGTGCTCGGCCAGGCGCGACAGTGACGTGGAGGGGGAGAGTTCGGCCAGGGCCTTGAGAATGTCGGTGCCGACTTCGGCCGAGCGGACTTTCTGTTTACCGTTGCTGAGCGGGGTTTCCATGGAGGCGCAGGGTCCAGAGGCGAATGGGCGTCTTTATAGCTTGACGGTCGTCGTCGAGCAAATTACGTTATGCGTAATTGAGTTACGATAAAAATAACCCGGTGCGCCTCAGCCACTCCGTTGAGTGACAGGCCGCAGTCCCAGGAGGCTCCATGAACCTCGATTCCGTAGCGTCGGACCTGGCTTACCAGTCAGGCCTTGGCAACGAATTTGCCAGCGAGGCCTTGCCCGGCGCCTTGCCCATCGGCCAGAACTCCCCGCAGAAAGCCCCGTACGGTCTCTACGCCGAGTTGTTCTCTGGCACGGCGTTCACCATGGCCCGCAGCGAAGCGCGGCGTACCTGGATGTATCGCATCCGGCCGTCGGCCAATCACCCGGCCTTCACCAGGCTCGAACGGCAATTGGCGGGTGGCCCGCTGGGTGAGGTCACGCCCAATCGCCTGCGCTGGAACCCGCTGGACATTCCCGCCGAGCCCACCGATTTCCTCGACGGGCTGGTGTGCATGGCGGCCAATGCCTGCGCGGACAAGCCCGCCGGCGTCAGCCTTTATCACTACCGGGCCAACCGCTCCATGGAGCGGGTGTTTTTCAATGCCGACGGTGAGTGGTTGATCGTGCCGCAACTGGGCCGGCTGCGGATCGCCACCGAACTGGGCGTACTGGAACTGGCGCCGCTGGAAATCGCCGTGCTGCCCCGGGGCCTGAAATTTCGCGTTGAACTGCTCGACCCGCAGGCCCGGGGTTACCTCGCCGAAAACCATGGCGCGCCGCTGCGCCTGCCGGACCTGGGGCCCATCGGCAGCAACGGCCTGGCGAACCCGCGGGACTTCCTGACGCCGGTCGCTCATTACGAGAACCTCGCGCAACCGATCACCCTGGTGCAGAAATTCCTCGGTGAGTTGTGGGGCTGCGAGCTGGATCATTCGCCTCTTGACGTGGTGGCCTGGCACGGCAACAACGTGCCGTACAAATATGACCTGCGCCGCTTCAACACGATTGGCACGGTCAGCTTCGATCACCCGGATCCGTCGATTTTCACCGTGCTGACCTCGCCCACCAGCGTCCACGGCTTGGCCAATCTCGACTTCGTGATTTTCCCGCCCCGCTGGATGGTGGCGGAAAACACCTTCCGTCCGCCGTGGTTCCACCGCAACCTGATGAACGAATTCATGGGCCTGATCCAGGGCGCCTACGATGCCAAGGCCGAAGGTTTCCTGCCAGGCGGTACGTCCCTGCACAGTTGCATGAGCGCCCACGGCCCGGACGGCGAGACCTGTACCAAGGCGATCAACGCTGATCTTCAGCCGGCGAAAATCGACAACACCATGGCCTTCATGTTCGAGACCAGCCAGGTCTTGCGCCCAAGCCGTTTCGCCCTGGACTGTCCGCAACTGCAAACCGACTACGATGCTTGTTGGGCCTCGCTGCCTGTCACGTTCGACCCGACCCGGAGATAACCATGACTCAAAGTTCCCCTGCCCGTAGCTGGGTCGCCAGTGCCAACGGCCACGCCGACTTCCCGTTGCAGAACCTGCCATTGGGTGTCTTCAGCGTCGATGGCGGTGCCTTGCGCTGCGGCGTGGCGATTGGCGAGCGGATTTTCGATCTGCAAGTGGCGCTGCAAGCGGGCTTGTTTGATGGCGCGGCGCAACAAGCCGTCGAAGCCATGGCCGGCGGCCAGTTGAATGGGTTTTTCGACCTGGGCCGCAGCGCCCGGGTTGCCCTGCGTGAACGACTGCTGGAACTGTTGCGCGAAGACAGTCCGTTGCGCGACAAGGTCGAAGCGCTGGAGGCGAAGTTGCTGCTCCTCGCCGCCGACTGCCAGATGCACCTGCCGGCCAGGATCAACGACTACACCGATTTCTACGTGGGTATCGAACATGCGCAGAATATCGGCAAGCTGTTTCGCCCCGACAATCCATTGCTGCCCAACTACAAATACGTGCCCATCGCTTACCACGGTCGCGCTTCGACCATTCGCCCGTCCGGCACCGACGTGCGCCGTCCCAAGGGCCAGACCCTGCCGGCCGGCCAGACCGAGCCGACCTTCGGCCCGTGTGCGCGACTGGATTATGAGCTGGAACTGGGCATCTGGATCGGCAAGGGCAATGCGCTGGGCGAACCGATCCCCATTGGCGATGCCGCCGAGCACATCGGCGGGTTCTGCCTGCTCAACGACTGGTCGGCCCGGGATATCCAGGCCTGGGAATACCAGCCCCTGGGGCCGTTTCTGTCGAAGAGTTTCCTGACCAGCATTTCACCGTGGGTGGTGACGGCCGAGGCCCTGGAACCGTTCCGCGGCCCGCAACCGGCGCGTCCGCAAGGCGATCCGCAACCGCTGCCGTACCTGTTGGACACACGTGACCAGGCCGACGGTGCTTTCGACATCGAGCTGGAAGTCCTGTTGCTGACCGAGGCCATGGTCGAGCAGAACCTGCCGGCCCAGCGCCTGGCGCTGAGCAACACCCGCTACATGTATTGGACCGTGGCGCAAATGGTCGCGCACCACAGCGTCAACGGCTGCCAGTTGCAGGCCGGCGACCTGTTTGGCTCGGGCACCTTGTCGGGGCCTGAAAACCATCAATTCGGCAGCCTGCTGGAAATCACCGAAGGCGGCAAGAAACCGATCGAACTGGCGTCTGGCGAAGTGCGTCGATTCCTCGAGGACGGTGACGAAATCATCTTGCGGGCCCGTTGCCGCCGCGAGGGGTTCGCCTCCATCGGTTTTGGCGAGTGCCAGGGCAAGATCCTGCCGGCGCGTTGAGGGGAGGCATGGAACTCTATACCTACTACCGCTCCACCTCGTCCTATCGGGTGCGCATTGCGTTGGCGCTCAAGGGCCTGGATTACCAGGCCTTGCCCGTCAACCTGATCGCCGCGCCCGGGGGTGAGCATCGCCAGCCGGCCTACCTGGCGATCAACCCCCAGGGCCGGGTGCCGGCGTTGCGTACCGATGAGGGCGCGTTGCTGGTGCAATCGTTGGCCATCATCGAATACCTGGAGGAGCGTTATCCCCAGGTGCCGCTGCTCAGCGCCGACCTGGCGGTGCGCGCCCACGAGCGTGGTGTCGCCGCATTGATCGGTTGCGACATTCATCCCCTGCACAACGTCAGCGTGCTCAACCAACTGCGGCAGTGGGGCCACGATGAAGCGCAGGTGACGCAGTGGATCGGGCATTGGATCAGCCAGGGCCTGGCGGCGGTGGAGCAGTTGATTGGCGATGAGGGTTATTGCTTCGGTACCGAGCCGGGTTTGGCGGATGTGTTCTTGATCCCGCAGTTGTACGCCGCCGAGCGGTTCAATGTGTCTTTGCAAGCGTATCCACGGATTCGTCAGGTCGCGGCATTGGCGGCTGGGCATCCGGCGTTCCAGCAGGCGCATCCGGCGAAGCAGCCGGATACTCCGGCTTGATATTGATGTAGGCCGTTTCATCGCTATCGCGAGCAAGCTCGCTCCCACAGTTGACCGAATCAAATGTGGGAGCGAGCTTGCTCGCGATAGCGATTCAAAAAGTAACCTGAATCTGCATGCCTGCCACCGCTCAATGCACCACCGAATTCGGCGGCAAATGCCCCAGCCGCTCCGTCAGCCGGATTCGCTGGATCGGATCGTCGCTGAGCATCAGGGCATGCTCCAGGTCGAAGCGTTCGGCGTTGGGGCAGTCGAGGCGCTGATACAGGCTGGCGCGGGCCAGGTAATCGGCGGCGCTGGCATTGCCCAGTTCCAGCACTCGTTCGGCGTCGATCAGGGCCGCGATGTAATCGTCGTTGGCCAGATGCAGTTGGCGCAGGTTGCGCGACAGGCGTTGGAGCATCTGCATCGGCTCGGCGTTGACCAGGTGCTCCGCCTTGAGCAGCATGTTCGCGCCGTATTGGCGCTGTAGCAGTTCCCGGCAGTCATTAGGGTACAACCGGCGCCCACCGCACGGGTCGAGCAGGTGATCGGCACCGGGCACCTTCAACAAGAAATGCCCGGGGAAATTGACACCGACCATCGGAATTTCCAGGCCACGGGCCAGTTCCAGGGCAATCAGCCCGAGAGCCAGGGGTTGCCCACGCTTGCGGGCCAGGACTTGGTCCAGCAACGCCGCATGTGGTCGCAGGGGGGTGAAGTCGTCTTGGGCGAAACCCAGGTCATTGAGCCGTCGCAACAGGGGCTGGCCCAGTTCGCTGACAGGCAGCATCGGCAGGCCATGGCTGACCCGCTGTTGCAGCTCCTTGAAATCCTTCAGCAAGGTCGGGACGTCGACGTCGCGATCATGTTCGGCAGCGATCCACAACGCCGCTTCGAACAGCGCCGGTGGTGAGCGGTGCAGACAGTCAAAAAAGGCTTGGCGCGGTTTCATCGAACTCTCCGGGCTATGCTCCCGTTTTAGCCCTGCCATGGATTTTCGTCCAGTCTCGAACAGCCACCGTCACAGGTTATGCCGAAAAAGACTGATCACCCTGACGACTTATTCCGGCGTGCTCCAGCAATTTTCGACTGCACGCCTATACTGGCGAAACAAACAAAAGTGATTCGGGAGCCTTACGATGTTTGCTCTCATGCAAAGCTCCCGCCTTGAATCGCTGCACCTAAGCGTAGACCCGACGACCGGGTTGAAGGCGGTGATTGCTATTCATTGCAGCCGTCCCGGGCCTGCCCTGGGGGGCTGTCGTTATCTTGCCTACCCCGACGACGAAAGTGCCGTGGCAGACGCCGTGCGCCTGGCCCAAGGCATGAGCTACAAGGCGGCGCTGGCTGGCTTGCCCGTGGGCGGCGGGGTCGCGGTGATCATGCGTCCGGCCCATGTCGAGAGTCGGGCGGCGCTGTTCGAAGCCTTTGGTCGTTGTATCGAGCAATTGGACGGGCGCTACATCACGGCCATCGACAGCGGCACGTCGGTGGCCGACATGGATTGCATCGCCCAGCAGACCCGCCATGTCACCAGCACCACGGCCTCGGGAGACCCCGCGCCCCACGCGGCCATGGGCGTTTTTGCCGGCATCCGTGCCACCGCCATGGCCCGCCTGGGCAGCGATAACCTCGAAAGCCTGCGGGTGGCGATCCAAGGCCTGGGCAATGTCGGTTATGCCCTGGCCGAACAACTGCACGCGGCGGGTGCCGAACTGCTGGTCAGTGACATTGACCCTGGCAAGGTGCAACTGGCCATGGAGCAACTGGGCGCCCATCCGATCGCCAATGACGCCCTGCTCAGCACCCCCTGCGACATCCTCGCCCCCTGCGGCCTGGGCGGGGTGCTCAACAGCCACAGCGTGGCGCAACTGCGCTGCTCGGCCGTTGCCGGCTCGGCCCACAATCAGTTGAGTAGCCTGCAGGTGGCCGACCAGTTGGAGAGGCGCGGGATTCTTTATGCGCCGGACTATGTGATCAACTCCGGTGGGCTGATCTATGTCGCGCTGAAGCATCGCGGCGAAGAACTGTCGACGATCACCGCACATTTGTCGAAGATCGGCGCCCGGCTCACGGAAGTCTTCGCCCACGCCCAGGCGGAGAAGCGCTCACCGGCCCGGGTGGCTGATGAGTTGGCGGAGCGCCTGCTGTATCGCTGAAAATCCAATGGTGGGAGCGAGCTTGCTCGCGATGGCGACCGTGCATTCAACGTCTTCATCGACTGTCACACCGCTATCGCGAGCAAGCTCGCTCCCACAGTTGTGCTCGCCTTTATTCCTTGCGTCAGGCGTGCTGCCCCTATCCGGCCATTACTTCAGCAGATAACCGGAAAGCATTCACACAAGCGCATCACCCGGTGTCGGGTGTTATCCAGGTGTACGGCGTTATTGGGTTGTTCCAGCAGGTCGGCAATCAGATCCGCGTCGTTATTACTAAAAAGATCGCAGCCTTCGGCAGCACCTACACGGTTGTTCCGTGTGGGAGCTGCCGAAGGCTGCGATCTTTTTTGGGTTACTCGTCCGACGGGTTGAGCAGTTCGGACAAGGCGTCCGGCTGGCTCTTGAATGCCTTGGCGAACACATCGCGATTCTTCGCCATGTAGATCCCGGCTTCTTCCACCTGTTGCTCGCTCAGCGATGGAACGGCTTTTTGCAAAACCTCGGCCAGCAATTCGGCGAGCTCCAGCATTTTGTCATGACGGTCAGCTTCGGCTTTATCCATGAACAAGCGCTCCAGATCTCGGCTGCTGCGGTATACCACTTCGACGGCCATTCACCACCTCATATGCCTTCACATTGGTTTGTCTTTGCGACCACTGTATTTATATACAGGAAAAAGGATAAGCGAATCCTGTTGCTTTGGATAGTGGCTTTTTAATGTAGACCGATTTCGGCATGTGAGCGCCAAGCGTGTGGGGGCAAAGCTTGTGTGGGAGCAAAGCTTGCTCGCGATTAAGCCTGCATGAAGCTCCCAAAAGTGCCGGATACCAGCCTATCGCCATCTCACCCTCAGTCACTGGCCTTTTTTCTGCATGCAGAACAACCGTCACGTCCAACCCGCATCATCCGGTCGAGCCGACCTAAGGAAACTACATCGTGAAAATAAACTGGGCCGAGAACCTGCGCCAGAACGTCCATCAACTGGCCGAGTCCCTGGGAAACCTGTTCGTCGAGACCTTCCATTACCTGGCGCTGTTCGCCATTGGTGCGGTGACCGCGTGGGCGGCGGTGATGGAGTTCTTGCAGATGATCGAGGCGGGGCACATCAAGATCGACGACATCCTGCTGCTGTTCATCTACCTGGAATTGGGGGCGATGGTCGGGATCTACTTCAAGACCAACCATATGCCGGTACGGTTTCTGATCTACGTGGCGATCACCGCGCTGACGCGGTTGCTGATTTCCAACGTTTCCCACCACAGCCCGCCCGACCTGGGGATCATCTACCTGTGCGGTGGCATCCTGCTGCTGGCGTTTTCGATCCTGGTGGTGCGCTACGCTTCGTCGCAGTTCCCTTCGGTGAAGATCGAGCACCCGCACCGCAAGGTCGGCGCGGGTTCCAGCGAACATGCCGAAGTGGAAAAGGGTGAGATTTAAAGGCCGGCGGCAGAAGGTGCCGAACCCTGTGCATGCGGTGGTGGCAGCTTGATGTTGTCGCCGCCTGTCATGGCTTCGAGGATGGCCACGGCGCTGTGGCCCTGCTCGATGGCGATGCCGAACTGAATGCTTTGCACCAGGCGCTTGAGCCGCTCCGGGTCATTGCGTTGCTGGGCGCTGATCATGCGTTTGGCGACGATGCGCCCGCTCTTGGACAGGGTCAGCATGATGCTGCCATCCAGGCCCTGGATACTCAGGTTGATTTGATAGTGCGGCGCAAAAGCGTCGGTAATGATCTGAAAAGGGTTGTCCATGATGCGTCACCGCCTGATTGAACGTGCAGTTGTTGACCGGCCGTGATCGGAATTAGTTCGCAACACTGGACCATCGGCCATTCCATGATCGTGTTCATCTCAAATTTTCCAGGGCTGGGCAGGCTTAAAACCGAAAGATCGCAGCCTGCGGCAGCGCCTACGGAGAAGTAGCAAGTGGCATGCCGGAAAAACTGTCGGACAATGATCCCGGCACCCAGGCGCCGAACGCTCTGGAATGCGGCTGCCCGTTTCGGGGCAATAACGTGCGGATGTTCGTTGACGGTGCAGGAAGGGAGGCGATTTGCGGCGGGTGGGCAGGGCGGGGCAACTCCCGACATTAACAGCGCTTTTGCCTGTTGTCCGACTTTATTTGCAAATGGATATTTATATTTTTCCAGGGGTTGAATTGTTCTTTCGCCAGCCCGACTCTGTATTCAAGGGGCCGTTGCATCAACGTTGATGGCCCCCGGCGAGCTAGCTGAAATAAGGGATGAACTATGCAAATCCAAGTCAACAGCGATAACCATATTCAAAGCAGCATCCGACTGGAGGAGTGGGTACGTACTACCATTGAAAGCACGCTCGAACGTTATGAAGAAGACCTGACACGGGTCGAGGTTCATTTGCGGGACGAGAACGGCGACAAGCCGGGTCCCCATGACCTGCGTTGCCAACTTGAAGCGCGGCCTAAAGGCCACCAGCCGATTTCCGTGACGCACAAGGCCGATACGCTGGAACTGGCGATCGAGGGGGCGGCCACCAAGCTTGAAAACGCCTTGGAGCACCTGTTCGGCAAACTGCGGGGCAAACGCGCTGCCATTGCGACACCGACCGAATCCGTTGCCTTGGCCGATGCGCTATTGGAAGAAGAATTCCTGGAGAACGAGCGGGCCGCACTCAACGGCTGAGCCCGATCGCTTAAAGTCACTCACCGAACAGACGGGCCTGCAATCGCAGGCCCGTCTTGTTTCAGCGGTTCACCGTAGCTCCGGATCAAAACGCCACGGACGTCTGCACATACAACGTGCGCGGTTCCCCCACGTACTTGCCTCGGTTGTTGTCGTCGAACGAGCGGGTGAAATATTGGGTATTGAAGATGTTCTTCACGCCCACCGCCACGTTCAGGTCCGACAGTTGCGGGCCGAAATCATAGGCAGCGCGGCTGCTGAACAGCATGTAGCCGGGAATATTGCCGGTACTGCCGTCGGCGCTTTCAGCACGGGTGTTGGCGTTGTCGGCAAACTGTGCGCTCTGATAGGTGCTGTCCAGGTTCAGCTTCCACGGCCCGTCCGTATAACCCACGCCCAGTGTGCCTTTGTGCTTCGAAGAGAATGGCACGCGGTTGCCTTTGTTCGGCCCGTCTTCACGAATGGTGGCATCGACGAAGGCATACGTGGCGTACACGTCGAAACCGGTCAGCGCGGGGCTCAGGCCATCAAGGGCGTAGTTGATGCTGGTTTCGATGCCTTGGTGGCGAGTCTCGCCACGGGCAATGATCGAGTCGTTGGTCTGGTTGCTTTCATACTGGTTGTCGAAATTGATCAGGAATGCACCGATCTCCGCCCGCAGGTTGCCATCGTCATAGCGAGTGCCAAGCTCCCAGGTGCGGGCCTTTTCCGGTTTCACTTCACCGCTGCTGACACGGTTGGGCATCTGGCTGTACTGCACGCTGCCGAACGAGCCTTCGGTGTTGGCATACAGATTCCACTCATCGGTCAGGTGATAAAGCACGTTCAATGCCGGCAAGGCGGTGTTGTAGTCGCCCTTGTACTTCACATTCGTCAGGTTGTTGGTCTGCTGGGATTCGATCATTTCGTAGCGAACGCCCGGCGTGATGGTCCATTTTCCGATGTCGATCCGGTCATCGATGAAAAACGCATTGGCCTCAGTGCCACCACGGGTATCACGGTCGTTGCGGCTGGAGGTTGTCGGCAATTCGTTGCTGGCGATGGGCGTGCGATAACGCAGCTCATGGCCCGCCTCGTTGATGTAGCGATAGCCGACACCGACCTCATGGCTGGTCGGGCCGAGGTCGAAGCCTTGGGCGAAACGGGTTTCCAGGCCGCGCACCCAATACTCACGGGGTGACAGGGACAGGAAGGTGCCCTGGTCCAGGTAGCCGCTGCGCAAGGTCTTGGTGAAGAACGTGCTGGCGGTGAATTCCCGGCGGTCCTGCTGATAGCGGTAGCCGACATTGACCAGGGTGCGACGGCCCCAGAAACGGTCGTCCGGACGCGTGGATTGATACGGGTTGGCCTCGTAGTCAGCCACATTCAGGCCGCCGGGCATGTCGGCCTCGCCTTCGTAATACTGGGCCATGGCATTGAAACTGTTGGCCTCGTCCAACTGGTAGTTGCCCTTGAGGATCAGGTCATCGATTTGTGTGTCGCTGTGTTCGCGCCAGTCGCCGCCGCGGGTACCGGAATACAGCAGGGCACCGCCCAAGCCGTTGTCGGCGGTGCCGCCCGCCAGCAGATTGGAGGACGTTTTGAAACCGTCATGGCTGGAGGATGGGCTCGTCTCGGTCTGGAACCCTCCCTTTACCGTGGGGGCATCGGGAATCGCCCGCGTCACGAAGTTGACCACGCCGCCGACGTTTTGCGGGCCGTAGCGCACTGCGCCGCCGCCGCGCACGACATCTACCGCGTCCATGTTGCCTATGCTGACCGGCGCGAACGATAGCTGCGGTTGGCCGTAAGGTGCGAAAGGCACCGGGATGCCGTCCATCAGCACCGTGGAGCGTGAGGCCAGGCGTGGGTTGAGCCCGCGAATACCGAAGTTCAGCGCCATGTCATGGCTACCGGTACCGTTGTTTTCCGGGGCGTTGACGCCGGGAATGCGATTGAGCACATCCCGCGCCTGCGTCGCACCCTGGCGTTCGAACGCTTCACGGCGGATGACGTCGCGGGCGCCGGGGTGTTCGAAGACATTGGCTTGCGCGGCGTCACCGAGCCAGTCTCCGACCACGGTGGTGGTGCCGATGTCCAGCGCGGTGGTGGTCGCCGGTTGCAGGCTGAAGGCGTTATCTCCCTCGGGCCGGGCTTGCAGGCCCGTGCCTTCGAGCAGCGCGTTAAGTCCTTGCTCCGGGCTGTAGCTGCCTTCCAGGCCGCGACTCTGCAGGCCTGCGGTCGTCTGCGAGCCGAAGGAAATCAACACCCCGGCCTCCCGTCCGAACTGATTGAGGGCATTTTCCAGTGACGACGGCGCGATGTGATAGGCCTTGGCATCGGCAGCCTGTACGTAAGGAAGTGCGACGAAACTCAAGCTGGCCCCCAGGAGCCATTGACGCACGGTACGGGCGAGCGGGGTGAGACGGGTAGGTTGCTGCGGCATGGAGGAGGATCCCGAGAAGGTTGTATCGAGGTGGCTTTCCTTCTCTGTCACCCGAGGCGGGGAAAACGGCTCACGGTTGCATGTTTTTTTTCGGCAGGACGGTCATGGTTCAAGCGCGAGCCTCGACCGAGACCCAATAGCGGGTAAAGCGGCGTACTTTTACCGGCAGGCTGACCTCCAGCAGATCGAGGATGCGTTCGCTGTTGTCCAGCGGATAGGTGCCGGAGATCAGCAGGTTGGCGACCGCCTCGTCGCAGTGCAATTGGCCGCGGCGGTACCGGCCGAGTTCTTCGAGAAAGTCTGCCAGGCGCATGTGCGCGGCTATCAGCATGCCTTCCGTCCAGGCACCGCTGTTGGCATCCAGCGCCGTGGCGGGCCCGGCACCGTTGATGCCAAGGCTCAGTTGCCGTGATGTGCCCAGTAACGAAGACGGACCGTGTCGGCTGTGAATGTCCACCTCGCCTTCAAACACCGCCACCTGGGTGTGTTCCGGATATTCGCGTACGTTGAACCGGGCGTTGCGGCTTTCCAGCCGGCCATGGGCGGTCAGCACGTGCAGGGGCCTGGGGTCCCGGGCCGCAGTTAACAACAGTTCCCCCTCCAGCAGGCGGATCAAGCGACGTTGAGCGTCGAAGCGAATGTCGACCGCGCTGCCGCTGTTGAGCTGCAACTGGCTGCCGTCATCCAGCATCAGGCGACGCCGTTCGCCCACAGGGCTGCGGAAATCGGCTATCAAGGGGGGCAGCCATTGGCGTTCACGCAGGCCCCACGTCAACGTTGAGCCGGCTCCCAGTACCAGCAACGTTTTGAGTGCCCGCCGCCGCATGGCGGACTTCGGTGCATTGAGGGTCGCGTGGGCTAACGCGGGAGATACGCTGCGCAGCCGTTGATTGACCCGTTGGATATGCTCCCAGGCGCGGCGATGTTCGCTATGAGCATCGAGCCATTGCTCCCAGGCTTGCTGTTGGCGGGTATCGAGTGGGCCTTGCTGCATTTCCAGGAGCCAGTGCACGGCCTGTTCGGCGACTTGGGCGCTGACGTCAGGCGCGCCGTTGATCGATGGGGTCATAAGGCGAAGTAGCAGCGCATCGCTGCCTTGTTCAGATGGCGCTTGACCGTTGCCAGGGAAATCCCCAATTCACGGGCGATTTCGTTGTAGGCCAGGCCATCGACCTGGGCCAGCAGAAACGCCTGCTTGACCGCTCGCGGCAAACCATCGAGCAGTTGGTCCAGTTCCGTCAGGGTTTGCAGGATGATTGCCCGTTCTTCCTCCGACGGCGCCACTTGCTCCGGCAATTGGGCGAGGGTGTCGAGGTAGGCGCGCTCAAGGTCCTGGCGGCGGTAATGGTTGAACAGTACGCGCTTGGCAATGGTCGTAAGGAACGCGCGGGGTTCCAGGACAGGCTGCGGATCGCGCGTCGTCAGTACGCGCATGAACGTGTCCTGGGCCAGGTCGGCGGCCCTGTCGGGGCAACCGAGTTTTCTTCGCAACCAGCTGTTGAGCCAACTGTGATGGGCGTTGTAGAGCACTTCGACGGTGTGTGCAGGCGGCAACGAGGAACATCCCGACAGCGCTGAGCTGTGCTAGAGAACAAGAATTGTTCGCATTGTAGGGGCGCGGCAGTGGCTACGGCAATCGGGATCAGTGCCTGGTCGTTTCATTTGACCGGAGCGCGGTGGCGCCTAGCGCAAGAACGCCTGTCGATATTCCCCGGGGCTTGCCCCCACGGTCTGGCGAAAACGGTTGGTGAAGTGGCTGGCGCTGGCGAATCCGCAGGCCAGTGCCACCTCGCCCAACGGTTGTGAGGTGGTGCGCAGCAAGTGTCGCGCGCAAGCCAGGCGCCGGGCCAGGACATACTGATGGGGCGGCAGCCCGAAGCTTTCGCGGAACATCCGTGCGAAGTGGTATTCGGACAATGCGCACAGTGCCGCCAGTTGCCCAAGGCTGATGGCCTCGGCCAGGTGGCTGTCGACGTAATCCACCAGCAACCGCCGCTGGTGAGCTGCCAGGCCGCCTTTGAGGCGAAGCCCCTGGCGCTGGCCGACCTGGCTGAGCAGCAGGTGGTTGAGCAGGTCATGGGCCAGGCTGGTGGTCAGCAGGCGTTCAGCGGGTTCGTCCCAGTTCAGCGCGATCAACTGGCGAAAGCGTTGTGCCTGTTGCGGGTCGTCGAGGAACGTCTCCTCGTGCAGTTGCACCTGCCGCGGTTCGCGGTCCAGCAGCGTGATGCAACCCAGGGCGAATTGCTCAGGGCTGAAATACAGGTGGGCAAGGCGAATGTCGCCGTTGATGACCCAGGCCGATTCATGTCCGGCGGGCAGTACGCAGAGTTTGCCCGGCGCCCCTGTGGTCTCGGGTCGTTCGCGGCGAAACGTACCGGTGCCACCGGCGATGTAGCAGGACAACGTATGGTGGGTCGGCGCCTCGTAGTCCTGGGCGTCGTGATGGTTGCTCCACAAAGCGGCCGCCAAGCCGTCCCCGAGCTCGGCGCTGTGCTCCAGGCGAGCGTTGGGCGAGCTGTTGAGGGCTTGAAAGACTTGCAGGCTTTGTAGTGTGGACATGATCGGTTCTCTCCGATTCGAATCCTACTCTGTCGGCCGGCCCATGCCAGCCTGTAAACCGACAAAAGCGCAAGTTTACGCAAGTGTGGGGTGGTCAACGGCGTGACACTGTGGGCCATTGCCAGGAGTCGTCACCATGAACCTCTCGTTGTACCTGCTCACCGTGCTCATCTGGGGCACCACGTGGATTGCCCTGAAACTGCAACTGGGCGTTGTCGCCATTCCCGTGTCGATTGTCTATCGCTTTGGCCTCGCGGCCTTGATTCTGTTCGCGATGCTGCTGCTCAGCCGACGCCTGCAAGTGATGAACCGGCGCGGCCATTTGATCTGCGTCGCCCAGGGTCTGTGCCTGTTCTGCATCAACTTCATGTGTTTCCTCACGGCCAGCCAGTGGATTCCCAGTGGGTTGGTGGCCGTGGTGTTCTCCACAGCCACGCTCTGGAATGCCTTCAACGCGCGGGTATTTTTTGGCCAGCGGATCGCGCGTAACGTGCTGTTGGGCGGTGCCTTGGGACTGCTGGGGCTGGCGTTGCTGTTCTGGCCGGAACTGGCCGGGCACGGCGCGAGCCCACAGACGCTGCTGGGGTTGGCATTGGCGCTGTTAGGCACCTTGTGTTTCTCGGCGGGCAACATGCTCTCGAGCCTGCAACAGAAGGCCGGCCTCAAGCCGTTGACCACCAATGCCTGGGGCATGGCCTATGGCGCGGCGATGTTGGCGGTGTGGTGCGTGTTCAAGGGCATTTCGTTCGACATGGAGTGGAACACGCGCTACATCGGCTCGTTGTTGTATCTGGTGATCCCGGGGTCGGTGATCGGCTTTACCGCCTACCTGACACTGGTTGGGCGCATGGGCCCGGAGCGAGCGGCGTATTGCACGGTGCTGTTTCCGGTGGTGGCGTTGAATGTCTCGGCGTTTGCCGAGGGCTACCAGTGGACAGTGCCGGCATGGGTGGGGCTGGTGCTGGTGATGCTAGGGAACGTGCTGGTGTTTCGTAAGCCACGGCCGGTGGCGACGAATGTCGCGCTGGGTGCCCGCTGAGACAGAACGTCTGGCGATAATCCCGTGGCGAGGGAGCTTGCTCCCGCTGGGTTGCGAAGCAACCCCAAGGTCTACCTGCCACCGCAATGCGTCAGATAAACCGGCAGGGGGCTGCTGCGCAGCCCAACGGGGATAAATCCCCTCGCCACAGCAAGCTCCCTCGCCACGGGTGTGTTCTCCCAGGGGCTTTTGCGGAGGATTTATTTCCAGACTTGCGGGTTGACCAGGTTCTGCGGTCGCTCGCCCAACAAGGCACTGCGCAAGTTATCCACAGCCAGATTGGCCATGGCCTCACGGGTTTCGTGAGTCGCCGAGCCAATGTGGGGCAGGGTCACGGCGTTCTTCAGTTGGAACAGCGGCGATTCGGCCAATGGCTCTTTCTCGTAGACATCCAACCCGGCACCGCGGATACGGTTGTTCTGCAACGCTTCGATCAGCGCGGGTTCGTCTACCACAGGGCCACGGGAAATGTTGACCAGGATGGCACTCGGCTTCATCAGGCCCAGCTCACGCTGACCGATCAGGTGGCGGGTCTTCTCGCTCAACGGTACGACGAGGCAGACGAAGTCGGCTTCGGCCAGCAATTGGTCCAATTCGCGAAATTGTGCGCCCAACTGGTTTTCCAGCTCGGTCTTGCGACTGTTGCCGCTGTAGATAATCGACATGTTGAACCCCAGCCGGCCACGCCGGGCAATGGCTGCGCCGATGTTGCCCATGCCGACGATGCCCAGGGTCTTGCCATGCACGTCGCTGCCGAACAACTGCGGGCCGACCGTCGCTTGCCATTGCCCGGCCTTGGTCCAGGCGTCCAGTTCGGCCACGCGCCGGGCGCTGCTCATCAGCAGGGCGAAGGCCAGGTCGGCGGTGCTTTCGGTGAGCACGTCGGGGGTGTTGGTGAGCATGATCCCGCGTTCATTGAAGTAGGCCAGGTCATAGTTGTCGTAGCCCACCGACACGCTGGAGACCACTTGCAGGTTCGTGGCGCTCTGCAGTTGCTCGCGGCCGAGCTTGCGACCGACGCCGATCAGCCCGTGGACGTGAGGCAAGGCTTCGTTGAACTGCGCGTTGATGTCGCCGTTCGACGGGTTGGGGACGATCACGTCGAAGTCCTGGCGCAGACGTTCGATCATGGGGGGCGTGATACGGCTGAAGGCGAGTACGGTTTTTTTCATCGTGCAAGGCTCATCTGCAGGGAATACCAAGCACGCTAACATTCCTGGCGCGTGTTAGGCGAGAGGGGTGAGGTGTAATCGCGGCGCCGCCAGTCTTCTGTGGGAGCGAGCTTGCGCGCGATAGCGGTCTGCCAATCCATTGCGAGTGACTGGGCTGGCGCCATCGCGAGCAAGCTCGCTCCCACAGGGGGATCTTTACAAGCTCAGGCGGCCCGCAGGGAAATGAAGGCGTAGGTGACCGGTGCTTCAGTGACCACCCGCGCGCCGCTGGCCGAGACCTGGTTGGCCACGTCCTCGCCGGACAGGTGGAACTGCCATTCGCCAGCCGCTTGGTCCAACGGCTGCGAGCGGGCTTGGTCGATAGTGGCGGCAAACGCAGCCATGTTCGGCAGGTAGGCCGTGAACCCATCGCCCTTCAACGCCGTCGTGTGGATGCCCAGGGACATGCAGATGCGTTCCTTGATCGCGATTTCCTCACGATCGGCCTGGCGTGAACGCTCGATCAAGCGGGCCAGTTCCTGGTCCACCAATTCACCGCCCAGTATCAACTGCGGCCCCGTTTCCCACGATTCCGGCGGGCAATCCTTGGCGGCGGTATCGAGCGGGATGTGTGGATTGATTTCCATGGGATAAATGCGGCACACCAGGGGTCTGCGCTCATAGATGCGGCACAGGTTTTCGTCGTCCAGATTATGGCAACGACCCACGTTATAAGCGGCGAACGTGATCGCCACCCGTGCGTCGCTCGTGCCGCTACGGACCACCGCCGAACGTCGTTCGGCATGTTCACGTTGCGCCGCCGGAAGACCGAGGCCATTGGGCAGAAAGGCTTCGACCAGGACAATTACCTGGCCGCCGTCATTGGCCCACATCCTGGCTTCGTCGAGGGTCAGAGGAACGTGATGGCCGGTACAGCATTTACCGCACCCTACACAGGAAAACGTTGTGTTCATGGATCGACCGAAGGCAATAGGCTGAAAGCGGCGCCGGAAAAGCGCCGCGATAAGCCCTGCCAAGCAAGTTATGCGCCATTTATCGGGGGGCATCGGTCGAGCGGATCGAGTCCCATTCGGTGACGAAGGCGGTCCTGGTTTTCTTGCGGTAGAGACACAACTCGGTGCCGGTTGCGCCTTTCATGTGTTTCTGTGGGTATTGGCCTTGCAGCAACAGCGCGGTGTAGCCCACCCGGTCGTCGAATTGCGCGGCGGTGCCGACGGGTTCGGGGTCTTTAAGGCCGCTGGCCTTCAGGCAACTGGCGAGCACTTTTTTGTCGTAGGCGGCCCAGGCGTCGGGGCTGGAAGCCTGGGCCTGAAAGGCCATGGCGGCAGTGAGGCCGAGGAGCATCAGCGTAGGGGTTTTCATCAACAATGTCCTTGTTCGGGGGAACCAGGACAGGAGTATGCCTGAGGTCGGAGCAGCGTTCAGAGGCTGCGAGGATCGCAGCCTCCTGGCGTTCGGCCTGCCTTGCCGCGGATGGGTGTCAGCGTCCTTGTTCGGCGACGGCCTTGGCCGCGGTGATCAGGCACTTGGTCAATTCGGGCGACGAGAATTTGGTGAGCACCCCGTTCGCGCCGGCCAGTCGCGCTTTCTCACTGTTCATGGCGCTGTCGAGCGACGTGTGCAGCAACACGTAGAGGTGCGCGAAGTCCGGCGTTTCGCGCAGGGTCCGGGTGAGAGCGTAGCCGTCCATTTCCGACATTTCGATATCGGAAACGATCAGGTTGATCTCCTGCGCAGTGCCCTGCAGTTCCAGCAGACAGTCGATGGCTTCCTTGGCGCTGCGGGCGGTGTGACATTGCAGGCCCAGGTTGCGCAGGGTATGCACCGATTGCTGCAATGCCACCTGGCTGTCATCGACCACCAGGATCCGGGCGCTGCCCAGGACCTCGGCGTCTTCCATGCTCAGTTCGGTCGGCGCGGTTTCGATCTGCGCCGGTGCGATGCCGTGGATCACCTTTTCGATGTCCAGCACTTGCACCAGCGTGCCGTCCACCGAAGTCACGCCGGTGATGAACGCACGCACGCCGCCGGAACCGTAGGGCGGCGGTTTGATGTCGGTGGTCAGGCAATGCACGATCTTGCTCACCGCCTGCACATGCAGGCCCTGTTTGGAGCGGCTCACGTCGGTGACGATCAGGCAACCGCCGTCTGGATCTTCCAGCGGCCGCTCGCCAATGGCGCGGCTCAGGTCGATCACCGACAACGACGTCCCACGCAGGGTGGCGATGCCTTTGACGTGCGGATGGGACTCCGGCAGTTTGGTCAATGGTGGACAGGGAATGATCTCACTGACCTTGAGCAGGTTGATCGCCATCAGCTTGCCGCTGCGCAAGGTAAACAGCAGAAGCGAAAGTGAATCTGCGCGGGCTTTGTTGGAAGACATAAAAACCTTCTGTGGAAAAAGGTGGGGCGAGCCTGAAGATCGCCAAAACAGCTTTTGATATCGGGTTATCGACTTGTCGGGGGCAGGCTTTAGGACGAAAGCTGTCGACAGCCAATTTCAAGTCAGCGGCCTGCGGACGGCTCATCTGGTGGCGAGGGGATTTATCCCCGATGAGTTGCGCAGCAACCCCAAAAAAGGCTGAACGCATTCACTCTGATACTCCGGGTTGGTAGATTTTGGGGCTGCTTCGCAGCCCAGCGGGGATAAATCCCCTCGCCACAGGTTTTTATTTCAGCCCCAACCGCCTGGCCATCCGCCCCAGGTTCGCCCGATCCAGCCCCAGCTCCCGGGCGGCGCTGGCCCAGTTGTGCTGGTGCCGCTCCAGGCAGGCGGCGATCAACTTGCGTTGGAATTCGTCCACCGCTTCGCGCATGTCTCCCGTCACGCCCACCAGGGCCGGTGCCGGGCCGGTGGACGATGGGGCCGGGTTATCCACAGGGGCTTGGGGCAAATCCAGGTCCTGGGCGCTGAGGCTGAGGATTTTCGGGCGCGTCGGGCAGCGGCCCAAGGCCTTCAGGGCACTGCGGCCAATCAGGTGTTCCAGTTCGCGTACGTTGCCCGGCCAGTCGTAGGCCAACAGTGCGGCCTGGGCGTCGTTGGTCAGGCGCAGGCTGCCCAGGCCCATGCGTGAACGATTCTGTTCCAGGAAAAAGCCGCTGAGCAGCAGTACGTCCCGTCCGCGCTCACGCAGCGCCGGTACCTGCAATGGATACACACTCAAGCGATGGTAGAAATCGGCCCGATAACGGCCGTTGCGCACTTCTTCGGCGAGGTCGCGATTGGTGGCCGCGATCAGGCGCACATCGACCCG
Organism: Pseudomonas sp. NFIX10; assembly: GCF_900111955.1. Lineage (NCBI taxonomy): Bacteria > Pseudomonadati > Pseudomonadota > Gammaproteobacteria > Pseudomonadales > Pseudomonadaceae > Pseudomonas > Pseudomonas sp. NFIX10. The sequence continues at coordinate 180,784 of NZ_FOKH01000002.1, read as the reverse complement.
GTGCTCCTTGTCCGAACCCAGGCGCTGCAGTTGGCCGCTTTGCAACACCCGCAGCAACTTGGCCTGGACCGTCAGGGACAACTCACCCACCTCATCGAGGAACAAGGTGCCGCCGTCGGCCAGTTCGAATTTGCCGCGCCGGTCGTTCGTCGCCCCGGTGAAGGCGCCCCGTACGTGGCCGAAGAGTTCACTTTCCACCAGCGTATCCGGCAGGGCGGCGCAGTTGAGGCTGATGAGCGGCTGCCCGGCGCGTTTCGACGCGGCATGGATGGCCTGGGCGACCAGTTCCTTGCCCACGCCGGTTTCGCCCGTGATCAATACGGTCAGGTCGCTGCCGCCCACCAGCGCGATCTCTTCCACCAGGCGCTTGTGGGCCTTGCTCTGGCCGACCATGTCGCGATGTTGCTGGCCGCTGGCCTGGCGATAGACCTCGGCGCGGCGGTGCTCATCCTCGGCCTTCAAGGCCAGGCGCTCAATGCGTTCGGCGGCGCTGACCGTGGCGGCGGCGAGGCTGGCGAAGGCTTGCAGGGCGCTCAGGTCGATGGGTTCGAAGCGTTCCGGGTCCAGCGAATCCAGGGTGAGCAGGCCCCAGGGGCGCTCGTCGACGAACAGCGGACAACCCATGCAGTCATGGACCTCCAGGTGCTCGGCCAGCCCCTCGACCAGCCCGTCATACGGATCGGGCAGGCCGCTGTCGGCGGCGAAGCGGGTGGGTTGCGGGTTCGCCAGCAGCGCTTCGAAGCGTGGGTGTTCGCTGACCCGGAAGCGTCGGCCCAGTGTATCGGTGCTCAACCCGTCCACCGCCAGGGGCACGAGGCAGTCTCCGTCCAGGCGTAGCAGCGCGGCTGCGTCACAGGGCAGCAGCGCGCGCAGGGCGCCCAGCAAGCGGCGATAGCGCTCGCCTTCAGGCAGTTCGCGGGACAGGTCCGCCACCAGGGGCAGCAAGGCTGTAAGTAGGGAGGTTGCAGTCATAAAGACTCCATGTAGTCGGAATGACTATAAAAGGTTCCGTGTCTTTATGACTATCTTTTATTTAACTGATTGAAAAATAACGAAATAAATAATGGCATGGAAACTGATGGTAAGGCTGTAGTTGTTATTCAAGTCCTTGCATGGAGTCACCTTATGCTCAGCCAAGCAGAACGCGCCATCATTCGCTCCACCGTGCCATTGCTTGAAAGCGGTGGTGAAGCGCTGATCACTCACTTCTATCGCATGATGCTGTCCGAATGCCCGCAAGTGCGCCCCCTGTTCAACCAGGCTCACCAGGCCAGTGGCGATCAACCCCGTGCGCTGGCCAACGGCGTGTTGATGTATGCGCGGCACATTGACCAGCTCGACCAGTTGGGCGACCTGGTGGCGAAAATCGTCAACAAGCACGTGGCCTTGCAGATCCTGCCGGAACATTACCCGATTGTCGGTGCGTGCCTGCTGCGAGCCATTGCCGAGGTGTTGGGCGCAGAGATCGCCACGCCCGAGGTGATTGCGGCGTGGGGCGCTGCCTATAACCAATTGGCCGATATCCTGATCGGCGCCGAAGCCGGCATGTACGACAAGAAGGCCGAGGCACCGGGCGGCTGGCGTGGCGAGCGTGAGTTCATCCTGGCGGCCAAGGTCCAGGAAAGCTCGGAGATCACCTCGTTCTACTTCGAACCGACGGACAAGGGCCCGATCCTGGTGGCCGAGCCGGGCCAGTACATCGGCATGAAGCTCATCCTCGATGGCGAGGAAGTGCGCCGTAACTATTCGCTGTCGGCCCTGGCGGACAATGGTCAGTATCGGATCAGCGTCAAGCGCGAGCCGGGCGGGCGGGTGTCGAACCATCTGCATCATCATTTCGACGTCGGCAATCGCATCCAGTTGTTCCCGCCGTCCGGGGATTTCTACCTGACCGCCAGCGACAAGCCGCTGGTGCTGATCAGCGGCGGCGTCGGCATCACGCCGACCCTGGCCATGTTGCAGGCGGCACTGCAAACCGAGCGGCCGGTGCATTTCATCCACTGTGCGCGTAACGGCCGCGCCCATGTCTTCCGCGACTGGATCGACGACTTGGCCAAGCGGCACCCGCAACTCAAGCGCTTCTACTGCTACGACGAAGACGATGGCTTGAGCCCGGCGGCGGATAAGGTGGGGCTGCTGAGCCAGGAGCAATTGGCGCAATGGCTGCCGGAGCAGCGTGACCTGGACGCCTATTTCCTTGGGCCGAAGGGTTTCATGGGGGCCGTCAAACGCCACCTCAAGGCCCTGGGGGTACCGGACCGGCAGAGCCGCTACGAATTCTTCGGTCCGGCAGCGGCGCTGGAGTAAGGTCGCGGCGAACCGGGAGACCGGGTTGCCTTCATCGCGAGCAAGCTCGCTCCCACAAGGGATTAGCGCTGGACACAACGCCTGTGAACACCGCAAAAAAACTGTGGGAGCGAGCTTGCTCGCGATGGCATTGGCACATTCAACATCAATGCAAGCTGACCCACCGCTATCGCGAGCAGGCTCGCTCCCACAAGGGATTAGCGCTGGACACAACGCCTGTGAACACCGCAAAAAAACTGTGGGAGCGAGCTTGCTCGCGATGGCATTGGCACATTCAGCATCAATGCAAGCTGACCCACCGCTATCGCGAGCAGGCTCGCTCCCACATGAGATGCGCAGGTCTGGCAGTCAGCGCTGATTCTTTTGTGGGAGCAAAGCTTGCTCGCGATAGCGGCAGCAGGTCCATCCCTGTCCAACTGCCAGAATTAATCCCCGCTTAACCTTCTTGCGGTCTATTCCCCTCCAATGTCGACGCCCGCTGCTCGTTCACTGTCATGGTCAGCGTGTAGACTTCGCTACATCCGAACGCGCACCGGGTGTCGCGAGGCTGCGCGTCGATCCATGCAGACAAAGGGAAACGCAATGAGTGAGGAAATGATGCGGTTAGGCCGTGAGCGGCGCTATCTGGTGCTGCTGGGGCTGATCTGCCTGGCGCTGATCGGCGGTGCGCTGTACATGCAGGTGGCCCTCGGCGAGGCGCCGTGCCCGCTGTGTATCTTGCAACGCTATGCGTTGTTGCTGATCGCGATCTTCGCCTTCATCGGCGCCGCCATGCGCACCCGCCGCAGCCTGACGATCTTCGAAGGCCTGGTGGTGCTCTGTGCCCTGGCCGGTGCTGGTGTGGCAGGGCATCACGTCTATACCCAGTTCTTCCCCGCGGTCAGTTGCGGTATCGACGTATTGCAACCGATTGTCGATGACCTGCCGCTGGCGAAGATCTTCCCGCTGGGTTTCCAGGTCGATGGCTTTTGCTCCACCCCCTACCCACCGATCCTGGGCCTGTCCCTGGCGCAATGGGCGCTGGTGGCCTTCGTGTTGACGGTGGTGCTGGTGCCGTTGCTGGTGTCGCGTAACCGCAAGCCGCTTGGCTGAAACGCTTCGATGAAACGCCCCGGTTCTCTCTCGGAGAGCCGGGGCGTTTTACGTTTCATGCTCAAGCCGGGGCGTCCTTGATCCGAGGCAGGAATGACCTGCGGCAATGTGCGACACGTTGTCACATATCTTGCGGTGCTCAGCCTTTGCGAGGGGGATAAAACACGCTTTCCTGTAACAAAAAAATGTCTGGTTTCGCAACGGGCGCATCGCCTGCAGCAGGCATTTTTAACAGCGGCGCGTCAGGCGCCCTAGGCCCCGAAAACTGGGCGCTTGCCGGGCAAAAAACCTCTTGAAGAGCCTCTCGAGCTGTCTAAATCGGGCGTAGTAGACCTACGTTTTTTGGGGTTCTTGTTGAGAATGAATTTCGATACCATGCTGGCCCGTTGCAATATCAGCAAGAGATTGTTGCCGAATCGGTTAAAAATTATTTCGGGATGAGACATGGTCTACAGCGCGTCACCTCACTACAATCGCCCGCACCGATTTTCCGACCCGGCTCAGACTTGAGCATGAGAGTGGTCGAAGGGCGCCAGCGCTCCATGCGACCCCAGGTGTCGGTGCCTCCAACTACCCGCACCAAATGGAATTGGGCTTGAACTAGGCCTTTTGACCAACGAATAAGAACTCACTGCTGGCCCGGGATGTGTCGAACAGCCGCTGACGTTCGATGGGCAGCCCTTATTCAATCCAAGAAATGCCAACCCTTGGCAGGGTGAAGTGTTGGCGATCAAAACCCAACTGCATTGCGCAAGCTGCTTTAGAGGTCGTGAGATGAGTAAAAACAGGTACCCCCGATTACTAGGCTTGTTGCCGCTGCTCGGCACGTTGCTGCTGGGAGGCTGCAACATGACCTTGCTCGATCCCAAGGGCCAGGTCGGCCTGGATGAACGAAACCTGATCATCACCGCCACACTGCTGATGTTGCTGGTCGTCGTGCCGGTCATCGTCATGACCTTCCTGTTCGCCTGGAAGTACCGCGCAACCAACACCAAGGCCACGTACACGCCGAAATGGTCCCATTCGACCAAGATCGAAGTGGCGGTGTGGACGATTCCAGTGCTGATCATCATTGCCCTGGGTTACATCACCTACAAGTCGACCCACGCCCTGGACCCTTACCGTCCGCTGGATTCGGACGTCAAGCCGATCACCATCGAAGTGGTTTCGATGGACTGGAAATGGCTGTTCATCTATCCGGAACAAGGCATCGCCACCGTCAACAAGATCGTGTTCCCGGCCCACACGCCGATCAACTTCAAGGTCACCTCCGACACCGTGATGAACTCGTTCTTCATCCCGGGCCTGGGCGGCCAGATCTACGCGATGGCGGGCATGCAGACCAAGCTGCACCTGATCGCCAACCAGAACGCCGAACTCGACGGTATCTCCGCCAACTACAGTGGCGCGGGTTTCACCGGCATGAAGTTCAAAGCAATCGCCACGACCCAGGAAGATTTCGACGCCTGGGTCAACGATGTGAAGAAGGCACCTAAACAGCTTGAAAAAGCTGAATACGAAGCCCTTTCCAAACCGAGCCAGAACAACCCAGTCGAGCTCTACTCGTCGGTTACGCCGAACCTGTTCCAGACCATCATCGACAAATATGAAGGGATGAATCCAGGCAAGCCGATGCACCACGAGAAGAACGAGAAGGAAGTGGCTCACAACATGGAAGGGATGGACATGAGCTCGCATTCAGCTGCCGGGGCAGAGGAGTAAACGATGTTTGGTAAATTAAGTTGGGAAGCGATCCCGTTCCACGAGCCGATTGTCATGGTGACCCTCGCCATCATCGCGCTCGGTGGTCTGGCATTGTTTGCAGGCATCACTTATTTCAAGAAGTGGACCTACCTGTGGACCGAGTGGCTGACCTCGGTCGACCACAAGAAAATCGGCGTGATGTACATCATCGTCGCCATGGTCATGCTGCTGCGCGGTTTTGCCGACGCCATCATGATGCGTACCCAACTGGCCATGGCCACCGAGGGTTCGCCTGGCTACCTGCCGCCTGAACACTATGACCAGATCTTCACCGCTCACGGTGTGATCATGATCATCTTCATGGCGATGCCATTCTTCACCGGCCTGATGAACCTTGCGGTGCCGCTGCAGATCGGCGCCCGTGACGTTGCCTTCCCGTTCCTGAACTCCTTGAGCTTCTGGCTGCTGGTGTCCGGCGTGGTGCTGATCAACCTGTCCCTGGGCGTTGGCGAATTCGCCAAGACCGGCTGGGTGGCCTATCCGCCGCTGTCGGGCTTGCAATACAGTCCGGGCGTGGGGATGGATTACTACATCTGGGCGCTACAGCTATCCGGATTGGGTACGACGCTGACGGGGGTCAACTTCCTCGCCACCGTGGTGAAAATGCGTACCCCTGGCATGAAGCTGATGGACATGCCGATCTTCACCTGGACCTGCACCTGGGCCAACGTCCTGATCGTCGCTTCCTTCCCGATCCTGACCGCTACCCTGGCTTTGCTGACGCTTGACCGCTACATGGATTTCCACATTTTCACCAATGAACTGGGTGGAAATCCGATGATGTACGTCAACCTGTTCTGGGCTTGGGGTCACCCTGAGGTGTACATCCTGATCCTGCCGGCGTTCGGGATTTTCTCCGAAGTCATCTCGACCTTCTCCGGCAAGAAACTGTTTGGCCACCACTCGATGATCTACGCTTCCGGCGCGATCTCGGTACTGGGCTTCATGGTCTGGCTGCACCACTTCTTCACCATGGGCTCGGGTGCCAGCGTCAACGCCTTCTTCGGCCTGGCGACCATGCTGATTTCGATCCCGACGGGGGTGAAGCTGTTCAACTGGTTGTTCACCATCTACCAGGGCCGCCTGCGCTTCACCAGCCACGTGATGTGGACCCTGGGCTTCATGGTGACCTTCGCCATCGGCGGCATGACCGGCGTACTGCTGGCCATCCCGGGTGCTGACTTCGTGTTGCACAACAGCCTGTTCGTGATCGCGCACTTCCACAACGTGATCATCGGCGGCGCCGTGTTCGGCTACATCGCCGGCTTTGCCTTCTACTTCCCGAAAGCGTTCGGCTTCAAGCTGCACGAAGGCTGGGGCAAGGCAGCGTTCTGGTTCTGGATCACCGGCTTCTTCGTCGCGTTCATGCCGCTCTATGTACTGGGCTTCATGGGCATGACCCGTCGCTTGAACACCACCACCAACCCTGAGTGGGTGCCGTACCTGTACGTCGCCATGTTCGGTGCGGTGATGATCGCTGTCGGCATCGCCTGCCAGTTGATCCAGTTGTATGTCAGCGTGCGCGACCGCAACAAGCCAGAGAACATGTGCGAACACGGCGACCCGTGGAATGCCCATACCCTGGAATGGTCGACCTCTTCGCCACCGCCGTTCTACAACTTTGCCGTGCTGCCGAAAGCGGACGTGATCGACCCGTTCACCGAAGCCAAGGAAAACGGTACCGCGTATCCGGTCCCGGCCAAGTACGAGCCGATCCACATGCCCAACAACACCGCCACCGGTGTGGTCATGGGGGCGCTGCTGACCGTGTTCGGCTTCGCGATGATCTGGCACATCTGGTGGCTGGCCATCGCCAGCCTGGTCGGCACCGTGGTGTATTTCGTGATCCATGCCGCCCGTGACGATCAGGGCTACATGGTGCCGGTGGATGTCATCGAGCGCATCGAAGCCGAGCAGCACAAGCGCCTGGTAGCGGCCGGGAAAGTCCCCGCCTCCGCCACCCGTGTTGAAACCTCGTTGGAACAGGCTTAAACCATGTCGAACTTAGTGACCACTGTTGGACACGCCCATGGTCATGACCATGGGCACGATGACCATCACCACGACTCGGGCGAGATGACCGTATTCGGTTTCTGGCTCTACCTGATGACCGACTGCATTCTGTTTGCGTCGATCTTCGCGGCCTACGCGGTGCTGGTTAACAACGTCGCCGGTGGCCCGTCGGGCCACGACATCTTCGAACTGCCTTATGTACTGGGCGAAACCGCGCTGCTGCTGTTCAGTTCGATCACCTACGGCTTCGCCATGCTGGCGTTGTTCAAAGGCAAGAAAACCCAGGTACTGGGTTGGCTGGCCATGACCTTCCTGTTTGGTGCCGGCTTCATCGGCATGGAGATCAACGAGTTCCACATGTTGATCTCCGAGGGCTACGGCCCTAACCGCAGTGGCTTCCTGTCCGGGTTCTTCACCCTGGTCGGCACCCACGGTCTGCACGTGACCAGCGGCCTGATCTGGATGGCGATCATGATGTATCAGGTCCAGAAAAACGGCCTGACCGCCACCAACAAGACGCGCCTGAGCTGCCTGAGCCTGTTCTGGCACTTCCTGGACGTGGTGTGGATCTGCGTATTCACCGTTGTTTATCTGATGGGGACCCTGTAAATGGCTAACGCACATTCCCATGATGGCCATGACGCCGGCCACGGCAGCGTCAAGTCCTACGCCATCGGTTTCATCCTGTCGGTGATCCTGACCGTCATCCCGTTCGGCCTGGTGATGTACCCGTCGCTGCCCAAGAGCCTGACCCTGTGGATCATCCTGATCTTCGCCGTGGTCCAGGTATTGGTGCACCTGGTGTACTTCCTGCACCTGGACCGCTCCGCCGCCCAACGTAACAACGTGGTCGCGTTTGTCTTTGCCGCGATCGTGATTGTCCTGCTGGTTGGCCTGTCGTTGTGGATCATGTTCAGCATCCACACCAACATGATGGCGCACTGAGGAAAGTCCGGATGTCCCTGAAGCACTTTATCCAAATCACCAAGCCGGGGATCATTTTCGGTAACGTGCTTTCTGTGGCAGGCGGGTTTTTCCTGGCCTCGAAAGGGCATGTCGATCTGGCCATCTTCCTGGCGGCGATGATCGGCACTTCCCTGGTGGTGGCGTCCGGTTGCGTGTTCAACAACTGCATCGACCGCGACATCGACATCAAGATGGAACGCACCAAGAATCGCGCGCTGGTCCAGGGCCTGATTCCTGTGCAACTGGCCCTGGCATTCGCCACGGTGCTGGGCGTAGCCGGGGTGGCGCTGCTGTACTGGGTGGCCAACCCGTTGGCGGCGTTGTTCGCTGTGATCGGTTTTGTCATCTACGTCGGCCTCTACAGCCTGTACCTCAAGCGCAAGTCGGTCCACGGCACGCTGGTGGGCAGCCTGTCGGGGGCGATGCCGCCGGTGATCGGCTACGTGGCGGTGAGCAACAGCTTCGACATGGCGGCGCTGACGCTGCTGGTGATGTTCAGCCTGTGGCAGATGCCGCACTCCTACGCCATTGCGATCTTCCGCTTCAACGACTACCTGGCGGCCTCGATTCCGGTGCTGCCGGTCAAGCGCGGTATCCTGGTAGCCAAGAAGCACATCCTGCTCTACATCCTGGCCTTCCTGGTGGCGACCTTGATGCTGACCTTCAGCGGCTACGCCGGCATGAGCTACCTCGCCGTCGCCGCCGCCATGGGCATGTACTGGCTGTACATGGCCTGGACCGGCTACAAGGCGGTGGATGACACGGTCTGGGCACGCAAGCTGTTCGTGTTCTCGATCTTCACCATCACCGCCCTGAGCGTCATGATGTCCCTGGACTTCAAAGTGCCAAGTGAGCTGCTGCTGACGTACGCGCCTTAAGCTTCAGACGTTGCAAAAAAAGCCCCGCCTTCGAGAGAAGCGCGGGGTTTTTTGTCTAGGTGGGGCATGGATTGGCTGTCATTCATCGCAATAGATTATGGTTTGTTGAATTGTAGGCAATTTGCCTATAGTTTCTGCCATGCATACCCTATTTTTTGAAACGACTACGTTCACGGCCACGGTTGGTCATTATCTGAGTGACGATGAATATCGCCTGCTTCAGTCCTATATGCTGCAGCATCCAGAAGTCGGTGACGTCATGCCACGTACCGGCGGCTTTCGTAAGCTGCGCTGGTTCGATGAACGTCGTGGGAAAGGCAAACGTGGCGGGTTGCGAGTCATTTACTATTGGCTCATGAATGATCGTCAGTTCTGGATGTTCGCGATCTATAACAAGGACGAGTTGGAAAACCTGACCTCCGAGCAAGAGAAGATGCTCAAGCGCGCCATAGAAGCAGAGTTGAAAGTGCGAGGGACCTTATGAAAAAACGTGATCTGTTTGCCGAGATGATGCAAGGCGTCGGGGAGATGGCTGCTCAACGGGAGGGTAAGATTACCCTTCGTCAGATATCGATCGAAGACAAACCGGTTCCCGAGGTGTCGGCGCAAGAAATCGTAGCGTTGCGCGACAAGCTCCATATGTCTCAGGCCGTTTTTGCCAAGAGCATCAGGACCAGTCCTGGCACCCTTAGGAATTGGGAGCAGGAGAAGTCCAAACCCAATGCCCAGGCGGCTTTGTTGATCAAACTGGTCGAGAAGTTTCCAGACATGGTCGAGCGGCTCGGCACTGTTTGAGGCATTCATACCCCCCATGAAAAAGCCCCGCCTTCGAGAGAAGCGCGGGGTTTTTTCATGGGGCTTGCGGGCCGTCGATGTTCCTGTGGGAGCGAGCTTGCTCACGATAGCGGTGGCTCGGCCACCGCCAAGCGCGTATCCGACTCGCTCGGCACCGCATGAAGAACTATGTCGGCCATCTGATGGTGTCGCGCTCTGTTGACCCCCTAGCAAGGTGATGCGACTTCCGCCCGCCGACGAGATCGTCATTGTCGCCGGTACATCACCGATCCGCGTGAAGAACGCGCTGGTTCGAGGAAAGACGGTTTCAGGAACGGCTTCTCCTCCATCAGCGATCTCAAACGCCAATTCCGGACGATTGAAAAGAATTAATGGATTTCCAAGCATAGATCGTTTCCACAGGCTTGGTTACCGTATCACTCAATTATGGAGGCGATACAGTGATTAGCATCTCGGTCCATGCCACAGCCGCGCCTGTAGCCGTTCGCTTCGAAGGACGATTGGGCGCTCTGCTTACAATATTTTTGTCTATTTCTGGGCTGTTCTTTCCAATTCCAGCGTCCGCCCAAGACGCTGATGGCGCACGCCTGTTTCAACAACGCTGCGCGACCTGCCACAGCATGGAAGCTGGCCAGAACAAGGCCGGTCCGCATCTGTCAGGCGTCATCGGCCGGACTGCTGGTAACGTCGAAGGCGCCACCTATTCAGATGCGATGCGGGCTTGCGGTATCACCTGGGACAGCCGAACCCTCGATACCTTCCTCACGGCGCCGGCCCGCATGGTTCGCGGCACACGGATGACCGTCGCCATTCCCAACGCAACCCAGCGGGCGGCGATTATCCAGTATCTCGAAGGCCAATCGGCCAATTAAAGATCTAGGAGCAGCACGCATGACAGCCTTCACGATCAACGGGCGCGCGATTGATGTCACCACCGAACCGAATACACCACTTCTTTGGGTGATCCGGGAACATCTGAAGCTCACGGGCACCAAATTCGGTTGCGGGATTGCACAATGCGGAGCCTGCACCGTCCATGTCGACGGTGAGCCGACGCGCTCTTGCCAGACCTTCCTGGAGGATGTCGCCGGCCGGGAGGTGACAACGATCGAAGGCCTGTCGCCGGACGCCAGCCATCCGCTGCAGAGGGCCTGGATCGCTGAGCAGGTGCCGCAATGCGGCTACTGCCAATCCGGCCAGATCATGCAGGCGGCCGCCCTTCTCGCGGCCACGCCTCGTCCGACCCGCGAACAGATCGTCGACCACATGGATGGGAATATCTGCCGTTGCGGGACCTATGTCCGCATCATCAGCGCGATCCAGCGCGCAGCAAGGGAGGGCTGAACCATGATTCCGATCCCACGGCCTGAAAGCCGCGTGCTGTCGCGGCGTAGTTTTCTCGTCACGGCCGGTAGCCTCGGCATCGCTGTCGCGTTCGGGAGCGTGTCCGACCTTGTTTGCGGCGCAGCCATGGCGCCCACCGCCGAGGGCGACTTCCGTCCCAACGCCTGGATCACGATTGGCGCGGATGGCACGGTCAGCATCATTTCGCCGGCCGTCGAAATGGGACAGGGCATCACGACAACGCTGCCTCTGCTCGTTGCTGAGGAACTGGATGCCGATTGGAACCGCGTGCAGGTGGTCCAGGCGCCCTCCGACGCGCAAACCTACGGCAATCCAGGCTTCTACGGGATTCAGCTTACCGGCGGCAGCGAGTCGACGCGCGGGTACAACGCGCTGCTTCGCCTGACCGGTGCCCAGACACGATTAATCCTGCTGGCGGCCGCCGCTGGCCTCCTGAACGTGCCGGTGAGTGAGCTCGAGACCGGGCTCCACAGGGTTCTGCATCCCTCCTCGGGGCGCTCACTCGACTACGGTGAGATCGCTGCCAGGGCGGTGCTTCCCGATCCACTGCCGCAGGCGACAGAGGCCAACCTGAAGCAAAGCCACAGGTGGCGCTATATCGGAAGCAGAGCGATCCAGCGCATCGACGTACCCTCGAAGGTCAATGGAACCGCGGTCTACGGTATCGACGTTCAGCTTCCCGACATGCTCTACGGGGCGGTCCTGCGGGCGCCGGTTCAGGACGAACGGCCAGAAGCCATCGATGACGCCGAAGCGCGGGACGTGCCGGGTGTCACCCATATTGTCCCACTGCCTTATGGGGTCGGCATCGTCGGCGAGACGGTTGAAGCGACCATGCGTGCGAAAGACCTGCTCACCGTCACTTGGAGCGGGACGTCAAGGGTTCGCAACTATTCAAGCCAGCGGCTGCTCGACGAGTATCGAGCCGTCGGTCGTGACCTCGGCAAGCAAGGCGTTCCGGCGCACGTAGCGGGTGACGCCGAGACGGCTATCGCCGGGGCCGCGACGGTCATAGAAGTCGATTACATGAGTGACCATGTCGCCCACGCGACCATGGAGCCGATGAACGCCACCGCGCTGGTGTCCGGCGACAGGGTCGAAATCTGGGCGCCAACCCAGGGACCAACGGGCACCCAAGGCTTCGCAGCGCAAGTGGCGGGCACGACGCCCGACAAGGTGAAGGTCAACACTACCCTGCTTGGCGGAGGCTTTGGACGCAAGGCCGAGGCCGACTTCATCATCGATGCGGTGTCTTTGGCCAAGGCTGTGGAGGGGCGGCCGGTCAAGGTCATCTGGAGCCGCGAGGATGACGTTCGCCACGACACGTTCCGGCCGCTCGAGGCGCAGCACGTCAGGGTTGGGCTGGATGCACAGGGGAACATCGTCGGCTGGCGGCACAGGATCGTGGCGGACTCCATTTTTGCGCGAACTTTGCCGCCGGTGTTCGCGAAGGCAGGTGGTCACGACGACGTCGTGACCGAGGGCGCCAAGTTCAACTACGCTGTGCCAGCCCATCAGATCGAATACCTGCGGCAGGACAATGGCCTCGCCATCGGATTCTGGTTCGCGGTGGGGGTCGGCTATACGAGATTCGCGATCGAATGCGTCGTCGATGAAATTGCTGCGCTCAGAGGTGTCGATCCGGTCGCGTTGCGGCTGGAGCTGCTCAAGGACCAGCCGCGCGCGCGCAAGGTGATCGAGACCGTTGCCCGGATGGCTGAGTGGGGGCAGACGCGGGACGGTCGGGGGCTCGGTTTGGCCTACGCCGACGCTTTCGGTTCGCATTGCGCGCAGGTCGCCGAGGTTTCGCTCAACCGAGACACCGGTGCGATCCGGGTGCACAAGGTCTGGTGCGCGATCGATCCCGGCGTGGCGATCCAGCCCCTCCATATCGAGGCCATGATGATGACCGGCATCACCAACGGTACCGGCCATGCGCTGTTCGAGCAAATCAATGTCATCGACGGTGAGGTGCAGGAGTCGAATTTCGATACGTACCGGGTGATCCGAATGTCCGAGGCGCCTGAGATAGAAGTGGCGGTGGTGCCGACGCCCGGGAGTCCTTTCGGCGGCATTGGTCAGGCAGGCCTTCCCCCCACGGGGCCGGCAATCGCCAACGCTGTCGCGCGGCTCACCGGGGGAGTGCGGCTTCGCCACTACCCGTTCACGCCAGAACGCATGAAGGCAGCTCTGGATAGCTGAACCTTCTGTGGCAACGCAGCCCTCTACAACTGGCTAGGCGAACGACTTTCGATCGGTAGGCAAGTCTCCAGCGACAGAGCTGGTCTCTGGATCCACCTTCAGACGACGCCCGTATTGGCGAGGCGAGCAGCCCATGACGCGTTTGAAGGCCGTGCTGAACGCACTTTCCGATTCATAGCCGAGCGAACCGGCAATCGTCGCCACGGGATCGCCTGAGTTCTCCAGCCTGTCGCAGGCAAGCAGCATCCGCCAGCGCGCCACGTACTGCATCGGCGGCTCGCCGACGCGTTCCTTGAACCTGAGCGCGAATGTCGAGCGCGACATGCCGGCGATCTCACCAAGCTCTTGCAGGGTCCATTGGTACGCTGGTTCGGCATGGATTGCCTTGATCGCGGCACCAAGCTGCTTGTCCGCCAAGGAAAAGAACCAGCCGATACGGGCGCCGCCACTCGTGTCCAGATGCACACGTAGTGCCTGCACCAACATCATATGGGCCAAATGCTGCACTACAAGGGCATTGCCGGGCTGTCCTCCACGCAGCTCCTTCATCATTTGCTCGACAGACCAGCGCAGGGCCACCTGTTCGGGCTGCTCGTGGATGTGCACGATCGGCGGAAGCAGGCCCAGCAGCATATCAGCGTGATTGCCCTTCACGCCGAAGCGGCTTCCAACGAGAAACAAGCCGCCGCCACCGTTGAGCGTGACGACACCACCCCTTCGTGCGATCGGGAATATTTCCCCGGCCCCGATGGCCGGCCCATCAATGTTACTGCCAAGCCGGAAAGGTCGACCAGTCGGCAGCACGAAGCAATCGCCGGCCTCCAAGCGCACTGCGTCGCTGACACCCTCGACGGTGAGCCAGCAGGCACCTGAAACGACCACATAGCATTTGATGAGCTTGTGTTGGTCGCCGAATTGAACAGCCCAGTCGCCACCTGCATCGAAGCCAGACGAGACGTAGGCATGCGGCTTAAGCAGAGAAAGGACGTCTGAAAGTGGATCCATGGTTTATATCGGATGATCGCGAAGATAATACGGATTGTTCAGCATAGACAGTCCTAAAGCAACCGCCTACCTTCAAGCCAGAACATAAATGCTGGCACGGCATGTCTACCTGGCCAGCCGACGGGTGCGGTCGCGCCGCACCGCTTTAGCCGTCAATACCGGAGTAAAACATGATCGTTGTAACCGCCCCCACTGGCGATATTGGCCATCAAGTCGTTCAAAACCTTCTCCAGTCGAGCGCGCAAATCCGGGTGATCGCGCGCGATCCATCACACTTGGTCGAAGAGGTGCGAAACAACGTCGAGATCGTCAAAGGCTCCCATGGGGACGCTGGCGTCGTGAACGAAGCGTTCAGTGGCGCCGACGCGGTATTCTGGCTCACGCCTGCCGATCCGAAGGCCACCTCCGTCACAGAGGCGTATGTCGATTTCACACGGCCAGCAGCGGCTGCACTGAAAGAGCAAGGCGTCAAGCGCGTTGTTTCGATCACGGCACTCGGGCGCGGTTCACCCGTCGCCGACAAGGCGGGCTTTGTCACCGGCTCGTTGGCGATGGACGACTTGATCGCCAGTACGGGGGTCGCATTCCGTGGCCTGGCTATGCCGTCCTTCATGGACAACATCGCCCGCCAGGCAATCGCTATCAGAAATCAGGGCAAGTTCTTCCTGCCTATCGCCAGCGATCTCAAACTTCCGAGCGTTGCGACACGCGATATCGCAGCGGTCGCTGCACGCTGGCTACTTAACGACAGTTGGACAGGCCAGAGCGAGGTACCGGTCCTCGGCCCCGAGGACATTTCGTTCGACGACATGGCCGCAATCATATCTGACGTGCTCGGCAAGGCGGTGACCTACCAGCAGATCAGCCTCGACGCCTACAAAGCTCGCTTCGTGCAAATGGGCATGTCCGACGCCATGGCGCAGGGTATGACGGACATGGCCTGGGCCAAGGATCAGGGCCTCGACCTGGCGGTGTCGAGGACACCTGACAATTCAACGCCAACGAGCTTCCGCCAGTGGTGCGAGGACACGCTCAAGCCCGCCGTGCTCGGCTGAGCAGCATTCCGATCCTCAATAGCAGGAGCATCAAGCCATGCATTTGACTGGCCACACCATTCTCATCACTGGCGGCACGAGCGGCATCGGCCGGGGGCTCGCTGAGGCTTTTTACCAGCTCGGCAACCGGGTCATCATCGCTGGCAAATCTCAACCCGACCCAGGTGCCGGTATCGTCACAGAACAGCTCGGCGGCGATGCTGTGCCTCTGGCTCGGCATTACGATTGGCGCCGTGTCGCACACATGACTGGCACTCTCCCCACAGAGTCCTCGGGTGAGGCTTATTGCTGCGCGATGCTGTAGCCGTCGAAGGCTTTCTGCTGTTGCAACGCAGTGACGATGCCTTTGCGGGTGGCCGGTTGTTCGGTGCCGTCATTGTCCAGGAAGGTTTCGCTTTCCAACTCGGCTTCGTCGCCTTCGCCTATGAAGTTGAAGCCCAGGAACTCGAAGGCTTCGCGGTCGACGTTCGGCTTGGAGCGCGGCGTGCGCAAGGGCAGGGTGACGCTGATGCCGTCCTTGCTGATGACAAACACCTCGGCTTCCTTCTTGGCCCGCGAGGCCTTGCCCTTGCTGCCGCTCGGGTTGCTGATGGCCTGGTGGGTCTGGTTCAGCACTTTCAGGGCCAGGCCGTAGACCAGTTCCTGAAACGACGGGTCGTCCTTGTAGCTGGAGAGGATGCGGCTGATCGGGAAGCGGCTGCTCAGGTCTTCCAGGGCCGCGAAGTCGGCGGCTTCGGCGTCCTTGAGCTGTTTGAGCTGGCCCATCAGTTCGTAGGCCTTGTCGTCGTCGAAGGCATCGTGGGCCTGGCGGATGGCGTTGCGCAGTTCGCGGATCTGGTCGCTTTCGCGGTTCGACTGGAACGCATCGAGGACCATTTCGCTGATGGTTTTGGCCTGGGGCAGATGCTGTGAAAGATTGATGGAGTTTTCGTATTCCGCTTTGGACGACAGGGTGACTACGGATTCAGCGGTGTTGGAATCGGACATTGAAATTTCACTACTTCTGTTAGCGGGATGAGGCGAGAAAGGCATTGAGCTTTTTTCCGGTCGCCTAATCTATTGGACCCGAGCGGTGTTGTCACGGTCGGACCGGCAGCAACTGACCATTTGTTGCCGGTGACGGCTTTGCGTCCTGCATCAGGTCCATCAAGCGCAACGCGTCGGCGGTCGCGGCGCCACTGGCGGTGTTGTCGAAGATGCACCAGGTCGGCGTGTCGGGATCGGCTTGCAAGGTTCGGGCGAGGCCCTCCAGCCAGGCGTCTTCGTAAGCTGAGTAGTAGATCCGTGGCGAACCGTGCAGCCGGTAGTAGCGAATGCCAGGCCAGCCAGCGGGTTGATCGCCGCCGGGCAAGGGTGACGGATCGGCGGCGACGCGGCCGATGCACGCGTCTTGCAGGATCGTCGCGGCCTGGGGTACGAGCCAGCTCGGGTGTCGCGGCTCAAGCACCGCATGACCTTGATAACGGTCCCGCAAGGCCTTGAAGAATACTTCGGCCACGGCAGCCTCGAAGGCCAGCGACGGTGGCAACTGAATCAACAGGCAGCCAAGCTTCTCTCCCAGTTGCGAGCATTGCCCGAGGAATTCATCCACAAGCCCTTCGCAGTCGATCAGCCGCCGTTCATGAGTTATCTGCTTGGGCACCTTGACCGAGAAGCGGAAGTCCCCGGCAACGCTGCTGGCCCACTTCGCGTACGTGGCGGGGCGATGCGGGCGGTAGAACGAGCTGTTGATCTCCACGGCGGGGAACCGGCTGCTGTAGCGCTGCAAATGCGTCCCGTCGACAGTAAAGGCCGGCCAATGCTCCCGGGGCAGCGACCAGCCGGCGCAGCCCAGGTAAAGGCGTGAGGAAGAGGGAAGTCGAGTTGGCAAGGGTGCAGGCCTGATCGCAAGGTATACAGCCTATGACCGCTGCGAACGCCTCATGTCTGCATTCTTTTTTGTGTTTGGCCCGGTGTACCGTTCATTCGCAAATCACATTCTTGCCCGCCATCTTGGAGCGATACAGCGCCTGGTCTGCCCGGTGCAGCAACGCCGAGTGCTGTTCATCCTCCAAGCGCTGCACCACGCCAAAACTCATGGTGATCTGGAAGTCGCCCACCGGCAGCAGGTCGGACAGGCCATGGCGGATGCTTTCCGCCAGCAGGCGGGCATCGGCCAGGGTGGTGTTGGGCAAGATCATGATGAATTCGTCACCGCCCCAGCGCACCAGCAAGTCACTGCCGCGCTCGCAGCGCTTGACGCTCTGCACCACTTGCACCAGCGCTGCGTCACCGAAGGCGTGGCCGTAGCGATCGTTGATGTCCTTGAAGTCATCGACGTCCATGGCGATCAGCGACAACGGCTCGCGGAAACGCTGTGCGCGCTCACAGGCCAGCGGTAGCGCCTGGTCCAGGCGATAACGGTTGGCGACCCGCGTCAGGGCATCGGTTTCGGCAAGCCTGCGGTTCTCGTCGAGTTGGAGTTGCAACTGATGATTGACCCGGGACAGTTCGCGGGTGCGTTCTTCGATGATGGCTTCCAAGGATTTGTTATGCCGTTCCAATTGTTCGAACAGACGCTTCTTGTCGTCGATACTGCGATGGGCGCCGATCATGCGTGCCACCGTGCCGTCCGGGTTGCGGGCGATCACGTAGCCGCGATCCTCGATCCAGATGTAGGACCCGTCGCACGTGCGGCAACGGTACTCGGCCTGGTAGCGGTGGGATCGTTGTTCCAGGTAGTCGTCGAACGACGCCATGACCCGTGGGTAATCCTCCGGGTGGATCACGTTTTCCCAGGTCAGCACGGTGTTATCCAGTGAATGAGGCAGGTAGCCAAGCATCGTGTACCAGCCGGGGTTGCGGTAGACGAAGCCGGTGTTGGCATTCCAGTCCCAGATGCCGTCGCTGACCAGTTCCAGAATGGTGTGCAGTACGCCTTCGTCCAGATCGGACAGGTCGAACCGCAGCATGTCGATGTTCGAGGCGTCTCCCATCGTCGTTTCCTCGTCGGCCCTGATATCAAAATGCTCGTCCAAGAGGAAGAGTAGCTGATGGGTGTGTGGGGAACTAGCGGCGGATGTCCAGACGGGGTTCGCTTTTGTGGCGAGGGGATAAATCCCCTCGCCACAGCATCATTGGGTTGGGAGTTGGGGTTTGCCCCATTTCTCCAGCGCAAACTCGACAAAACTGCGTAGTTTCGGCAAACGGTAGCGATCCTGCGCGTACATCAGGCTCATCGGCCGATGGGGCAATTGGTAGTCCTGCAGCAACGCCACCAAGTGCCCATCCTTCAGATCCTGGGCCACCAGGGCGTCGGGCAGCATCACCACGCCCATCCCGGCCAGGGCGGCGCGATGCAGGCCCGAGGAACTGTTGATCAGCATCGGTCCGTTCACCGGAACCTTGATCTCGCCGTCCGGCCCGTTGATGGGCCAGTGATCCTGGGCGAAGCGCCATTCGTCTGCTGCCGAATAAGCAAACGACAGGCAGTCGTGCCGTTGCAGGTCCGCCGGGTGTTCCGGCGTGCCGCGCCGGGTCAGGTAAGCGGGGGAGGCGCAGATGGTCAGGGTGTAGTCCTGCAACGGACGGGCAATCAGTTTCGGGTCGGGATGGCCGAGGCGGATGGCGACGTCGAAGCCATGGTCGAGCAGGTCCAGGCGCTGGTTGGTCAGCACCACGTCGAGCTTGACCTGGGCGAAGCGCTGGCTGAATTCGGCCAGCGCCGGCGAAAGGCGTTCGGTACCAAAGGTCAGCGGTGCGGTGATGCGCAGGGTGCCGGTGGGCTCGCCTTGGGTCTGTTCGGCCAGGCGTTCGGAGTCGGCCACCAGCCCCAGTACTTCCAGGCAGCGCTGGTAGTAGGCCGAGCCGAATTCTGTCAGGCGCTGGCGCCGCGTCGTACGGTTGATCAGGCGTACGCCGAGGCGTTGCTCCAGGGCACGAAGATGGTTGCCCACCATGGTGGTGGACATTTCGCACGCTTGGGCCGCCGCCGTCAGGCTCCCGGTTTCTACCACCTTCACGTAAACGGTCATCGCCTGGAACAGGTCCATTATCAAGCTCAGCTTTTAAATGATTGAAGTAAAGCAGCGTTTATCCAGCCTTTGTGGCTAACCATACTGGAAAAAACCACCCGATGGAGCTTGATGCCATGACCGCTGCCTGCCTGATGACCACCTACCAACCCCTGGCGCTGAATTTCACCCATGGCTTGGGGACGCGCCTGTGGGACCAGGACGGTCGCGAATACCTCGATGCGGTGGCGGGCGTGGCGGTGACCAATGTCGGCCATTCCCACCCGCGGCTGGTGGCTGCCATCAGCGAGCAGGCCGGCCTGCTGTTGCACACCTCCAACCTGTACAGCATCGATTGGCAGCAACGCCTGGCGCAAAAGCTCACCCAACTGTCGGGGATGGAGCGGGCGTTTTTCAATAACTCAGGCGCCGAGGCCAACGAAACCGCGCTGAAGCTGGCGCGCCTCTACGGCTGGCACAAGGGCATTGAGCAGCCCTTGGTGGTGGTCATGGACAACGCGTTCCATGGGCGCACCCTGGGCACCATGTCCGCCAGTGATGGCCCGTCCGTACGGCTGGGCTACAACCGGTTGCCGGGGGATTTTCTCAAGGTACCGTTCGGCGATCTCGCGGCGCTGGAACAGATTCAACAGGCTCACGCCGAGCGCATCGTCGCGGTGCTGGTGGAGCCGATCCAGGGTGAGAGCGGTGTGCAACTCGCTCCACCGGGGTACCTCAAGGCCTTGCGGCAGTTGTGCAGTCGGCGCGCCTGGCTGTTGATGCTCGACGAGATCCAGACCGGCATCGGGCGCACCGGGCAATGGTTCGCGTTCCAGCACGAGGGCATCGTGCCGGATGTCATGACCCTGGCCAAAGGCCTGGGCAACGGCGTGCCCATCGGTGCCTGCCTGGCACAGGGCAAGGCTGCCGAGCTGTTCACCCCTGGCAGCCATGGCAGTACGTTTGGCGGCAATCCGCTGGCCTGTCGGGTCGGTTGCACAGTGTTGGACATCATCGAGGAACAAGCGCTGGTGGATAACGCCAGGCACCAGGGCGAACAATTGCTGAGCCGGCTGCGGACCGAGCTGGCGGACAACCCGAATGTCTTGGCGATTCGCGGCCAGGGCTTGATGATCGGCATCGAACTCAAGCAACCGGTCCGCGACCTGACCCTTCGCGCCGCCCGGGACCACGGTCTGCTGATCAATGTCACCCGGGGCCAGACCATCCGCCTGCTGCCGCCGCTGACGATCGATGGGCGGGAAGTGGAGATGATCGTCAGGGGCGTGAGTCGCTGTCTGGCGCAGGGCTGAGGCAACCGGCCCAGACGACGGTTTTTTATGACGCAGCCGGGCGAAGCGCAACGCAGCGGGACGGAATTTTTAACGATTGCCGCGTTCCAACGCCTGCCAGAGTCGATTGCCTACGCCCTGGCACCCAGACTGAAAACCAGGAGCATTCCATGTTCACCTCGCGTCGCTTGATCGTTGTCGCTACTGCTGTGGCCTTGTTGTCCGGCTGTGCGTCGCCTAACCCCTATGACAACCAGGGCCAGGCCTCTACCGAATCGTCGGGCATGAGCAAAACCGCCAAGTACGGCGGCCTCGGTGCACTGGCGGGGGCGTTGGCCGGTGCGGCCATCGGTCACGATAACCGGGGCAAGGGTGCGTTGATCGGTGCGGCGGTGGTGGGGGCTTCCGCGGCCGGCTACGGTTACTACGCCGACCAGCAGGAAAAGAAACTGCGCGCCAGCATGGCCAATACCGGCGTCGAAGTGCAGCGCCAGGGCGACCAGATCAAGCTGATCATGCCGGGTAACATCACCTTCTCCACCGATTCGGCGAACATCGCCTCCAGCTTCTACCAGCCGCTGAACAACCTGGCCAACTCCCTCAAGGAGTTCAACCAGAACCAGATCGAGATCGTCGGCTACACCGACAGCACCGGCAGCCGCCAGCACAACATGGACCTGTCCCAGCGCCGTGCCCAGAGCGTGGCAACCTACCTGACGTCCCAAGGCGTGAGCGGTGCCAACCTCTCGGCCCGTGGCGCCGGCCCGGACAACCCGGTGGCCAGCAACGCCGACGTCAATGGCCGCGCGCAAAACCGTCGTGTCGAGGTCAACCTCAAGGCCATTCCTGGCCAGCAATACCAGGAGGCGCCGCAGCAGCAGGGGCAGACTTACCAGCAGTACCCATAACGGCTGGGCGATCAATGAAACGGGGGGCCTGGAAACAGGACCCCCGTTTTTTTTGTGGCTGTCAGTTTCTATCCGCCTAATGCCGCCCCTTGTGGTGAGGAGATTTGTGGGAGCAAAGCTTGCTCGCGAAACAGGCGCCTCGATTTTCTGAAAGACCTCACCGCCTTCATCGCGGGCAAGCCTTGCTCCCACAAATCTCCTCGCCACAAAGGTGTTTACTTGAGTGATGGATGGGGATCAATTCGCCTCTTTCACCGCACTCAAGAACGCACACGTACGTTCCTGCCGCGGGTGCTCGAAGATCTGCGCCGGGGTGCCTTGCTCATGGATCTGTCCCTTGTAGAAAAAGCACACCCGGTCGGCGAATTCCCGGGCGAAGCCCATCTGGTGGGTCACCATCAACATCGTCAGGTTATGTTCAGCCCCCAGTTTGCGGATCACGTTCAGCACCTCGCCGCACAGCTCCGGGTCGAGCGCCGAGGTCACTTCGTCGAACAGCATCACCTTGGGGCGCATCGCCAGCGCCCGGGCAATCGCCACCCGTTGTTGCTGGCCGCCGGACAACTGCGACGGGTAATGGTCGAGCTTGTTGCCCAGCCCCACCAGTTCCAGCAGGTCGGCGGCGCGCTCCCGGGCTTCTTTCGGGTTCATGCCCAGCACCTGCACCGGCGCCTCGATCACGTTCTGCAACGCGGTCATGTGGGGGAACAGGTTGAAGCTCTGGAACACCATGCCGATCTTGCCGCGTACCCGGCGGATGTGCCGGTCGTTGGCCGGCACCAGCACGCCATTGCGGTTGAGCATGTGGGTCAGTGAGTCATCCTCGACGCGGATCTGGCCCTGGTCGATGCCTTCCAGGGTCATCAGCACCCGCAGCAGCGTGGACTTGCCCGAGCCGCTGGGGCCGATGATCGCGACCTTTTCTCCCGGCGCGACATCCAGGTTCAGGTGGTCGAGCACCGTGAAACTGCCATAGCTTTTGGTCACGTCCTGGAAACTCACAATTGGCCGGGACGGTGTGGGATCTTGCATGGCCGGGGCCTCCTGCTGTGACGCCAGCGTGCTGCGCCGGGACAAATCGGTGGGCGTGGACAGAGGTAAAGTCATTAGCGTAGCTCCATGCGCGTTTCAAGGCGCCGTACCAGATAAGCCAAGGCAAGGCTCAGGGCGAGGAAAAACAGGCCGACCATCGTGATTGGCTCCAGGTAACGGAAATTCTCGGAGCCGATGTTCTTGGCCTGCTGCATGATTTCCACCACGGTGATCGCCGACAGCACCGGCGTGTCCTTGAGCATCGCCACCAGGTAGTTGCCCAGGGGCGGCACGATGGGCCGCAGCGCCTGGGGCAGGATGATGTTGCGGTAGGCGTTGTAGGGCGCAATGTTCAACGCCGTCACCGCCTCCCACTGCGCCCGCGGCACCGCGTCGAGACCGCTGCGATAGACCTCGGCGATGTAGCAGGCGTAGTGCAGGCCGATGCCGAGGATGCCGACCTGCATGGCCGTCAGGCTCAAGCCGTAGTTGGGCAGCACGTAGTAGAGGAAATACACCTGGATCAGCAACGGCGTGCTGCGGATGAACTCGATTACCGCGGTGGCCGGCCACGACAGCCAGAATTTGCGGCTGCGCCGACCAATCGCCAGGAACAGTCCCAGGACGATCGCAATCAGGAAACCGATCAGGGTAATGCCCACGGTATTGAGGGAGGCGCGCAGCAGGTCCGGCAGGATGTGTGCGGCGTAGGACCAGTCGAACAGCGTCATGACAGACCTCCACGCATCCGGCCCCGGCTCAGCCGTCGCTCGAGGTGGCGCATGCCGAAGTTGATGGCTTGGGCGAGGATGAAATACAGCACCAGCGCCAGGCTGAAGACCTCCAGGGTCTGGAACGTCGCCTGATCCAACTGGCGCGCCCGGAAGCTCAAGTCGGACAAGGTGATCAGCGACACCAGCGAGGTGTTCTTCAGCAGCTCGATCAACAGGTTGGTGCCCGGTGGAATCGCCGCCAGCAACGCCTGGGGCAGGATGATCCGCTTGAAGCGGGTGAAGGCGCTGAAGTTCAACGCCGTGCAGGCTTCGTATTGGCCCTTGGCGACCGAGCTGATGGCGCCGCGCATCACTTCCGCACCGTAGGCGCCAATGTGCAGGCCCAGGCCGACGATGGCCACGGCGTAAGGGCTCAGCTCAACGTTGAAGGGCGGTAGCGGCAGTACGAAGAACAGCCAGAACAATTGCACCAGCAACGAGGTGCCACGAAACACTTCGATGTAGGTGATGGAAAACCAGCGCAACGCGCGCCACGGCGACAGCCGCCCGAGTGCTGCCAGTACCGCCGCGACAATCGCCAGCAGCGAGCCAAAGAAGGTCACCTGGAGCGTGACCCAGGTCCCTTGTATCAATAACGGAAGTAATTCGCCCATGGTTCGACCCGATATCCGATGAAGCAGGGAACAGGCATCACGCCCCAAGCGTCATGCCCGTTTCGGCACGCCAGTCTTGCCGGCTACTGAGCGCAGAGCTCGGCCGCGGTCTTGCTGGTCACGTTGGATTTGTCGAAACCGAATGGCGCAACCGTCTTGAGATGCTCTTCGGAGCCCAGCCACTTTTTCAGCTCGGCATTGACCGCATCGCGCAGGTCCTTGTCTTCGGGACGGAAGGCCAGGGCGCCGTAGCCGATGTGGGATGGGTCGTCCTTGAATTCGGTCATCGCCTCGACCTTGTCGCCGCCCTTGCTGGCCAGGCCTTTCATGGTCAGTTGCGTGCCAACGGCAGCGTCCGCGCGGCCGGCGCGCACGGCTTGCAGTTGTGCGGTGGTGTCGGGGACCTGGAGGATCTGTTCGTCCTTGACCCCGGAATCGCGGGCATAAGCCAGGTTCACCGTGCCGGCCATGATTGCCAGTTTTACCTCCGGTTGCTTGGCGATGTCTTCATAGCTGTGGAGTTTTTTCGGGTTGCCCTTGGCCACGAGCAACGCGTCGGGCAACTGATACTGCGGGTCGGTGAACAACACCTGTTTGCAGCGCGCCGGGGTAATGTACATGCCGGCGGCAATCACGTCGAAGCGACCTGCCCGCAGGCCCGGGATCAGCGAACCCCATTCGGTGAGCACGCCATTGACCTGCTTGATACCCATCCTGGCGAAAATGATCTTGGCGATCTCGGGCGACTCACCGGTGACGGTGCCGTCGGTTTCGGTGAAGGCGAACGGGGTTTCGTTGGCGTAGCCGATCCGGATGCTGCTGTTGCTTTTGACGGTATCCAGGGTCGCCGCTTGAACGCTGCCGGCCAGGCCCAGTACGGCACAGGTCAACAAGAGCCGACGCAAGGGCGCGCAGGTGCTGGGAAGAAAATTGCTCATCGATAAAATCTCCTGTTTCTTGTGGATCCGTCGTTTGACGGCTCTGTGGTAGGAGGCAGTGTTACAAGAGCAAAGCGTACAGCGGCGGATCCGGGCGTGGCCTGGAATCGGGAACGGCGCCGGTACAGGTCGATCCGGCTTTTTGTCGGGGCACTGAACCCGCCTGGATGACGACCTTGGACCGAGCATACAAAAGCCCCGGCATCGATTGCATTGCACTAGGACAATTGCTTTGCCGCGATGGCCGCGCAATGCTGTGCGCACCCCTACACACGCCGGTTGCAGCTGTCATGGATAAATGGAAGTCAGCCTTGGACCTCGCCCGCAGCGGTGAATCCAAATACAAGATTCTGGTGCAGGCCATTGCCGACGATATCGAGCAGGGCAGCCTGGCCAATGACCAGCGCCTGCCGCCGCAACGGCAGGTGGCCGACGCCATGGGCATCAGCGTGCAGACCGTCACCAACGCTTATAAGGAGCTGGAGCGCCAGGGGCTGGTGCGCTGTGAGGTCGGGCGCGGCAGTTTCGTCTCGCGGCGCATGAGCGACCGGGTGGCCACTTACATTCTCGACAGCCCCGAGCGGGCGCTGGTGGATTTTTCCATCACCCGCATCCTGCACACCCGCGAGCATGACCAGGCCTGGCGGGATACCTGCGCGGCGTTGAGCACTGAAGAAGACCAGCCGTGGATTCACGCTTTTCGCCCCATCGCCGGTTTTGAATCCCATCGCGAAGCGGCGGCGCAGTGGATTGGCCGGCAAGGGCTGAAAGTCGACCGTAACGACGTGCTGATCACCAACGGCGCGGCCCACGGGATTTTCCTGGCCCTCGCGTCCTTGGCGGGGCCCGACGATGTGGTGCTCTGCGAAGGCTTGACCGACCACGGCGTGATCGGCAACTCCCAGGTGCTGGGCTTCACCCTCAAGGGCCTGGAGATGGACCGCTATGGCATCGACCCGGAACATTTCGAAGACATGTGCAGCAACGAGCGCATCACCGCGCTGGTGTGCACGCCGAACCTGAACAATCCCACCACCAGCCTGATGCCCGACGCCCGCCGCCGGGAAATCGCCGAGATCGCCCGGCGTTTTGGCGTGCACATTATCGAGGACGATGTGTACGGTCCGTTGCTGGACGAGCGCCGGGCACCGCCCATCAGTCATTACCTGCCGGAGCTGTCGTTCTATTGCACGAGCATGACCAAGTCGGTACTCACGGGGCTGCGCACCGGCTATCTGGTGGTGCCCAAGCGCCTGGCCTTGCGCACCGAGAGCATCCTGCGGGTCAACAGTTGGATGGCCACGCCCATGGTCTCGGAGATCGCCACCCGCTGGATTCGCGATGGCCGCGCCGAGTCGCTGCTGCAGTTGCAACGCCAACTGCTGGCCGGGCGCCAGGCGATGGTCACCGAGTACATGGGCGAGCATCTGCTGGGCCAGCATCCCCACGCCTTGAATGCCTGGATCGGCATCCCGGCCCATTGGGAGGTGGACAGCCTGGTGCGGGCGCTGCGGCACAAGCACATTGCCGTGACTTCCCCCGACCCGTTCACCGTGCGCGGCACCCCCAGGCCCCGCGCGGTGCGAGTGTGCGTGGGGGCTGAGTGCAGCGATGAAGAAATGCGCCATGCCCTGGCGGGGATGCGGGACATCTTCAACCAGTATCCGCAGATCCATGATTTCTGAAATGCCGGATCTGTAAACGACACATCCCCTTGTGGGAGCGAGCTTGCTCGCGATAGCGGTGTATCAGCCACCAGAGATGTTGAATGTGAGGACCCAATCGCGAGCAAGCTCGCTCCCACAGGGGATTGGCTACTGTTCAAGCAAAGTCATTAAATTGCCCTAGTACATTCATCACCGCAATCCAGCCCTCTTAGACTGCGCCCAACACATCCGCTCGGGACGCAGTCATGACAGGGTTGCAGCTTCAGGATATCTACCTCGCTCGCCAGCGCATCGAGTCGCTGGTGCGGCGTACGCCCATGGAGCATTCCCCGAGTTTGTCGCGGTTGATGGGCGTGGCGGTGTACCTCAAGCTCGAAGCCCTGCAAATCACCGGCAGCTTCAAGCTGCGCGGGGCGAGCAATGCCGTGGCGCAGCTCAGCCCCGAGCAGAAGGCCCGGGGCGTGGTCACGGCTTCGACCGGCAATCACGGTCGGGCGCTCGCTTATGCCGCCTCGCAGCAGGGCGTCAAGGCGATTGTCTGCCTGTCGAACCGGGTACCGGCCAACAAGGTGCAGGCGATTCGCGATTTGGGCGCCCAGGTGTGCATCGTCGGCCAGTCCCAGGACGATGCCCAGCGTGAAGCCGAACGCATCGCCCGGGAGCAGGACGCTACCTTCCTGCCGCCCTTCGATCACCCGGCGATCATCGCCGGCCAGGGCACCCTCGGTCTGGAGATCCTCGAGCAGCAGCCGGAGGTGTCCCAAGTGCTGGTGCCGCTGTCCGGTGGCGGTCTGTTCGCCGGCGTGGCCTTGGCGCTCAAGACTGCCAACCCAGCGATCCAGGTCCACGGCATCAGCATGGCCCGAGGTGCGGCGATGCACGCCAGCCTCGCCGCCGGGCAGCCCGTGGACGTCGAAGAACAGCCGACGCTGGCCGACTCCCTCGGTGGCGGCATCGGCCTGGACAACCGCTACACCTTCGCCATGACCCGGCAGCTGCGCAATGACCTGCACCTGCTTTCGGAAGCCTCCATCGCCAATGCCATCCGCCAAGCTTATCACCACGAACGCCTGGTGCTCGAAGGCGCTGCGGTGGTGGGCATCGCGGCGTTGCTCGATGGCTTGGTCGAGCCGCGCGGCCCCATCGTCCTGGTGGTCAGCGGGCGCAATGTCGACACCGAACAACATGCCCGCGTGATCGCCGGCGCCAACGCTTGATAACCCGTTAACGGAGCCTGTCATGAGTGAAGTCACCCTATTGAGCGAAGCCGACCTGCGCAGCTGCGTGGCCCTCGACCTGGCCAGCATCGACGCCATCGAGCAGGCCTTCGTGCTGTTGGCCACCGTCGCCGTGGCGATGCCGCCGATCCTGCGCTTGGACATTCCCGAGCACAACGGTGAAGTGGATGTGAAGACCGCGTACCTGCCGGGCCTGGAACGCTTCGCCATCAAGGTCAGCCCGGGCTTTTTCGATAACCCCAAGCTCGGCCTGCCCAGCCTCAACGGCATGATGATGCTGCTTTCGGCACGCACCGGCCTGCTGGAAGCCCTGCTGCTGGACAACGGCTACCTCACCGCCGTGCGCACCGCGGCGGCCGGGGCGGTGGCAGCGCGGTGCCTGTCCCGTGAGCAAAGCCGCAGCGTCGCGCTGATCGGTGCTGGCGAACAGGCGGCTCTGCAGCTTCAGGCGCTGCGCCTGGTGCGGCCCATCGACGAGGTGCGGGTCTGGGCGCGGGACATGCAAAAGGCCCGGGCGTTCAGTCAGGCGCTGGCGCGTGACAGCGGACTGGCCGTCACGCCATGCGCTTCCATTGACGATGCCGTGGAAGGCGTGGACATCGCCATCACCTGCACTCCCAGTCGCGAGCCGTTGATCCAGGCTCGTCATCTGCACCCCGGCCTGCACATCACGGCGATGGGCTCGGACGCGGAACACAAGAACGAAATTTCCCCGCAAGCCCTGGCGACCGTCGACTGCTATGTCGCCGACCGCCTGAGCCAGACCCGCGTGCTCGGCGAACTGCACCACGCCCTGGCGGCCGGCACCGTTGGCGATGAGGTCGCGTTGCGGGAGCTGGGCCAGGTGCTGGCAGGGCAGCGGGCCGGGCGTACCGACGAGGCGCAGGTCACCCTGTGCGATCTCACCGGCACCGGCGCCCAGGACACCGCCATCGCCAACCTGGCGTTCGAGCGGGCACGGGCGGCGGGCAAGGGCTTTGCGTTCGGCCGCTAGAGCATTTTTCTCATGAGTCATTCAACAGAGGGCAGGTGGATGTCAGAGATCGTCGTCAATCTTCCGTTCCAGCGGGAGGAATACAGTCAACGCCTGGCGAAGGTTCGTGCGGCCATGCAGGCCCAGGGCCTGGAGCTGCTGGTGGTGACCGACCCGTCGAACATGGCCTGGCTTACCGGCTATGACGGCTGGTCGTTCTATGTGCACCAGTGCGTGCTGGTGGCGCTGGAGGGCGAGCCCGTGTGGTTCGGGCGCGGCCAGGATGCCAACGGTGCCAAGCGCACGGTGTTCATGCAGGCCGACAACATCGTCGGCTACCCGGACATCTACGTGCAGTCCCGCGAGCGCCATCCCATGGACTACCTGTCCCGGGAAGTGATCATCGCCCGTGGCTGGGGCGCGCTGAGCATCGGCGTGGAAATGGACAACTATTACTTCAGCGCCGCGGCGTACCTGTCGCTGCAAAAGCATTTGCCCCAGGCGAAACTGGTGGATGCGGTGGGCCTGGTGAACTGGCAGCGAGCGGTCAAGTCGCCCCAGGAAATCGCCTACATGCGCATTGCCGCGCGCATCGTCGAAAACATGCACAGCCGGATCCTGGAACGGATCGAACCGGGCATGCGCAAGAACGAACTGGTGGCCGAGATCTACAGCAGCGGCATCCTCGGCGTCGATGGCCATGGCGGTGACTACCCGGCCATCGTGCCACTGCTGCCCACCGGCGCCGATGCCAGCGCGCCCCACCTGACCTGGGACGATTCGCCATTCGAGAAGGGCGCCGGCACCTTCTTTGAAATCGCCGGTTGCTACAAGCGTTACCACTGCCCGCTGTCGCGGACCATCTACCTGGGCAAGCCACCGCAGCATTTCCTCGACGGCGAAAAAGCCGTGGTCGAAGGCATCGCCGCCGGCCTCGATGCGGCCAAGCCGGGCAACACCACGGGCGACATCGCCGTGGCGTTTTTCAAAGTGCTGGAGAAGTTCGGCATTCACAAGGACAGCCGTTGCGGCTACCCCATCGGGATCAGTTATCCGCCGGATTGGGGCGAGCGCACCATGAGCCTGCGCCCCGGCGACAACAGCGTGTTGCAGCCGGGCATGACCTTCCACTTCATGCCGGGGCTGTGGATGGACGATTGGGGCCTGGAAATCACCGAAAGCATTCTGATCACCGAGACCGGCGTCGAGACGTTGTGCAACGTGCCTCGTCAACTGTTCGTGAAGGATTGACCCATGCCTGACGTGCCCAACAATCCCATCAGCGCCACGGTCGACTTCAGCCGCGAGGGCGTGCAGCACGGTTTTCTCAAACTGCCGTATTCGCGGGACGATTCGGCCTGGGGCGCGGTGATGATTCCCATCACGCTCATCCAGCGCGGCAGCGGTCCGACGGCGCTGCTCAGCGGTGGCAACCATGGCGATGAATACGAGGGCCCGGTGGCCCTGAGCAAATTGGCCCAGCAACTGACCGCCGACGAGGTCAGTGGGCGGGTGATTATCGTGCCGTTCATGAACACCCCGGCGTTCCATGCCGGGCGCCGCACGTCGCCCATCGACAAGGGCAACCTGAACCGCAGTTTTCCCGGCAGGCCGGACGGCACCGTCACCGAGAAAATCGCCGACTATTTCAATCGCACGTTGTTGCCCTTGGCCGACATTGTCCTCGACATTCATTCCGGTGGCCGGACCCTGGATTTCCTGCCGTTCGCCGCTTGCCACGTGTTGCCGGACAAACAGCAACAGGCGCGCTGCGAGGCCGGGATGCTGGCGTTCAACGCGCCGTATTGCATGCGCATGCTGGAGCTGGACGCCGGGGCGATGTACGACACGGCGGCCGAGTCCCAGGGCAAGGTGTTCGTCACCACCGAGCTGGGCGGCGGCGGTTCGTCGACCGCCCGCAGCGTGGCGATTGCCGAGCGTGGGGTACGCAACCTGCTGATCCACGCAGGCATCCTGCGGGGCACGATCGAGTTGCAGCCGTCGTTGGTGCTCGACATGCCGGACGCCAGTTGTTTCATTGCCAGCGAGCACGACGGTTTGCTGGAAATGTGCCGCGACCTGGGGGAGCACGTGACCCATGGCGAGGTGGTGGCACGGATCTACGACACCACCCGTAGCGGCGTCGCCCCGGTCGAATACCGCGCCGCCCGCAGCGGCCTGCTGGCGGCCCGACACTTTCCCGGATTGGTGCAGTGTGGCGATACGCTGGCGGTGATTGCGGATGTGTTGGCGTGACGACAGCCGGCCACAGATCCCCTGTGGGAGCGAGCTTGCTCGCGATAGCGGAGTGACAGACAACAGATATTTTGAATTTGATGGCCTCATCGCGAGCAAGCTCGCTCCCACACAGGTTTGCGTTGAGTCTGAGTTTTTAACTGTCCGGAGCCCGGCCCATGCACAAGCTCGATCGCTACGACCTCAAGATCCTGCAGATCCTCGCCGAGGATGGGCGCATCACCAAGTCGAGCCTGGCCGAGGCCATCAACCTGTCGGTGACGCCGGCCTGGGAGCGGGTGCGCAAGCTGGAAGCGGCGGGCCTGATCGTCGGCTATCGAGCGCAGATCGATTGGAGCGCGGTGTTCAAGCGTCAGCAGGTGCTGGTGGAAATCACCCTGGCCCGGCACACCGCCCAGGACATGCGCCGTTTCGAACAACGCATGATCGCCGCGTCCGAAGTGGCATTCTGTTACGCCACCGGCGGCGGGGTCGATTACCTGGCGATGATCCAGGCGCCGGACGTCGATGCCTATCAACGCTTCGTCGACCAACTGTTGCTGGAGGACCTCGGCATCGAACGCTATTTCACCTACATCGTCACCAAGACCATCAAGACCGCCGGCGCCTTGCCGGCGGAGCTGGCGCCATCCTCCTGAGCACCACAGAAAACACTTTTGCGCAGGTCGTTTCCAGAAAAAAGCCAAGGTCCGACCCCGCTCAAACAGCCGATAACCCAAGCACCGCTGCCCTAGCATGGATTCACGCACACGCTCTGGAGTGAACGTCATGCCTTACCAACACCCGCTGCTGTTCAAAGCGCTCTGCTACATCGATGGCCATTGGGTCCACAGCGACAGTGGCCACAGCGTGGCCGTCCACAACCCGGCCACCCGCACCGTCATCGGCCATGTGCCGATG
Source organism: Pseudomonas sp. NFIX10 (assembly GCF_900111955.1). Classification (NCBI taxonomy): domain Bacteria; kingdom Pseudomonadati; phylum Pseudomonadota; class Gammaproteobacteria; order Pseudomonadales; family Pseudomonadaceae; genus Pseudomonas; species Pseudomonas sp. NFIX10. Next base: position 148,759 of record NZ_FOKH01000002.1, on the reverse strand, counting down.
CTCGATCAGCCACAGATCGTCGCGGCGGTGGACGCGGCGCATCGCGCATTCCCGGCGTGGCGCGACCAGAGCCTGGAAACTCGCGGCGCGATCCTGCGACGCTGGGCGGCGTTGATCGGCGAACACAGCGAAGACCTCGCGCGCATCCTCAGCCTGGAGCAGGGCAAGCCGCTGGCCGAGTCCCGTGGCGAAATCGCCTATGCCGCCAGCTTCATCCCATGGTTCGCCGAAGAGGCCCGGCGCCTGTACGGTCAGAACATCCCCAGCCATATCCCGAATGCGCACTTGGGTACGATCAAGGAGCCGGTGGGCGTGTGCGCGCTGCTCACACCGTGGAATTTCCCTTCGGCGATGATTACCCGCAAGGCTGCCGCCGCTCTGGCCGCCGGTTGCACGGTGGTGATCAAGCCGGCCCACGAAACACCTTACTCAGCGTTGGCCCTGGCGCAACTGGCCGAGGAAGCCGGCTTTCCCGCCGGGGCCTTCAACGTGGTCTTGGGTGAGCCGCACATGGCCATGGAAACCCTGGTCAAGGACCGTCGCGTACGCTCGGTGAGCTTCACGGGCTCGACCCGGGTCGGCAAGCTGGTGCTGCAGGCGGCGGCCCATGACGTGAAGAAAGTCGCGCTGGAACTGGGCGGCAACGCGCCGTTCATTGTCTGCGCCGATGCCGACCTGGCCTTGGCGGTGAAAGTCGCCGTGGAGGCGAAGTTCCAGACCTCGGGACAGGACTGCTGCGCGGCCAACCGGATCATGGTGCAGCGCCCGCTGTACCCGGCGTTTCTCAGTCGTTTCGCCGCCGCAGTGCGCGCCTTGCGCGTCGGGCCGGCCATGGTCGATCAACAGGAGCAGGACGTGGATGTCGGGCCGTTGATGCACCAGGCGGCGCTCGATGCAACCGCCGACCGTGTCGCCGATGCCCTGGCCTTGGGTGCTCAACGCCTGGTGGGGGGCGAGGCCCATGCCTTGGGCGGGTTGTTCTACCAACCGACCGTGCTGGCCGATGTCACGCCGCAGATGCGCATCTACCGTGAAGAAAACTTTGCGCCTATTGCCGGGGTGATGCCGTTCGACACCCTGGACGAAGCCATTGAAATGGCCAACGACACCGAGTATGGGCTGGCGGCCTATATTTGTTCCAACCGCCTGGACGTCATTTATCCGCTGATCCGCCGTCTCGACCACGCCATGGTCGCGGTCAACGGCGTCAAGTTCACCGGCCACCCGATTCCCTTCGGTGGCATGAAAGCCTCGGGCCTCGGCCGCGAGGGTGGCAGCGAGGGCTTCGAGCCCTTTGTCGAAACCAAATATTTTTGCCTGCACCATCAAGGCCAGTTCCCAGGAGAGTCCGCATGAGCCAAGAACTCAACACGCTGTTCGAACAAGACCGTGCGCATTTCATGCACCCCTCGACCCACGCTCACGACCACGCCAGCGGCGCGCTCAAGGGGCGGATCATCAAGAGTGCGTCAGGCGTTCGCATTCGCGACCATGAAGGCCGTGAGTTCATCGACGCCTTTGCCGGCCTCTATTGCGTGAACATCGGTTACGGGCGTACCGAAGTGGCCGACGCCATCTACAAGCAGGCCAAGGAGCTGGCCTACTACCACACCTACGTCGGCCATTCGAGCGAGGCGATCATCGAGTTGTCCAGCCGCATCATGGACTGGGCGCCGGAGGGCATGAAAAAGGTCTATTACGGCTTGTCCGGTTCCGATGCCAACGAGACCCAGGTCAAGCTGGTGCGCTACTACAACAACGTACTGGGCCGGCCGCTGAAGAAAAAGATCATCTCGCGGGACCGTGGTTACCATGGCTCGGGCATCATGACCGGCAGCCTGACCGGCCTGGCGACCTTCCACCAACATTTCGACCTGCCGGTGGAAGGGGTCAAGCACACGGTGTGTCCTCACTGGTATCGCAAGGCTCCGGCGGGCATGGACGAGGCAGCGTTCGTGGGTTACTGCGCCGACGAGCTGGAAAAAATGATCCTCGCCGAAGGTCCGGACACCGTGGCGGCGTTCATCGGCGAGCCGTTGATGGGCACCGGGGGCATCATCGTTCCTCCCGCCGGTTATTGGGATGCCATCCAGGCCGTGCTGAAAAAATACGACGTGCTGCTGATTGCCGATGAAGTGGTCTGCGCGTTCGGCCGCCTGGGTTCGAAGATGGGCAGCCAGCGCTACGGCATGAAGCCGGACCTGATCACCACCGCCAAAGGCCTGACCAGTGCCTATGCACCGTTGTCGGCGGTGATCATCGGGGAAAAGGTCTGGAGCGTGATTGAAAAAGCCTCCCAGGCCGAAGGTGCCATGGGCCATGGCTGGACCTACTCCGGACACCCGATCTGCGCAGCCGCGGCGTTGGCCAACCTCGACATCCTCGAACGGGAAAACCTTACGGCCAACGCCGAGGACGTTGGCGGTTACCTCAATCGTCGCCTGCGTGAAACGCTTGAGGGGCATCCGCTGGTGGGCGAGGTGCGCGGCGACGGCATGCTGGCGGCGGTGGAGTTCATGGCCGACCGTGAACAGCGTACGGCGTTCGACCCGGCACTCAAAGTCGGCCCGAAGGTCTCGGCCGCCTGCCTGGAACGCGGCATGATCGCCCGCGCCATGCCCCATGGCGACATCCTGGGCTTTGCCCCACCCCTGATCCTGACTCGCGGGGATGCGGACCTGATCGTCGACATCACCAAAAAGGCTATCGATCAGGTGGCGGGCGAGGTGTTGGCCTAAGCCCCTTTATTTAAATGTGGGAGCGAGCTTGCTCGCGATAGCGGTCTGTCTGAACCGGTGATGTGGGATGTGCTGCCGTCATCGCGGGCAGCTCGCTCCCACAGGGGGATTTTCCTGGGCTAAAAAAAGCCCGCCCGATCATGTGATCGGGCGGGCTTTTGGGTGTCGCTCGCAGATTACTTCTTCAAACCGTAATGCTCATCGAGCATGCCGGGCGAATTCGGGGCCTTGGGGGCGTAGTCCCGCGGCGGTTCCTGGATCCCTTTTGGTGGGGTCAGGCGTTCCCGTGGCGTCTGTGCCGCATCGGCTTGCAGGGCGGCCAGCAGGCGCTGGCGAGTCTGCTCGTCCAGGGCCAGGCGATTGGCACCCTCGGACAAATGATCCTGGACATCCTGGTAGCTCTGGGTGAGTTTTTTCACCAGAGAAGCGGTGCTGTTGAAGTGGGTGACCACTTCATTCTGATAACTGTCGAAACGTTCCTGAATGTCGTCCAGCTGACGTTGCGTGCTGTTGGGCACCGCATTGGGCAGCAGTCGGGCAAGCAGGAATCCAATGGCGACACCGGCAACCAGGGCAAGAGTCGGCAACAACCAAACTAAGAGCGAGTGTTCCACGAGTCCTTCCTCTATAAACGGCTTTGCTTTACGTTAACGGCTCGGACCTGCGCTGTATACCGCGAAGAACATCGCAATCATGCCAGGCACAGACTTTAGCTAGACGAGTCGACCCAATTCGGGGTCACGGAGTTCTTTCCCTTGCTTATGCGCGAAACCCCTGTCGTCATCGATGGCCCCGTGGGCCAACTGGAAGCCTTGTACCTGGACAGCGAGGCCCCCCGTGGCCTGGCGCTGATCTGCCACCCGAACCCGGTGCAAGGCGGGACCATGCTCAACAAAGTGGTCTCGACCCTGCAACGCACTGCCCGTGATGCTGGGCTTGTTACGTTGCGTTTCAATTATCGTGGCGTGGGTGCCAGCGCCGGCACCCATGACATGGGCACCGGCGAAGTGGATGACGCCCAGGCTGTTGCCCAATGGCTGCGTGGAAAATACCCGCAATTGCCCCTGACCCTGTTCGGTTTTTCCTTCGGCGGCTTTGTCGCCGCCAGCCTGGGCGGGCGCCTGGAAGCCCAGGGGCAACCGGTCAAGCACCTGTTCATGGTGGCCCCGGCGGTGATGCGCCTGGACGAGCGATCGCCCTTGCCGACCGCTGGCGAGTTGACCGTGATCCAGCCGGAAACCGACGAAGTGGTCGATCCGCAGCTGGTTTACGAATGGTCCGACACGCTCCAACGCCCCCATGAGCTGCTGAAAGTGGCAGAATGCGGACACTTTTTTCATGGCAAGCTGACCGATCTCAAGGATCTGATCCTGCCGCGCCTCTCGAATTGACAGCAGTCTGACAAGCGATAACCCATGACGACGCGTACCCGTATCCTGACCGGCATCACCACCACCGGCACCCCGCACCTGGGCAACTATGCCGGCGCCATCCGTCCGGCGATTCTCGCCAGCCGCGACAGCAACGCCGATTCGTTCTACTTCCTGGCCGACTACCACGCCCTGATCAAGTGCGATGACCCGCTGCGTATCCAGCGTTCGCGCCTGGAGATCGCCGCCACCTGGCTGGCCGGCGGCCTGGACGTGGACCGCGTGACGTTCTATCGCCAGTCCGATATTCCCGAGATCCCGGAACTGACCTGGCTGCTGACCTGCGTCGCGGCCAAGGGCCTGCTCAACCGTGCCCACGCCTACAAGGCCTCGGTGGACAAGAATGTTGAGGCCGGGGAAGACCCGGACGCCGGTGTCACCATGGGTCTCTACAGCTACCCGATCCTCATGGCCGCCGACATCCTGATGTTCAACGCCCACAAGGTCCCGGTCGGTCGCGACCAGATCCAGCACGTGGAAATGGCCCGTGACATCGGCCAGCGCTTCAATCACCTGTTCGGCCAGGGCAAGGAGTTCTTCACCATGCCCGAAGCGCTGATCGAAGAAAGCGTCGCCACGCTGCCGGGCCTCGATGGCCGCAAGATGTCCAAGAGCTACGACAACACCATCCCGTTGTTCAGCAGCGCCAAGGACATGAAGGACGCAATCTCGCGGATCGTCACCGACTCCCGTGCCCCGGGCGAAGCCAAGGATCCGGACAATTCGCACCTGTTCACCCTGTTCCAGGCCTTCGCCACCCCGGCCCAGTCCGCTGAGTTCCGCAGCGAACTGCTGCAAGGCCTGGGTTGGGGCGAAGCCAAGAACCGCCTTTTCCAGTTGCTCGACAGCGAGCTGGGTGAAGCGCGCGAGCGTTATCACCAGTTCATCGAACGTCCGTCGGACCTTGAAGACATCCTGCAACTGGGCGCGAGCAAGGCCCGGGCCGTGGCAACGCCGTTCCTCAACGAACTGCGCGAGGCCGTTGGCCTGCGTTCGTTCGTCAGCCAGGTCCAGGTGGCAACCCAGGCCAAAAAGAAAGCGGCCAAGACGGCACGTTTCGTCAGCTTCCGCGAGGATGACGGCAGTTTCCGTTTCCGCCTGCTTTCTGCCGATGGCGAGCAACTGTTGCTCTCGAACAGTTTTGCCGACGGCAAGACCGCAGGGCAGGTGACCAAGCAATTGCAGTCCGGCCACCCCTTGGACGTACGCAGCGACGACCTGGGTTTCAGCGTCTGGCTCGACGGTGAGTGCGTGGCGAACAGCCCGGCCTTCGCCGACAGCGCCGCCCGGGATGCGGCCATCGATGCGCTGCGCGTTGCCCTGACGCCTGCCCAGGACTGATCGCGGCGCATCACCCGACCATCGGCCCGAATAAGGGCCGATTGCCATTCCTCTGGGCCATCGCTACAGTGACGGCCCGTTTTTGTTGCCTTGCTAACGAATATGACGCCCCTAGAACGATATCAAGCTGATCTGAAACGCCCGGAGTTTTTCCACGACGCAGCCCAGGAAACGGCGGTGCGGCATTTGCAGCGCCTGTACGACGACCTGGTCGCGGCCTCGAACAACAAGCCGGGCCTGTTGGGCAAACTGTTCGGCAAAAAAGACCAGGCGCCGGTCAAGGGCCTGTATTTCTGGGGCGGCGTTGGCCGTGGCAAGACCTACCTGGTGGACACCTTCTTCGAAGCGCTGCCGTTCAAGGAAAAGACACGCACGCACTTCCACCGCTTCATGAAGCGCGTGCACGAGGAAATGAAGACCCTGGGGGGCGAGAAGAACCCGCTGACCATCATCGCGAGGCGTTTTGCCGACGAGACCCGGGTGATCTGCTTCGATGAGTTCTTCGTTTCCGACATCACCGACGCCATGATCCTGGGCACCTTGATGGAGGAGCTGTTCAAGAATGGCGTGACCCTGGTCGCCACCTCGAACATCGTGCCGGACGGCCTGTACAAGGACGGCCTGCAGCGGGCGCGGTTCCTGCCGGCCATCGCGCTGATCAAGGAACACACCGAAATCGTCAACGTCGACAGCGGCGTCGACTACCGCCTGCGTCACCTCGAACAAGCGGAGTTGTTCCACTTTCCGTTGGATGCCGCCGCCGAAGAAAGCCTGCGCAAGAGCTTCCGCGCCCTGACGCCGGAATGCACCCAGGCGGTGGAAAACGATGTGCTGATCATCGAAAACCGCGAGATCCGCGCCATCCGCACCTGTGACGACGTGGCCTGGTTCGACTTCCGCGAACTGTGCGACGGTCCGCGCAGCCAGAACGACTACATCGAACTGGGCAAGATCTTCCACGCCGTGTTGCTTAGCGGCGTCGAGCAGATGAGCGTCACCACCGACGACATCGCCCGTCGCTTCATCAACATGGTCGATGAGTTCTATGACCGTAACGTGAAGCTGATCATTTCGGCCGAAGTCGAACTCAAGGACCTCTACACCGGCGGTCGCCTGACCTTCGAATTCCAGCGGACCTTGAGTCGTTTGCTGGAGATGCAATCTCACGAGTTCCTGTCGCGAGCGCATAAGCCGTAGGGCGATTCGGAAAGCAAAGAAGGCCTGCGTTCGCAGGCCTTTTTTGTATGCTCGAAATCAGTCGTTCACTGCAAAACCCTGTGGGAGCGTGCTTGCTCGCGATGGCGTCTTGTCAGTCAACATCCGTGCTGCTGAACCACCGCCATCGTGAGCAAGCTCGCTCCCACAGTGGATCGTGCCAGGCTCTCGGGCTACGCCGCCTGCTGAAACTGCTGCCGATACTGGTTCGGCGACAGGTCGGTATGTTGCCGGAACAACCGTGCGAAAAAGCTCGCATCGTCGTAGCCGACTTCGTAGCTGATGGTCTTGATGCTCTTGCGGCTGCCGGAGAGCAGGCCCTTGGCGGTTTCGATCCGCAGTCGTTGCAGGTAATGCAGTGGCTTGTCGCCGGTGGCGGTCTGGAAGCGGCGCATGAAATTGCGGATGCTCATGCCATGCTCCCGGGCAACATCCTCGAAGCGGAATTTATCGGCGAAGTGCTCTTCGAGCCATTGCTGGATCTGCAGAATGATCACGTCCTGGTGTAGTTTCTGCCCGCCAAAGCCGATCCGTCCCGGCGAATAGCTGCGTTGCACTTCATACAGGATGTCCCGCGCCACGGCCTGGGCCACGTTGGCGCCGCAGAAGCGTTCAATGAGGTAAATATAGAGGTCGCAGGCCGAGGTCGCGCCGCCGGCGCAAAACAGGTTGTCGGCGTCGGTCAGGTGCTTGTCCTGGTTCAGGTGCACCTGGGGGAAGCGCTCCTTGAAGGCATTGAAGAAGCGCCAGTAGGTGGTCGCTTCCTTGCCGTCGAGCAGACCGGCCTCGGCCAGCCAGAACACCCCGGAGGCTTCGCCGCAGAGTACCGCGCCGCGAGCGTGTTGTTCGCGCAGCCAGGGCAGTATCTGGGGGTAGCGTTGGCAGAGGCTGGCGAAATCATCCCAGAAGGCCGGCAGGATGATGATGTCGGTGTTTTCCAAGCCACCGTCCACCGGCATGATCACATCGCTGAAGCTGTTCACCGGTTTGCCATCGGGGCTGACCAGCCGGGTTTCAAACGCCGGCGTCAGACCGTGGCCCAGTTGTTTGCCATAGCGCAGGCTGGCCAGATGGAAAAAATCCTTGGCTTGCATGAGGGTGAAGGCGAAGACCCGGTCGATTGCCAGGATGCTGACGCGCCGCAAGGGCGTGGAGGTGTGCATAGACATAATTCATCTTTATTTTTATAGGGGGAAGTGGTCACCAGACGGCTGGATCGTCTTATTTTTTGTCGGATGTGTCCAGTGTCCTGTCGTACACCGCAGGCTTAGGCTCTGTTGGATAACCATGTCCGACAATAATCAAAGGTGAGCCATGATCCCAAGAACACTGTTCAGTCCCGAGCACGAATTGTTTCGTGACAGCGTACGAACCTTCCTCGAAAAAGAAGCCGTGCCGTACCACAGCCAGTGGGAAAAACAGGGGCATGTCGATCGTCAGCTCTGGAACAAGGCGGGGGAGGCGGGCATGTTGTGCTCGCACCTTCCAGAAACCTATGGTGGATTGGACGCGGACTTCCTCTACAGCACGGTGGTGATCGAGGAGATCGGTCGCCTGGGGCTGACGGGGATCGGTTTCTCGCTGCATTCCGACATCGTCGCGCCGTACATCCTGCATTACGGCAGTGAGGCGCTGAAACACAAGTACCTGCCGAAACTGGTGTCCGGCGAAATGGTCACGGCCATCGCCATGACCGAGCCGGGCGCCGGTTCCGACCTGCAGGGGGTGAAGACCACGGCGGTGCTGGACGGTGACGAATACGTCATCAACGGCTCCAAGACCTTCATCACCAATGGTTTCCTGGCGGACCTGGTGATTGTGGTCGCCAAGACCGATCCCAAGGCTGGCGCCAAGGGCACCAGCCTGTTCCTGGTGGAGGCGGGCACGCCGGGCTTCGAAAAGGGCAAGCGCCTGGAAAAAGTCGGAATGAAGGCCCAGGACACGTCGGAACTGTTCTTCCAGGATGTCCGCGTGCCGAAGGACAACCTGCTCGGACAGGCCGGAATGGGCTTTGCCTACCTGATGCAAGAGCTCCCCCAGGAGCGCCTGACCGTCGCCATCGGCGGCCTGGCTTCGGCCGAGGCGGCGCTGCAATGGACCCTGGACTACACCCGCGAGCGCAAGGCGTTCGGTAAAACCATCGCCGACTTTCAGAACACCCGTTTCAAGCTCGCGGAAATGGCTACCGAAATCCAGATTGGCCGGGTCTTCGTCGACCGCTGCCTGGAGTTGCACCTGCAAGGCAAGCTGGACGTGCCGACGGCGGCGATGGCCAAGTACTGGGGCACCGACCTGCAATGCAAGGTGCTCGACGAGTGCGTGCAGTTGCATGGCGGCTACGGCTTCATGTGGGAATACCCGATTGCCCGGGCATGGGCGGATGCGCGGGTGCAGCGGATCTATGCCGGAACCAATGAAATCATGAAGGAGATCATTGCGCGGTCGCTTTGATGCGGTGGTGAGCTTGGGTCCGCTATCGCGAGCAAGCTCGCTCCCACATGGGGTTCCTGCGTTACCGCAGAAACCCTGTGGGAGCGAGCTTGCTCGCGATGGGGCCTATGAATCAATCAAGGAGCAGGGTTCGGCTGATCCTTGTGAATCGCCTCGATCCCCGCCAGCACTTCGTCCGACAGCTTCAGCTCGAAGCTTTCGATGTTGCTGTCCAGTTGCTCCAGCGTGGTGGCGCCAATGATGTTGCTGGTCACGAACGGCTGCTGGGTGACGAACGCCAGGGCCATCTGTGCCGGGTCCAGGCCGTGCTCGCGGGCCAATGCGACATAACGGCTGCACGCCGCTTCCGATTGCGGGTTGAAGTAGCGGCTGAAGCGGCTGTAGAGGCTCAGGCGGCCTTTAGGTGGGCGCGCGCCACCTTCGTATTTGCCCGACAGGAAGCCGAACGCCAGAGGCGAATAAGCCAGCAGGCCGCATTGCTCGCGAATGGCGATTTCCGCCAGGCCGACCTCGAAGCTGCGGTTGAGCAGGTTGTACGGGTTCTGGATCGACACCGCCCGCGGCCAGCCACGGGCTTCGGCCAGGGCCAGGAACTTCATGGTGCCCCACGGTGTTTCGTTGGACAGGCCGATGTGGCGGATCTTGCCGGCGCGGACCTGCTCGTCCAGGGCTTCGAGGGTGTCCTCCAGCGGTGTGAACGTTTCGTCGGCCTTGTGCTGGTAGCCCAGTTGACCGAAGAAGTTGGTGCTGCGTTCTGGCCAGTGCAGCTGGTAAAGATCGATCCAGTCGGTCTGCAGGCGCTTGAGGCTGGCGTCCACGGCCTGGACGATGTGCTGGCGGTTGTGCTTGAGGTGCTTGTCGCGGATGTAGTCGATGGTGTTGCCGGGACCGGCGATCTTGCTCGCCAGGATCCAGTCGGCACGGTCGCCGCGGCTTTTGAAGTAATTGCCGATGTAGCGCTCGGTGGTGGCGTAGGTCTCGGCCTTGGGAGGCACCGGGTACATCTCGGCGGTGTCCATGAAATTGATGCCGGCACCCTTGGCGCGTTCGATCTGGGCGAAGGCCTCGGCCTCGCTGTTCTGCTCACCCCAGGTCATGGTGCCGAGGCACAGGGCACTCACGTTCAGATCGGTACGGCCTAGCTGGCGATAGTCCATCGGGAACTCCTTGGGCAAAACAATCATAAAAGCAGGTTGAAATATTTTTCGCAATCTGCATAATTGCGCACCTCTTTCTGCAGTGGAAGTGATGCGCCGCCGCCGAAGAATCTTGCCGTTGAACGGACGCGCCGACCCGAGCCCCCGAAAGCGTCTGTATCCGGCTGCCTTTGACTTGTCAAAGTACGCACTATTCAGTAAGATCCGCCGTCTAATTTACAGGGCGGCCCCTGAGGCTATAAAGAATGAAAACTTTTACTGCTAAACCGGAAACAGTAAAGCGCGACTGGTTTGTCGTCGACGCTGCTGGTCAGACCCTGGGTCGTCTGGCCACCGAAATCGCGAGCCGTCTGCGTGGCAAGCACAAGCCTGAGTACACCCCTCACGTTGACACCGGTGACTACATCGTCGTGATCAACGCTGAGCAAGTACGTGTTACTGGCGCTAAAACCACTGACAAAATGTACTACTCCCACTCCGGTTTTCCTGGCGGCATCAAGTCGATCAACTTTGAAAAGCTGATCGCCAAAGCCCCTGAGCGCGTGATCGAGACCGCGGTTAAAGGCATGCTGCCTAAGAACCCACTGGGTCGCGACATGTATCGTAAGCTGAAGGTTTATGCGGGCGCTGCTCACCCTCATACTGCTCAGCAGCCCCAAGAACTGAAGTTTTAACGGAATAGTTCATTATGTCGGCGACTCAAAATTACGGCACTGGCCGTCGCAAGACTGCAACCGCACGCGTTTTCCTGCGTCCGGGCACTGGTAACATCTCCATCAACAACCGCTCCCTGGATAACTTCTTCGGCCGCGAAACTGCCCGCATGGTAGTTCGTCAGCCGCTGGAACTGACCGAGACCGTCGAAAAATTCGACATCTACGTCACTGTTATCGGTGGTGGTGTAAGTGGTCAAGCTGGCGCAATCCGCCACGGCATCACTCGCGCCCTGATGGATTACGACGAGACTCTGCGTGGTGCTCTGCGCAAAGCCGGCTTCGTAACTCGCGATGCTCGCGAAGTTGAACGTAAGAAAGTCGGTCTGCGTAAAGCGCGTAAGCGTCCGCAGTACTCGAAGCGTTAATTCCGCTTCCGCTTTCAAAAGGCGCCCAGTTCCTCACGGAGCTGGGCGTTTTTTTATGGGCAAAAGAATTGCTCTGTGACAACTTGCCACATTCGTAGAGCCCCTATACTACAAGGCTTGGCGGTTTGGCCGCTTGGTAATTACCTTGTCAGAATTGGGGCTTTTCATTACCATTCGGCAAAATTTTTATAAGTTCAGATTTTTACTTAGTAGACGCCTGATCTAACAGGCCACAAAGCTGATGGGAGAGGACTGAATGAGCAATGACGGCGTGAATGCAGGCCGGCGTCGCTTCCTGGTAGCAGCCACATCCGTGGTGGGTGCTGCAGGAGCGGTGGGGGCTGCGGTCCCGTTCGTGGGGTCATGGTTTCCCAGCGCCAAGGCGAAAGCCGCAGGTGCACCGGTGAAAGTGAATGTCAGCAAGATCGAGCCAGGCCAGCAGATGATTGCTGAGTGGCGCGGCCAGCCGGTGTTCATCGTCCGCCGTACAGAGGAAATCCTGGGGAATCTGAAAAAGATAGAGGGTCAGTTGTCCGACCCGTCCTCCAAGAACTCCACGCAACCGACTTATGTCGACCCGCAGACGCGTTCGATCAAGCCAGAGGTCCTGCTGCTGATCGGGATCTGTACGCACCTGGGTTGCTCGCCAACGTTCCGTCCCGAAGTAGCGCCTGCCGACCTGGGCAAGGACTGGGTCGGTGGTTATTTCTGCCCTTGCCACGGCTCCCACTACGACCTGGCCGGTCGCGTCTACAAGTCGCAGCCTGCACCTCTGAACCTGCCAGTTCCCCCGCATTCCTATGAGACCGATGACATCATTGTCGTTGGCGTCGATACGGAGAAAGCGTGATGAGCAAATTCATGGATTGGGTTGATGCGCGCTTTCCCGCGACCAAAATGTGGGAAGACCATCTCAGCAAATATTACGCTCCGAAAAACTTCAACTTCTTCTACTTCTTTGGTTCCCTGGCATTGCTCGTTCTGGTCAACCAGATCGTCACCGGTGTCTGGCTGACCATGAGCTACACCCCGTCGGCGGAAGAAGCGTTTGCCTCCGTCGAATACATCATGCGCGACGTCGAGTACGGCTCGATCCTGCGTCTGCTGCACTCAACCGGCGCTTCGGCGTTCTTCATCGTGGTCTACCTGCACATGTTCCGTGGTCTGCTCTACGGTTCGTACCAGAAGCCTCGCGAGCTGGTGTGGGTCTTCGGCATGCTGATCTACCTGGCGCTGATGGCCGAGGCCTTCATGGGCTACCTGCTGCCGTGGGGCCAGATGTCCTACTGGGGTGCCCAGGTGATCATCTCGCTGTTCGGTGCGATCCCGGTCATCGGTGACGACCTGACCCAGTGGATCCGTGGTGACTACCTGATCTCGGGCATCACCCTGAACCGCTTCTTCGCCCTGCACGTGGTCGCCCTGCCAATCGTGATCCTCGGCCTGGTGGTGCTGCACATCCTCGCGCTGCACGAAGTCGGCTCGAACAACCCGGATGGCGTGGACATCAAGAAACACAAGGACGAGAACGGCGTACCGCTGGATGGCATCGCCTTCCACCCGTACTACACCGTGAAAGATATCGTCGGCGTGGTGGTCTTCCTGTTCATCTTCTGCTCCATCGTGTTCTTCTTCCCTGAAATGGGCGGTTACTTCCTCGAGAAGCCGAACTTCGAGCAGGCGAACGCGTTCAAGACTCCTGAGCACATTGCCCCGGTCTGGTACTTCACGCCGTTCTACGCGATCCTGCGGGCGATCCCGGACAAGCTGTTGGGCGTTATTGCCATGGGCGCGGCCATCGCCGTGCTGTTCGTCCTGCCATGGCTGGACCGCAGCCCCGTCAAGTCGATGCGCTACAAAGGCTGGCTGAGCAAGATCTGGCTCGTGGTGTTCTGCATCTCGTTCGTGATCCTGGGCGTGCTGGGCGTACTGGCTCCGACACCGGAACGCACGCTGCTGTCGCAGGTTTGCACCTTCCTGTACTTCGCCTACTTCATTCTGATGCCGTTCTACACCAGGCTCGAGAAGACCAAACCGGTTCCGGAAAGGGTGACTGGCTGATGAAAAAGCTATTTGCTGTACTGATTCTTGCTGCTATGCCTGTACTGTCCTTCGCGGCTGAACACGGTGGTCCGGAGCTGGAAAAAGTCGACATCGACGTTTCCGACAAAGCGGCCATGCAGGACGGCGCACGTACGTTCGCCAACTACTGCATGGGTTGCCACAGTGCCAAGTTCCAGCGCTATGAACGCGTTGCCGATGACCTGGGCATCCCCCATGAGCTGATGCTCGAGAAGCTTGTGTTCACCGGTGCCAAACTGGGCGATCACATGACCATCGGCATGCAGCCTGCGGACGCCAAGACCTGGTTCGGCGCCGCGCCGCCGGACCTGACCCTGGTGGCCCGTGTGCGTGGCACCGACTGGCTTTACGGTTACCTGCGCTCGTTCTACGAAGACCCTGCACGTCCTTGGGGCGTGAACAACAAGGTCTTCCCGAACGTCGGGATGCCTAACGTTCTGGTCGGCCTCCAGGGTCGCCAGGTGGTAGGCTGCAAACAGGTTCAGATCGTTGAAGACGGCAAAAAGCAATTCGATCCGCTGACAGGCTCCGCTTTGACCCATGAAGCCTGCGACCAACTGACCGTATTGCCGAACACCGGCACCCTGACCCCGGAGCAGTTCGATGAGAAGGTCAAGAACCTGGTGACCTTCCTGGCCTACTCGGCCAACCCGGTGAAGCTGGAGCATCAGCGCATCGGTACCTATGTATTGCTGTACCTGGCGTTCTTCTTCGTATTCGCTTACCTGCTCAAGCGTGAATACTGGAAAGACGTGCATTGATAAAGCTGTAAGCCATTGCTGTTAATCGTGCGCGCCCAAGGGCGTCTCTAGACATGTAACGAGCCTGGCCCGCCAGGCGTTACGGGAGACGCCCTCTGGGCGCGCTCGTTTTTCCGTTTTTCGATAATTTCAACAAGCGAGGAGGATCGCCATGGGCGTGACCAATCGGTTGGCCTGTTACTCCGACCCCGCCGACCACTATTCCCACCGGGTACGCATCGTACTGGCAGAGAAGGGTGTCAGCGCCGAGATCATTTACGTCGAAGCGGGTCGTCAGCCGCCGAAGCTGATCGAAGTGAACCCTTACGGCAGCCTGCCCACATTGGTCGATCGTGACCTGGCGTTGTGGGAGTCGACCGTGGTGATGGAATACCTGGATGAGCGTTATCCGCATCCACCCTTGCTGCCGGTTTATCCTGTAGCGCGTGCCAACAGCCGTTTGCTGATCCATCGCATCCAGCGTGACTGGTGCGGGTTGGTGGATCTGATCCTGGATTCCCGAACCAAGGAGCCGGCGCGAGTCGTGGCGCGCAAGGAATTGCGTGAAAGCCTGACGGGCGTATCGCCGCTGTTCGTCGACAAGCCGTTTTTCCTCAGTGAGGAACAAAGTCTGGTGGATTGCTGCCTATTGCCCATACTCTGGCGTTTGCCGATTCTGGGTATCGAACTGCCGCGGCCTGCCAAGCCGCTGCTTGATTATATGGAGCGCCAATTTGCGCGTGAGGCATTCCAGGCGAGTCTGTCTGGTGTCGAACGCGACATGCGCTAAGGCTTAAGGAGCCGCTATGAACTCCAGTCGACCTTATCTGGTCCGCGCGCTCTACGAGTGGATTGTGGACAATGATTGCACCCCGCACATGCTCGTCAATGCCGAGTTTCCGTCGGTGCAGGTGCCGCAGGGTTTTGCCAACGATGGGCAGATTGTCCTCAACGTGTCGCCAGCCGCTGTGCGTCACCTGCACATGGATAATGATGCCGTCAGCTTTGAAGGGCGCTTCGGTGGTGTGCCGCACACCTTGTACGTGCCTGTTGCTGCGATTCTGGGGATTTATGCCCGGGAGAATGGCCAAGGCATGGTGTTTGAGCTGGAAGCGCCGCTGGACGGTGAAGAAGAGTTCGAGCCGGATGATGACCTGCCACCACCGGATGACGAGCCGCCGCGGCCTAGTGGTCGGCCTAGTCTCAAGGTGGTGAAGTAGCGAAGCAGGTAATCTGTTCGCTGTTCGCCAAGGAAAATGCCCGTGTCGTGAGATGCGGGCATTTTTTTTGGCTGTATTCGCGGCTACCTCGGCATCCATGCCGAGGTGCCCACTGCGCAATGCCTGCGTTCGGCCAGCGTGGTTAACGGGGCGCCCAGATCAAAAGCAAAGCAAAAGCGAGGCGGCCTTACAGCCGACCTGTCTCCTCCGGCTGTACCCGATCCCATTGTGGGAGCGAGCTTGCTCGCGATGGCGTCAGGTCAGCAGCATCGGTGTTGGCTGGCACACCGCAATCGCGAGCAAGCTCGCTCCCACAGTTTGGATTGAGGGGCTGTGAGGCCGCCTTGTTTTGGCTTTTGATCTTGATCTGGGCGCCCCCAACCAAACAAAAAAACGGTGCTCCCCTGTATGAGTGAGCACCGTTTTTCCAGCCGCATGCAGCCTCAAGAGCCGCGAGTCGCCTCAGTCAATATACTCAAACAACTTGACGATCTTCTGTACCCCGGACACACCCTGCACCAAGTTGGTCGCCTGGGCGGCCTCCTGCTTGGTCAGCAGGCCCAGCAGGTAGACGATGCCATTCTCGGTCACAACCTTGATGCGCGAGCCAGGAATGCTGGCGTCGGTGAGCATCTGGGTCTTGATCTTGGTGGTCAGCCAGGCGTCATTCTGACGCGCCAGCAGGGAGGAGGGTTGCAGGACCTGCAGTTCGTTATGCACGGTCTTGACCCGCTGCACGGCGCTGGCTTCCTGTTCGGCCTTAGCCTTGAGGTCGGCGCGTGGGGTCTGGCCGGCCAGCAGTACGACACCGTTGAAGCTGGTGACGACGATGTGCGAGTTGTTGTCCAGGTCCGGGTCGGCCTTGGCGATGTTCACGCCGACCTTGGTTTCAATCAGGGAGTCGTCGATCTTGCTGCCGAAGGTGCGGGTGCCGCGGTCGTCTTCAATCGGCTTTTCCCGGCTGGCGTTAACCACCGATGTGCAGCCGCTGATGCCGAGGCACAGGGTCAAGGCCAGAAGGCCTAGGCGATTAGGGGTCATTCTTCACTCCCGAACAGTTGGCTGTCGATCAAGTCGCAAAGGCAGTGGATCGCCAGCAGGTGGACTTCCTGGATACGTGCGGTGACATTGGCCGGTACGCGGATCTCGACGTCTTCGGGCAATAGCAGCGATGCCATGCCACCGCCGTCACGACCGGTCAATGCTACGACAATCATTTCGCGATCATGTGCGGCCTGGATCGCTTGAATAATATTGGCCGAGTTGCCGCTGGTGGAAATCGCCAGCAGCACATCGCCAGGTTGGCCCAGGGCGCGGATCTGTTTGGAGAAGACTTCGTTGTAGCTGTAGTCGTTGGCGATCGAGGTGATCGTCGAGCTGTCGGTGGTCAGGGCAATCGCCGGCAGGCTCGGGCGCTCGCGCTCGAAGCGGTTGAGCAGCTCCGACGAGAAATGCTGGGCGTCGCCGGCCGAGCCGCCATTGCCGCACGAAAGCATTTTGCCCTCGTTGAGCAAGGCGTTGACCATCACTTGGCTGGCTTGCTCGATGTGCGGTGCAAGTACGTCCATCGCCTGTTGCTTGGTGTCGATACTGGCCTGAAAAAGCTGGCGAATTCGCGATTGCATGTCCATCTGTGTGACCTTAAGTAGCGCGGCTTATGGGCACAAACATGTGCGGCGCGCAAAGCAAAGAGCAAAAAAGTTAGGTGAAGGTGTCCGGCTCGGCATGGGCGCTCAACTGTCGAAGGCGTTCTGCAGCCAGTTCAACTGGGCGGCGTTGCTGTCGATGGCAACCACGTCGAAGCGGCAGGGATAATCGGCCCAGCGAGACTCGCGTTGCAGGAAATACTGCGCCGCGAACACCAGTTTCTGGCGCTTGCGCTCGTCAATGCTGTCGAGCGCGCCACCCCATTGGGTATTTTTTCTGTAGCGGACTTCGACGAATACTACTGTATCGCCGTCAAGCATGACCAGATCAAGCTCGCCGCGTTTGCACAACCAGTTCTGCGCCACCAGCCGCAGGCCGTGTTGCTGGAGATGCGCGAGGGCCTGGCCCTCGGCATCCCGTCCGCTTTGCTGGCGTGATCGGTCAGGCATCAGCGCTGGGTGTCCGGCAGGCGCTGCACCTGGCCGTTGACGAACTCGGCCCAAGGCAATTGACGCTGTACGCGCTGGGTGGGCGACACGGCCAGGCTGCCCGACAAACCTTCGAGGCGGCTGTCCGGCAACGTCTTGAGCTGGCCCAGGCGCGGTGCCAGGCGATAGGCATCCGCGCCCATCGCGTACAACCGACCCAGGCTGCCACCCGCCTGGGGCCACTGCGCGGTGACCTGCTTGCGCAGCGGGTCATTGGCGTCGAGCAGCCACGGGGTTTCGCAGAAGCGGATGCCGCTCATGTCGTTGTACTGGTTCTGGTCGCCGCTGGCGCTGAACACCGAAGACGTCGCGTAGACCGGCACGTCGCCGGCGTATTGGAAGTTCAGGGTTGGCTTGATCTGCTGGGCCTGCTGCGGTGTCGAGGCCAGGAAGATGAACTCGATGTCCTGGCGACGGGACGGCTGGGCCGCGACCGTGGTGCCCACGGTGCTTTGCAGGCTCTTGGCGCGACCTTCGCTCTGGCGCAACTGGAACATGTCGGCGATCTGCTGGGCCAGTTGGACCGGCTGGTCGACCCGTTCGATCGCGACGATGGTGCCGCCGTTGGCCTGCCAGTCCTGGCTGAAGGCTTTGAGTACGCGATCGCCCCATTCGCCCTTCGGTACCATGGCGGCGGCGCGGTGCAGGCCATCGGCGCGGGCGCGACGGGACACTTCGCGAGCTTCATCCTCGGGGGCCAGGCCGAACTGGAACAGTTGCGGTGGCCCTTGCTCGCCTTCGCTGTAGTTCAACGCCAGGGTAGTGATCGGCAATTGCGGACGGGTGCTGATCTGCTTGACCAGGGGTTTTTCCAGCGGGCCGATGACCAGTTGCACGCCGTCGGCCTGGGCCTTGCGGTAGAACTCGTCCATGGAGGTCAGGCTGGCGCTGTCATAGAACTGGATGCTGGGCGGCGTTTGCCCGGCCTGCTGAGCCTGGTAGTGCGCGGCCATGAAACCCTCGCGCAAGGCCTTGGCAACCGCTGCCAGCTGGCCACTTTGTGGCAGCAGCAGGGCGATCTTGCTCAGTGGCTGGCTGGCCAGTTCCTTGAGCTTGACCAGGGGCGTCGGCAGTTGCAGGGCGGCGGGGTGCTTTGGGTTCTGTTCGCGCCAGTGGTCGATGGCTGCCTGCTGCTGTTCCAGGGTGCCGGCGGTCTTGACGGCCTGGGCCAGGCTCAACCAGCCGCCGAGGTCGTCGTTGGAGGCGGGCTGCAACTGGTCGGTGGGCAGCGAGGCGATCAGCGACCAGATGGCTTCGTGGTTTTTCGCCGCGGCATCGTCCTTCAGCAAGGGTGCGATGAAGATGCGCTCCTTGGCGGCAGCCAGGGTCTGGCCGTCGGCTTCGAGGGCGCGGGCGCGGACGGTTCCGGTGCGGGCCTGCTGCTCCACGGGCATTTCGCTCAGGTGTTGCAGGCTTGGGTGGCTCAGGGCGGTGAGCGCTGCCTTGGGCTGGTTGCGGGTCATCGCCAGTTCCGCCGACAGTGTGCTGGCGAAAATCTGCTGGCCGGGCTTGAGTTGTTCCATCGGCACTTGTTGCAGGATCTGTGCGGACTGGCCGGCATTGCCCTGGCGGTAGGCCAGGTCTGCGGCGCTCAGGCGCAGCAGGGCGGCTTTTTCCGGGGTTTTGCTTTGGGTGGCCTGTTCGAGCAACTGCTCGATACTGGCATCCGGGGTCCGTGGAAGTTCGCCAAGGCTGGACGAGGGCGAGCTGGCGCAGGCCGCCAGGAGGGCAGCGAGGCAGAGGGCGGAGAGCAGCCGCAGGCAAGCGATCATGTAAGTGTTCCCGATACGAGATCAAATTAGCGTCGAATTGTACCCAAGCACTGGCCGGGGCGCGATGTTACTGGTGTGAATCGATCAATTTAGGTATTTCAAAGAGTGCGGCGCGCCACAAAAGACAGGGTATTGCCTCTGTGGTGAACAGCTGGGATGGCTGGCACACGCTACAATGGCGGTTTTTACGATCATGAGGTGCGCGTTTTGACTGCTCCAGGTGCTTTGAATTCCGCTGCCGGCTCGCTTTATGTGGTGGCGACGCCCATCGGCAACCTGGACGATATCAGTGCCCGGGCGCTGAAAATCCTGCAGGAGGTTGCGCTGATCGCGGCTGAAGACACCCGTCACTCCCAGCGCCTGCTGCAACATTTCGGCATTTCCACGCCGTTGGCAGCCTGTCATGAACACAATGAGCGGGACGAAGGCAGTCGTTTCATTACCCGGCTGTTGGCAGGCGATAACATCGCGCTGATTTCCGATGCCGGTACGCCGTTGATTTCCGACCCTGGCTATCATCTGGTGCGCCAGGCCCGGGCGGCGGGTATCAGCGTGGTGCCGGTGCCGGGGGCTTGCGCGTTGATCGCGGCGCTGTCGGCGGCAGGCCTGCCGTCGGACCGTTTCATCTTCGAAGGTTTCCTGCCGGCCAAGGCGGTGGGGCGGCGGGCACGCCTGGAAGCTATAAAGGAAGAGCCGCGTACGCTGATCTTCTATGAGGCGCCGCACCGCATTCTGGAATGCCTGCAGGACATGGAACTGGTGTTCGGTGCCGAACGCCAGGCGCTGCTGGCCCGGGAGTTGACCAAGACCTTTGAAACCCTCAAGGGACTGCCGTTGAACGAGTTGCGCGCCTTTGTCGAAAGCGACAGCAACCAGCAACGCGGCGAGTGCGTCGTGCTGGTGGCGGGTTGGACGCCGCCGCAAAGCGAGGATGCCGTCAGCGGCGAGGCGATGCGCGTCCTGAACCTGCTGCTCGAGGAAATGCCCCTCAAGCGCGCCGCGGCCCTTGCGGCGCAGATCACAGGCGAGCGCAAGAATGTGCTGTATCAGGTCGCACTGGAAAAACAGAAAGACCAGTGAAACCGGGACACGGTGCTGGCCCGGGGCTTTTAGCGCTTGTTCTTCAAGCGCTCTACCGTTAACCTTCGCGGCGGAGAGTCGATCGGACAGTCGCTGCCCTCTATGAGAATTAGGGGGGGGAGGAAAGTCCGGGCTCCATAGGGCGAAGTGCCAGGTAATGCCTGGGAGGCGTGAGCCTACGGAAAGTGCCACAGAAAATAACCGCCTAAGCGTTTCGGCGCCGGTAAGGGTGAAAAGGTGCGGTAAGAGCGCACCGCACGGCTGGCAACAGTTCGTGGCTAGGTAAACCCCACTTGGAGCAAGACCAAATAGGGTCCCAAGGCGTGGCCCGCGCTGGGACCGGGTAGGTTGCTAAAGATGTCCAGTGATGGCCATCGTAGACGAATGACTGTTCAAGACAGAACCCGGCTTACAGATCGACTCTCCACCTTTTCCCTTCCTGCCGAAATCACTGGCAGACGCAGTTCCTAATACCAAAAAAATCTTACTCTTAACAAATCACTTTAACTTGTGCGCGCAGTCCCCTGTGCTGCTTCAGGTTGGAGCGAATTTTCCTACGTCAGATTCTTGTTACCCCTCCTGAAACGCTCCTAAATCTCCGATCTATAAGGCTTTTCCTTCATTACGCGCCTTGACGGTGCGGTGGGCGCATTCCTATAGTGTGCGCAAGTGGCGGAAAGTGGCATGAAGTGGGTTTTTTTGAAGGTAAAACGCCAAAAAGTGGAGAAACGCTGACGTGTTTCGCGGAGCTAACGCTATCAGTCTCGATGCAAAAGGCCGGCTCGCCATGCCCAGCCGGTATCGTGACGAGCTCGTTTCGCGAAGTTCGGGGCAGTTAATCGTCACGATCGACGCCGTTGACCCATGTTTGTGTGTTTACCCCCTGGATGAGTGGGAAATCATCGAAACCAAACTGCGCGCACTGCCTTCGCTGCGCGAAGAAAACCGCCGTCTGCAACGCTTGCTGATCGGTAATGCCGTCGACCTCGAGCTCGATGGCAGTGGTCGTTTCCTGGTGCCCCCGCGCCTGCGCGAGTACGCCAAGCTGGACAAGCGCGCGATGCTGGTGGGCCAACTAAACAAGTTCCAACTGTGGGACGAAGATGCCTGGAATGCGGTTTCTGCCGCTGACCTCGCTGCTATTCAACAACCGGGCGCCATGCCTGACGAACTGCGTGATTTGATCCTGTGACTATTGATAGCGGCTTTAACCACATCACCGTACTGCTTGACGAGGCCGTCGAGGCGCTCGCCGTACGTCCTGATGGCTGCTATCTGGACGGCACGTTCGGGCGTGGTGGGCACAGCCGGTTGATCCTCAGCCAGCTGGGGCCGGACGGCCGGTTGCTGGGGTTCGACAAGGATCCTCAAGCGATTGCCACCGGGCAAGCGCTGGCGGCCGAAGACGGCCGCTTTGTCGTTGTGCAGCGCAGCTTCGCCGAGCTGGGCGCGGAAGTCGCCGAGCGCGGCCTGGCCGGCAAGGTCAATGGCGTGCTGCTCGACCTGGGCGTGTCGTCGCCACAGCTGGACGACCCGGAGCGCGGCTTCAGCTTCCTCAATGACGGCCCGCTGGACATGCGCATGGACCCATCCCGTGGGATCAGCGCCGCCGAATTCGTCAACACCGCCCCGGTGGAAGAAATCGCCCGTGTCTTCAAGGAATACGGTGAAGAGCGTTTCTCCGGCCGCATGGCCCGTGCCGTGGTCGAGCGCCGCGACATCAAGCTTTTCGAGCGCACCGGCGACCTGGCCGAGGTGCTGAAAGTGGCCAACCCGGCCTGGGAAAAGGGCAAGAACCCGGCGACCCGGGCTTTCCAGGGCTTGCGCATCCACGTCAATAACGAACTGGGCGATCTGCAGGTGGGTCTCGAAGCGGCGATCGAGGCGCTGGAGATCGGCGGTCGCCTGGTGGTGATCAGCTTCCACTCCCTGGAAGACCGCATCGTCAAGCTGTTCATGCGCAAGCTCACCAAGGGGGAAGCCGATAACCTGCCGCGCAACCTGCCGGTGCGTTTCGAAGCCTTCGTGCCGAAGATCAAGATCCATGGCAAGGCGCAGTTCGCTTCCGAAGCCGAACTCAAGGCCAACCCGCGCGCCCGTAGCGCCGTCATGCGCGTCGCGGAGAAGTTGCGGTGAGCAAGCTCTTCGCCAAGCCCCTGCCCGGCGGCAGCTTTTTCATGCTGCTGCTGTTCATCGGCGTGCTCGTGTCGGCCATCGCCGTGTCCTATAGCGCGCACTGGAACCGGCAGTTGCTCAATACCCTTTATAACGAACTCAGCGTGCGCGACAAGGCGCAGGCCGAGTGGGGGCGGTTGATCCTGGAACAGAGCACCTGGACCGCCCACAGCCGTATCGAAGTCCTGGCCACCGAACAGTTGAAAATGCGCATTCCCGGCGCCGCCGAAGTGCAGATGGTGGCGCCATGATGAAACTCGAAGGGGCGCTGTTCCCGTGGCGGTTTCGTCTGGTCCTGGGCTTGCTCGGGATCATGGTGGCGGCGATTTCGTGGCGCATCATCGACCTGCAGGTCGTCGACCGTGACTTCCTCAAGGGGCAGGGCGATGCCCGCAGTGTGCGGCATATTCCGATCCCGGCTCACCGTGGCCTGATCACCGACCGCAATGGCGAACCCCTGGCCGTGAGTACCCCGGTGACCACCTTGTGGGCCAACGCCAAGGAAATGCAGCTGGCCAAGGAAAAATGGCCGGCCTTGGCCGCCGCACTCGGGCAGGACCCCAAGGCCCTGGCCGAGCGCCTCGAAGCCCAGGCCAACAAGGAATTCATTTATCTGGTGCGCGGCTTGACGCCCGAGCAGGGCCAGAGCGTGCTCGACTTGAAAGTACCCGGTGTCTACGGCATTGAAGAGTTCCGGCGTTTCTACCCGGCCGGTGAAGTCACGGCCCACATGGTCGGGTTTACCGACATCGATGACCGGGGCCGGGAAGGTGTCGAACTGGCCTATGACGAATGGCTCGCCGGAGTCGCCGGCAAGCGACAGGTCATCAAGGACCGGCGCGGCCGGCTGATCAAGGATGTCCAAGTCACCAAAAACGCCAAGGCCGGCAAGCCCTTGGCGTTGTCCATTGACTTGCGCCTGCAATATCTGGCCAACCGCGAGCTGCGCAATGCCATCGTCGAGAACGGTGCCAAGGCTGGCAGCCTGGTGATCATGGACGTGAAGACCGGCGAGATCCTGGCGATGGTCAACCAGCCGACCTACAACCCGAACAACCGTCGCAACCTGCAGCCGGCGATGATGCGCAACCGCGCGATGATCGACGTGTTCGAGCCGGGTTCGACCATGAAGGCCGTGTCCATGGCCGCCGCCCTGGAAACCGGGCGCTGGAAGCCGAGCGACACCGTCGAGGTGTACCCGGGCACCCTGCAGATCGGCAAGTACACCATCCGCGACGTGTCCAAGACCGAAGGTCCGGTGCTCGACCTGACCGGCATCCTGATCAACTCCAGTAACGTTGGCATGAGCAAGATCGCCTTCGATATCGGTGGCGAAACGATCTATCGCCTGGCCCAGAAAATCGGCCTCGGCCAGGACACCGGCCTGGGCTTCCCGGGCGAGCGTGTCGGCAACCTGCCGAACTACCGTGACTGGCGCAAGGCTGAAACCGCCACGTTGTCCTATGGCTACGGTGTTTCCGTGACCGCGATCCAGCTGGTCCATGCGTTTTCCGCGCTGGCGAACAACGGGCGCATGGCACCGCTGACCCTGATCAAGACCGACAAGGCGCCGCAGACCACCCAGGTGATCCCGGAAAATGTCGCCAAGACCATGCAGGGCATGCTGCAGCAGGTGATCGAGGCGCCGCGTGGTGTCTATCGCGCCCAGGTGCCGGCCTACCACGTTGCAGGTAAATCGGGTACGGCCCGTAAAACCTCCGTGGGCACCAAAGGCTACGCCGAGAATTCCTACCGTTCGCTGTTTGCCGGCTTCGGCCCGATGAGCGACCCGCGCTACGCCATCGTCGTGGTCATCGACGAACCGAGCAAGGCGGGCTACTTCGGCGGCCTGGTCTCGGCGCCGGTGTTCAGCAAAGTGATGTCCGGCACCCTGCGCCTGATGAACATTACCCCGGATAACCTGCCGCCGACCCAGCAGGCCAATACCGCACCGGTCGTTCCCTTGAAAGCCGAAGGAGGGCGTGGCTGATGTCCCTGAGCCTGAACAAGATTTTCGCCCACGCCGGTCACGATCTGCTGATTCGTGAATTGGCCCTGGACAGCCGCAATGTACGCGCCGGGGACTTGTTCCTGGCGGTGCCGGGTGCTCGGGTCGATGGCCGCGACCATATCGCCGACGCCCTGAAGCGTGGCGCGGCTGCCGTGGCTTATGAAGTGCGAGGTGCCACCGTGCTGCCGATCACTGACGTGCCCTTGATTCCGGTCAAGGACCTGGCAGCGCAGCTGTCGGACATCGCCGGGCGTTTTTATGGCGACCCGAGCCGTCACCTGAACCTGGTGGGCGTGACGGGTACCAACGGCAAGACCAGCGTGACCCAACTGGTGGCCCAGGCGTTGGACCTGCTCGGCCAGCATTGCGGCATCGTCGGCACCTTGGGCAACGGTTTTCATGGCGCACTGGAGAGCGGCCTGCACACCACGCCGAACCCGATTGCCGTGCAAGCGACCCTGGCGGACCTGAAGAAGGCCGGTGCCAAGGCTGTCGCGATGGAAGTCTCGTCCCATGGCCTGGATCAGGGCCGGGTGACGGCGCTGGCATTCGATGTGGCGGTGTTGACCAACCTGTCCCGGGACCACCTGGATTACCACGGCACCATGCAGGCCTACGGTGAAGCCAAGGCCAAGCTGTTTGCCTGGAATGATTTGAAATGCAGGGTCATCAACCTCGATGACGAGTTCGGTCGGCAACTGGCCGCCGACAAGCGCGAGTCCCGGTTGATCACCTATAGCCTGGAAGATACCAGCGCCTACCTTTATATACGTCAGGCCCAGTTCAACGACGAAGGCGTACGCGCCACGCTGGTCACGCCCCAGGGCGAGCACCACTTGCGCAGCACTTTGCTCGGCCGCTTCAACCTGAGCAACGTATTGGCGGCCATCGGCGCCTTGCTCGGCCTGGACTACGCGCTGGACGAAATTCTCAAGGTGTTGCCAAAGCTGGAAGGGCCCGCCGGGCGCATGCAGCGGCTGGGCGGTGGGGCGCAACCGTTGGTGGTGATCGATTACGCCCATACCCCCGACGCGTTGGAAAAAGTCCTCACGGCCCTGCGTCCTCACGCCAGGAGCAAGTTGCTGTGCCTGTTTGGCTGCGGTGGTGATCGCGATCGCGGCAAGCGCCCGTTGATGGCCGAAGTCGTGGAGCGGCTGGCAGATGGCGTGCTGGTCACCGACGACAATCCGCGCAGCGAAGACCCGCTGCGGATTTTCGACGACATCCGCGCCGGTTTTACCGCTGTGGATAACGTCACCTTCGTCGCCGGTCGCGGCCAGGCCATCGCCCAGTTGATCGCCAGCGCTTCGGCGGACGATGTCATCGTCCTGGCCGGCAAGGGCCACGAGGACTATCAGGAAATCAACGGCGAACGCCATGCGTTCTCCGATCTGGTGGAAGCCGATCACGCCCTGACCGCGTGGGAGGTGGCCCATGCTTAAGGCCCTGAAACTCAGCGAACTGACCAACGCCCTGAATGCGCGCCTCATCGCCGCGGACGCCAGTTTCGACGGCGTCAGCATCGACAGCCGGGCGATCGCACCGGGGCAATTGTTCGTCGCCCTGGCCGGGCCGCGTTTCGATGGCCACGATTACTTGAACGAGGTCGCGGGCAAAGGTGCGGTCGCGGCCCTGGTCGAGCGGGAAGTGAACAACAGCACGTTGCCGCAATTGCTCGTCAACGACACCCGCCAGGCCCTGGGCCAGCTCGGTGCGCTGAATCGTGCGGCGTATGGCAACCCGGTCGCCGCCATCACCGGCTCCAGCGGCAAGACCACGGTCAAGGAAATGCTCGCCAGCATCCTGCGCACTCGCGGTCCGGTGCTGGCGACCCGGGGCAACCTGAACAACGACCTCGGCGTGCCGCTGACCCTGCTGGAACTGGCGCCGGAACATAGTGCTGCCGTCATCGAGCTGGGGGCTTCGCGGCTCGGCGAGATTGCCTACACCGTGGCCATGACCAAGCCTCACGTGGCGGTGCTCAACAACGCCGGTACCGCCCACGTCGGCGAGTTCGGCGGCCCGGAAAAAATCGTCGAGGCCAAGGGCGAGATCATCGAAGGGCTGGATGCCAATGGCATCGCCGTGCTGAATCTCGATGACAAGGCTTTTGAAATCTGGAAGACCCGTGCGGGCGAGCGCAAGGTGCTGACCTTCGCCCTGAGCAACCTCGCCGCGAATTTCTACGCCAGTGACCTGGACCGTGATGCCCGTGGTTGCCCGGCCTTCAACCTGCACAGCCCCGACGGCGCCGAGCGGGTCCAGTTGAACCTGCTGGGCACCCATAACGTTGCCAACGCCCTGGCCGCGGCGGCTGCCGCCCATGCCCTGGGCGTGTCGCTGCCGGGCATCGTCGCCGGGCTGAACGCCGTGCAGCCGGTCAAGGGGCGCTCCGTCGCGCAACTGGCCACTAACGGCATGCGCGTGATCGACGACACCTACAACGCCAACCCGTCGTCCATGTGCGCGGCCGTGGACATCCTCGCCGGTTTCTCCGGCCGTACCGTGCTGGTGCTGGGGGATATCGGTGAACTGGGCGAATGGGCG
This sequence comes from Pseudomonas sp. NFIX10, assembly GCF_900111955.1. NCBI lineage: Bacteria > Pseudomonadati > Pseudomonadota > Gammaproteobacteria > Pseudomonadales > Pseudomonadaceae > Pseudomonas > Pseudomonas sp. NFIX10. The sequence continues at coordinate 121,584 of NZ_FOKH01000002.1, read as the reverse complement.
CAACAGGGCCATCACGACGTTGGTGCCTATGCACGCGGCAAGGTCGATGCGCTGTATGCGGTCGGTCCGATGATGGCCCATGCGGTCGCCGCGTTTGGCGAACACGCGCGGCATTTCACCACTCAAGCCGAACTGATCCAGGCCCTGGGCGCCGAGCAGGACCCGAACACCACCTTATTGATCAAGGGCTCACGCAGCGCAGCGATGGAAAACATCGTCGCGGCACTGTGCGGCGCCTCCACGGAGAAACATTAATGCTGCTGCTGCTAGCGGAGTACCTGCAACAGTTCCACAAAGGCTTCGCGGTCTTCCAGTACCTGACCCTGCGCGGGATCCTGGGTGTGCTGACCGCGTTGTCGTTGTCGCTGTTCCTGGGCCCGTGGATGATCCGCACTCTGCAGAACCTGCAGATCGGCCAGTCGGTCCGTAACGACGGTCCGCAATCGCACCTGTCAAAATCCGGCACCCCGACCATGGGTGGCGCGTTGATCCTGTCGTCCATCGGTATCAGCACCTTGCTCTGGGCCGACCTGGCGAACCGCTACGTCTGGGTCGTGCTGCTGGTGACCCTGTTCTTCGGCGCCATCGGCTGGGTCGACGACTACCGCAAGGTGATCGAGAAGAACTCCCGCGGGCTGCCAAGTCGCTGGAAATATTTCTGGCAGTCGGTGTTCGGCCTCGGCGCGGCGATCTTCCTTTATATGACCGCCGCCTCGCCGGTGGAAACCACCCTGATCCTGCCGATGCTCAAGGACTACAGCATTCCGTTGGGTGCAGGTTTCATCGTGCTGACCTACCTGGTCATCGTCGGTTCGAGCAACGCGGTCAACCTCACCGACGGCCTCGACGGCCTGGCGATCATGCCGACGGTCATGGTCGGCGGCGCGCTGGGGATCTTCTGCTACCTGTCGGGTAACGTGAAATTCGCTGAATACCTGCTGATCCCTTATGTCCCGGGGGCAGGTGAGCTGATCGTGTTCTGCGGCGCGCTGATCGGTGCCGGCCTGGGGTTCCTGTGGTTCAACACCTACCCGGCGCAAGTCTTCATGGGCGACGTCGGCGCGCTGGCGCTGGGCGCGGCCCTGGGCACCATCGCTGTCATCGTTCGCCAGGAAATCGTCCTGTTCATCATGGGCGGCGTGTTCGTGATGGAGACCCTGTCAGTCGTCATTCAGGTTGCTTCCTTTAAATTGACCGGCCGCCGCGTATTCCGCATGGCGCCGATCCACCACCACTTTGAACTCAAGGGCTGGCCCGAGCCGCGTGTGATCGTCCGTTTCTGGATCATCACCGTGATCCTGGTGCTGATCGGCCTTGCCACCCTGAAGCTGAGGTAGAACGAGTGTCCCTGATCGCTTCTGACCACTTCCGCATCGTTGTCGGCCTCGGCAAGAGCGGCATGTCCCTGGTTCGCTTCCTGGCGAACCGGGGCGTGTCGTTTGCCGTGGCCGACACGCGGGAAAATCCGCCTGAGCTGGCCACGCTGCGCCGTGACTATCCCCAGGTGGACGTGCGTTGTGGCGAACTGGATGTCGAGTTCCTGTGCCGCGCCGATGAGCTCTACGTGAGTCCCGGCCTGGCCCTGGCGACCCCGGCCCTGCAGGCGGCCGCGGCCCGTGGCGTGAAACTGTCCGGCGATATCGAGTTGTTCGCCCGTAACGCCAAGGCGCCGATCATTGCCATCAGTGGTTCGAACGCCAAGAGCACCGTCACCACCCTGGTGGGCGAGATGGCCGCGGCGGCCGGCAAGCGCGTCGCCGTGGGCGGCAACCTCGGCACCCCGGCCCTGGACCTGCTCAGCGACGACGTCGAGTTGTACGTGATGGAGCTGTCGAGCTTCCAGCTGGAAACCACCGACCACCTGGGCGCCGAAGTGGCCACTGTGCTCAACGTCAGCGAAGACCACATGGACCGCTACAGCGGCCTGCCGGCCTATCACCTGGCCAAGCACCGGATCTTCCGTGGGGCCCGGCAGGTGGTGTTCAACCGCCAGGATGCCTTGACCCGCCCGTTGCTGGGCGAGGGCATGCCGTGCTGGTCCTTCGGCCTGGGCGTTCCGGATTTCAAAGGCTTCGGCTTGCGCGAAGAGAATGGCGAGAAATACCTGGCCTTCGAATTCCAGAACCTGATGCCGGTGCGCGAACTGAAGATTCGTGGCGCCCATAACCAGGCCAATGCCCTGGCCGCGTTGGCCCTGGGACATGCGGTCGGCCTGCGGTTCGACGCCATGCTGTCGGCCCTGCGCACGTTTGCCGGTCTCGAACACCGCTGCCAGTGGGTGCGCGACCTCGATGGCGTGGCCTGGTACAACGACTCCAAGGCCACCAACGTCGGTGCCGCGCTGGCGGCCATCGAAGGGCTGGGGGCGGACATCGAAGGCAAGCTCGTGCTGATCGCCGGCGGCGATGGCAAGGGCGCCGACTTCAAGGACCTGCGCGACCCCGTGGCAGCCAACTGCCGTGCCGTGGTGCTGATGGGCCGCGACCGCGAATTGATCGCCCAGGCCCTCGGCGAAGCCGTGCCGCTGGTTCGCGTCGGTTCGCTGGACGAGGCGGTGCAGCAATGCCGCGCGCTCGCGCACCCGGGCGACGCGGTGCTGCTGTCACCGGCCTGCGCCAGTTTCGACATGTTCAAGAACTATGAAGAGCGCGGGCAACTGTTCGCCCGGGCCGCGGAGGACTTGGCATGAGCCTGATGAACATCATCAAGCCGTACCCGTCGCCGTTGATCACCGGACGTGGCATCGACCTGGATTTCCCGATGCTCGCCGGTTGCCTGGCCTTGCTGGGCCTGGGCCTGGTAATGATCACCTCCGCGTCGTCGGAAGTGGCTGCCGTGCAGTCGGGCAACACCCTTTATCACATGATCCGCCACCTGGTTTACCTGGTGATAGGCCTGGGCGCGTGCGTCGTCACCATGATGGTGCCGATCGCCACCTGGCAGCGCCTGGGCTGGATGATGCTGCTCGGGGCCTTCGGCCTGTTGGTGATGGTGCTGGTGCCGGGGATCGGCCGCGAGGTCAACGGCTCGATGCGCTGGATCGGCTTCAGCTTCTTCAACGTGCAGCCCTCGGAGATCGCCAAGGTCTTCGTGGTGATTTTCCTGGCCGGTTATCTGGTGCGTCGCCAGAAAGAAGTGCGCGAGAGCTGGATGGGGTTCTTCAAGCCGTTCATCGTCTTGCTGCCCATGGCGGGCTTGCTGCTGATGGAGCCGGACTTCGGCGCCACGGTGGTGATGATGGGCGCCGCGGCGGCGATGCTGTTCCTCGGTGGGGTCGGGCTGTTTCGCTTCATCCTGATGGTGGCGTTGGCGGTGGCGGCCGTGACCGTGCTGGTTCAGGCGCAACCGTACCGGATGGCGCGCCTGATCACCTTTACCGATCCGTGGGCCGACCAGTTCGGTTCCGGTTATCAATTGACCCAGGCCTTGATTGCCTTCGGTCGCGGCGAATGGTTGGGCGTGGGCCTGGGCAACAGCGTGCAGAAGCAGTTCTACCTGCCGGAAGCCCACACCGACTTCGTGTTCTCGGTACTGGCCGAAGAACTTGGGGTGGTGGGTTCCCTGTGCACCGTCGCCCTGTTCGTGTTCGTCTGTGTGCGCGGCATGTACATCGGCTTGTGGGCCGAGAAGGCCAAGCAGTTTTTCGCCGCGTACGTCGCGTATGGCTTGTCGTTCCTGTGGATCGGCCAGTTCCTGATCAACATCGGCGTGAACGTCGGCCTCTTGCCGACCAAGGGCCTGACGCTGCCGTTCCTCAGCTATGGCGGCAGTTCCCTGGTGATCTGCTGTGCCTGTCTTGGCCTGTTGCTGCGCATCGAATGGGAGAGTCGAACCCACCTGGGCAGCGAAGAGATGGAATTCCAGGAGAGCGACTTCGCCGAGGAGCCGACTCATGGGCGCTAACGTGCTGATCATGGCGGGCGGTACCGGCGGGCACGTGTTCCCGGCGCTGGCCTGTGCCCGGGAGTTCCAGGCACGGGGCTACACCGTGCACTGGCTGGGTACGCCGCGGGGGATCGAGAACGAACTGGTGCCTGGCGCCGGCCTCGAACTGCACCGGATCGACGCCAGCGGCCTGCGGGGCAAGGGTAAGTTGTCGTTGCTCAAGGCGCCGCTGATGCTGCTCAAGTCGATCTGGCAGGCGCGAGCGATCATTCGTCGGTTGCGCCCAGTGTGCGTGGTTGGGTTCGGTGGTTATGTGACCGGCCCTGGTGGCGTTGCGGCAAAACTGGCCGGTGTGCCGGTGATCGTCCACGAGCAGAACGCCGTGGCCGGTACCGCCAATCGGTTACTGGTGCCGTTGGCCGCCCGGGTCTGTGAAGCTTTTCCCGACACCTTTACCCTGTCGGGCAGCCGCCGCACCACGGGTAATCCGGTGCGTACCGAGCTGTTCCTGGAGACACCGCGCCCGGCCCTGGCTGGACGCAAGGCGCGTTTGCTGATCCTGGGTGGAAGCCTGGGGGCGGAACCATTGAACAAATTGCTGCCCGAAGCCTTGTCGCTGGTCGCTCCCGACCTGCGGCCGGACGTGTTCCATCAGGCTGGCAAACATCACGATGAAGTGACCGCCGAGCGCTACCGCGCCGCCGGCGTCGAGGCGCAAGTGCAGCCTTTCATCAAAGACATGGCCCAAGCCTACGGCTGGGCCGACCTGGTGGTCTGCCGCGCAGGCGCGCTGACCATCAGTGAACTGGCTGCCGCCGGTCTGCCCTCGATGCTGGTGCCTTTGCCCCACGCCATCGACGATCACCAGACCCGTAACGCCGATTATTTGGCCCGTGAAGGCGCTGCCTTCCTGATGCCGCAAAGAACGACTGGCGCCGCGGATCTTGCCGCCCGCCTGACAGAGGTTTTGATGCAGCCGCAACGACTTGAAGACATGGCCCGCGCCGCCCGCCGCCTGGCCAAACCCGACGCCACGGCCCAAGTGGTCGATACCTGCCTGGAGGTGGCCCATGGTTGAGAATCGCAAAGCCATGCCGCAACCGGAAATGCGCCGTATCCGCCGCATCCACTTCGTCGGTATCGGCGGCGTGGGCATGTGCGGGATCGCCGAGGTATTGCTGAACCTGGGTTACCAGGTCTCGGGTTCCGACCTGAAAGCTTCCCCGGTCACCGAGCGCCTGGAGTCCTTCGGCGCGCAGATCTTTATCGGTCACCGCGCCGAGAACGCCGCCAATGCTGACGTGCTGGTGGTTTCCAGCGCCGTGAACACCTCCAACCCGGAAGTCGCCACCGCCCTGGAACGCCGCATTCCCGTGGTGCCACGGGCTGAGATGCTCGCCGAGCTGATGCGCTATCGCCATGGCATCGCCGTCGCCGGTACCCACGGTAAAACCACCACCACCAGCCTGATCGCCTCGGTGTTCGCGGCCGGTGGCCTGGACCCGACGTTCGTGATCGGTGGTCGTCTGAATGCCGCGGGCACCAATGCCCAGCTGGGCACCAGCCGCTACCTGATCGCCGAAGCCGACGAGAGCGATGCGAGCTTCCTGCACCTGCAACCGCTGGTGGCCGTGGTGACCAACATCGACGCCGACCACATGGCGACCTACGACGGTGACTTCAACAAATTGAAGAAAACCTTCGTCGAGTTCCTCCACAACCTGCCGTTCTACGGTCTGGCGGTGGTGTGCCTGGACGACCCGGTGGTGCGTGAAATCCTGCCGCTGATCAAGCGTCCGACCGTGACCTACGGCTTTGGCGAAGACGCCGACGTGCGCGCCATCAACGTGCGCCAGCAAGGCATGCAGACGTTCTTCACCGTCTTGCGCCCTGATCGCGAGCCGTTGGACGTGTCGGTGAACATGCCCGGCAACCACAACGTGCTCAATTCCCTGGCCACCATCTGCATCGCCACCGACGAAGGCGTCAGCGATGAAGCCATCGTCCAGGGCCTGTCCGGCTTCCAGGGCGTGGGCCGGCGCTTCCAGGTCTACGGCGAACTGCCGGTGGAAGGCGGCAACGTGATGCTGGTGGACGACTACGGCCACCACCCGACCGAAGTCGCGGCGGTGATCAAGGCCGTGCGCGGTGGCTGGCCGGAGCGGCGCCTGGTGATGGTCTACCAGCCGCACCGCTATAGCCGCACCCGCGACCTGTATGACGATTTCGTCCAGGTGCTGGCCGACGCCAACGTACTGCTGTTGATGGAAGTCTACCCGGCCGGTGAAGAACCGATCCCTGGGGCCGACAGCCGCCAGCTGTGCCACAGCATTCGTCAACGCGGCCAGTTGGACCCGATCTACATCGAGCGTGGCGTAGACCTCGCGCCGCTGGTCAAGCCGTTGCTGCGCGCCGGCGACATCCTGCTGTGCCAGGGTGCCGGTGACATCGGTGGCCTGGCCCCGAAACTGTTGAAAAGTCCGTTATTCGCCGGAGCAATCGTGGCCTCCAGCGAGGGGAAACTGAAATGACTGCTGCCTACGCCAACCTGGTCTCGACCCTTGATCCGAAAGCCTTCGGCCGCGTGGCCGTGCTGTTCGGTGGCAAGAGCGCCGAGCGCGAGGTGTCCCTCAAGTCCGGCAACGCCGTGCTGCAAGCCTTGCAAAGCGCCGGCGTCGACGCCTTCGGCATCGACGTGGGCGATGATTTCCTGCAGCGCCTGCTGAACGAAAAGATCGATCGCGCGTTCATCATCCTCCATGGTCGCGGCGGCGAAGACGGCAGCATGCAAGGCCTGCTCGAATGCCTGGGGATCCCCTACACCGGCAGCGGCATCCTGGCATCCGCCCTGGCGATGGACAAACTGCGCACCAAGCAGGTCTGGCACAGCCTCGGCATTCCGACGCCGCGTCACGCCGTGCTGGCGTCCGAGGCCGATTGTATTTCGGCGGCCACGGAACTGGGTTTCCCTTTGATCGTCAAACCGGCCCATGAAGGTTCAAGTATTGGCATGGCGAAAGTGAATTCGCTGCCTGAGTTGACCGCGGCATGGAAAGACGCCAGTTCCTACGATTCGCAAGTGTTGGTCGAACAATGGATCACCGGTCCCGAGTTCACCATCGCCACCCTGCGTGACCAGGTGTTGCCCCCGATTGCGCTGGGCACGCCCCACACGTTCTACGACTACGACGCCAAGTACATCGCCAACGATACCCAGTACCGCATTCCCTGCGGGCTGGACGCTGCCAAGGAAAAAGAACTGATGGACCTCACGGCCAAGGCCTGTGAGGCGCTGGGTATCGCCGGTTGGGGCCGGGCGGACGTGATGCAGGATGCCGATGGGCAGTTCTGGTTCCTGGAAGTCAACACCGCGCCAGGCATGACCGATCACAGCCTGGTACCGATGGCGGCCCGCGCCGCCGGTCTGGATTTCCAGCAACTGGTGCTGTCGATCCTGGCGGCCAGTGTCGGCACTCAAGAGCCAAGAGGTTAAGCCATGCAAGGCGCATCGCTTCGTCATCAGCCATCCGCACCCGGTCGCAAGCCGGTGCCGCGGGGTGCCAGCCGAATGGTGGCCAAGGAGCCGATGTCGGCGCGCTTGCCGAAAGCCAATTTTGGTTTTCTCAAGAGCCTGTTCTGGCCGGTGCTGCTGGTGGCGTTGGGGTTCGGTACCTATGAAGGCGCGCAACGGTTGCTGCCGTATGCCGACCGGCCGATCGCCCGGATCAACGTCCAGGGCGACCTGAGCTACATCAGCCAGCAGGCGGTGCAGCAGCGGATCGCCCCGTTCGTCGCGTCGAGTTTCTTCACCATCGACCTGGCGGGCATGCGCACGGAGCTGGAGCAGATGCCCTGGATCGCTCACGCCGAAGTCCGGCGGGTGTGGCCCGACCAGGTGTCGATTCGCCTGGAAGAGCAACTGCCGGTGGCCCGTTGGGGCGACGAGTCGCTGTTGAACAACCAGGGCCAGGCGTTTACGCCGCGAGAACTGGCCAACTATGAACATTTGCCACAACTGTTCGGTCCACAGCGGGCCCAGCAGCAAGTGATGCAGCAATACCAGGTGCTGAGCCAGATGTTGCGGCCGTTGGGCTTCTCCATCGCGCGCCTGGAATTGCGTGAGCGCGGCAGTTGGTTCCTGACCACTGGCGCGGGCAGCTCGGGGCCGGGCATCGAGCTGTTGCTCGGGCGCGGCAACCTGGTGGAAAAGATGCGCCGCTTCATCGCCATCTATGACAAGACGCTTAAAGAAAAGATTACGAACATTGCGCGCATCGATCTGCGCTACGCCAACGGCCTGGCCGTTGGCTGGCGGGAACCTGTAGCGCCGACGACGGCCGAACCCGCCGTCGCGAAGAATTAAGAAGAGGCAGGACCCATGGCAAACGTGCAAAGCGGGAAAATGATCGTCGGTCTCGATATCGGCACTTCCAAGGTGGTGGCGCTGGTAGGCGAAGTCGCGGACGACGGCACGCTGGTCATCGTCGGGATCGGTACACATCCGTCCCGCGGCTTGAAAAAAGGCGTGGTGGTGAACATCGAGTCCACCGTGCAATCGATCCAGCGCGCCATCGAAGAGGCGCAGCTGATGGCCGGTTGCCGGATCCACTCGGCGTTCGTCGGCGTGGCGGGCAATCACATCCGCAGCCTGAACTCCCACGGCATCGTGGCGATTCGTGATCGCGAAGTCAGCTCCGCGGACCTCGAGCGCGTACTCGACGCGGCCCAGGCCGTGGCGATCCCGGCCGACCAGCGTGTGCTGCACACCCTGCCGCAGGATTACGTGATCGATAACCAGGAAGGCGTGCGTGAGCCCCTGGGCATGTCCGGCGTGCGCCTGGAAGCCAAGGTCCACGTGGTGACCTGTGCGGTGAACGCCGCGCAGAACATCGAGAAATGCGTGCGTCGCTGCGGCTTGGAAATCGACGACATCATCCTCGAGCAACTGGCCTCGGCCTACTCGGTGCTGACCGACGACGAGAAAGAGCTGGGCGTGTGCCTGGTGGACATCGGCGGCGGCACCACCGACATCGCGATCTTCACCGAAGGCGCGATCCGCCACACGGCTGTGATCCCGATTGCCGGCGACCAGGTGACCAACGACATCGCCATGGCGTTGCGCACCCCGACCCAGTACGCCGAGGAAATCAAGATCCGTTACGCCTGCGCCCTGGCGAAGCTGGCCGGTGCCGGTGAAACCATCAAGGTGCCGAGCGTCGGCGACCGTCCACCGCGCGAACTGTCGCGCCAGGCCCTGGCCGAAGTGGTCGAGCCGCGCTACGACGAGCTGTTCACGCTGATCCAGGCCGAACTGCGTCGCAGCGGCTACGAAGACCTGATCCCGGCCGGCATCGTGCTGACCGGCGGTACGTCGAAGATGGAAGGCGCGGTCGAGCTGGCCGAAGAGATTTTCCACATGCCGGTGCGCCTGGGCGTGCCCCATGGCGTCAAGGGCCTGGATGATGTGGTCCGCAACCCGATCTATTCCACCGGCGTGGGCCTGTTGATGTACGGCCTGCAGAAACAGTCCGACGGAATCTCGTTTTCAGGGATCGGCAGCCGCGACAGCTACAGCAGCGACGAGCCGAAGGCTCCGCTGTTCGAGCGGCTCCAGGCTTGGGTCAAAGGCAACTTTTAAACAGTTTCAAAGCTTCACGCGGCAGGTTTCAGGCTTGGCGCTGGAAGACGCAGCAAACGCAGTAGGCGAAAAAACTAGAGAATGAAAGGAGAGGGAAAATGTTCGAACTCGTAGACAACATCCCCGCTAGCCCGGTTATCAAAGTAATCGGTGTCGGCGGTGGCGGCGGCAACGCTGTCAACCACATGGTCAAGAGCAACATTGAAGGCGTTGAGTTCATCTGCGCCAACACTGATGCCCAGGCGCTGAAATCCATCGGCGCGCGGACCATCTTGCAACTGGGCACTGGCGTGACCAAAGGCCTGGGTGCGGGCGCCAACCCTGAAGTCGGTCGTCAGGCCGCCCTCGAAGACCGTGAGCGCATCGCAGAAGTCCTGCAAGGCACCAACATGGTGTTCATCACCACCGGCATGGGCGGCGGCACCGGTACGGGTGCGGCGCCAATCATCGCCGAAGTGGCCAAGGAAATGGGGATCCTCACCGTTGCGGTGGTGACCCGTCCGTTCCCTTTCGAAGGCCGCAAGCGTATGCAGATCGCCGACGAAGGTATCCGTCTGCTGTCTGAAAGCGTCGACTCGTTGATCACCATTCCCAACGAGAAGCTGCTGACCATCCTGGGTAAAGACGCAAGCCTGCTGTCGGCTTTCGCCAAGGCTGACGACGTACTGGCCGGTGCCGTTCGCGGTATCTCCGACATCATCAAGCGTCCAGGCATGATCAACGTCGACTTTGCCGACGTACGGACGGTCATGAGCGAAATGGGCATGGCAATGATGGGCACCGGCTGCGCCAGCGGTCCGAACCGTGCTCGCGAGGCCACCGAAGCGGCCATCCGCAACCCGTTGCTCGAAGACGTGAACCTGCAAGGTGCACGCGGCATCCTGGTGAACATCACCGCCGGTCCTGACCTGTCCCTGGGTGAGTACTCCGACGTGGGTAGCATCATCGAAGCCTTCGCTTCCGAGCACGCGATGGTCAAGGTCGGTACCGTTATCGATCCGGACATGCGCGACGAGCTGCACGTGACCGTGGTTGCCACCGGTCTGGGCGCGAAAATCGAGAAGCCTGTGAAGGTCATCGACAACACCGTTCACACCTCCATGGCTTCGCAACCGCAACAACAAGTGGCTGCGCGTCAGGAAGCGCCTGCGGTGAACTACCGTGACCTGGACCGTCCGACCGTCATGCGCAACCAGGCCCAGGCCGGTACCGCGACTGCCGCGAAGATGAATCCGCAAGACGATCTGGATTACCTGGACATCCCGGCTTTCCTGCGTCGTCAGGCCGATTGATGAAATGTATCAGGGGGATACGGGTGATTGGTGTTCAGCAAAGGTCTGGTCTGCTATCATCGCCAGCCTTTGTTGATACCAGTTCGCAATTTGCGCTGAAGCGGCCCATGCCATGATTAAACAACGCACCCTGAAGAATATTATCCGTGCCACAGGTGTCGGCTTGCACTCCGGCGAGAAGGTCTACCTGACCCTCAAGCCCGCGCCTATCGATACCGGCATTGTGTTTTGTCGTGCCGACCTCGACCCTGTGGTGCAGATTCCTGCTCGCGCGGAAAACGTTGGTGAAACCACTATGTCGACCACACTGGTCAACGGTGACACCAAAGTGGATACGGTGGAGCATTTGCTCTCGGCCATGGCTGGCCTGGGCATCGATAACGCCTACGTCGAGCTCTCCGCGTCCGAAGTCCCGATCATGGATGGCAGTGCCGGACCCTTCGTATTCCTGATTCAATCGGCTGGCCTGGAAGAGCAGGACGCAGCCAAGAAGTTCATCCGCATCCTGCGGGAAGTGACAGTGGAAGACGGCGACAAGCGCGCCACTTTCGTCCCTTTCGAAGGTTTCAAGGTGAGCTTCGAGATCGATTTCGATCATCCGGTTTTCCGTGACCGCACCCAGAGTGCAAGCGTGGATTTTTCCAGCACTTCGTTCGTAAAAGAAGTCAGCCGCGCCCGTACCTTTGGTTTCATGAGTGATATCGAGTACCTGCGCAAGCACAACCTCGCACTCGGCGGCAGTGTTGAAAACGCGATCGTGGTCGATTCCGATGGTGTGTTGAACGAAGACGGCCTTCGTTATGAAGACGAATTCGTCAAGCACAAGATCCTCGATGCAATCGGCGACCTCTACCTGCTGGGCAATAGCCTGATTGGTGAGTTCAAGGGCTTCAAGTCCGGCCACGCACTGAACAACCAGCTGCTGCGCAAGTTGATTGCCCAGAAAGATGCTTGGGAAGTCGTGACGTTCGAAGACGCCAGCACCGCACCAATCTCTTACATGCGCCCTGTCGCGGCGGTGTAAGCAAAAAACCTCTCTAGTTTTTTAAGGGCTGCCTTCGGGTGGCCTTTTTTTATGGCCGGGTTTTCGTCGGGAGCCGGGAGCGATGAGGGAAACCTGTGGCGAGGGAGCTTGCTCCCGCTGGGGCGCGCAGCGGCCCTGAAATCTGGCGCTGCGGTGTATCAAACTCATTAGCCAGGGCCGTTTGGGGCTGCTTCGCAGCCCAGCGGGAGCAAGCTCCCTCGCCACAGAGAGCGCCGTGTCCATAGCCTTTGGGGGCTGCGGTGTTACATCGCGCAGACCACACGATTGCGTCCGCTGGCCTTGGCCTGGTACAGCGCCTTGTCCGCGGCAAACAAGAGTTGTTCGAGTTCGTTGTACGGTCCCTGGGTCCAAGTGGCGATGCCGATACTGACCGTCATGGGCGCTCCCCCCTCGGACACCGGCGGCAGTTGTTCGACCGCATCGCGAATATTCTGGGCCATGGTGAAGGCGCCAGCGGTGGTGGTTTCCGGCAGCACCACCGAGAACTCCTCACCGCCATAGCGCGCCGCCAGGTCGGCGGGGCGTCGGACATGCTGGCCGATCAATTGCGCCAAGGTGCGCAGGGCCTCGTCACCCTGTTGATGACCATGGCGATCGTTGAACGCCTTGAAATGATCGGCATCGATCATCAGCACAGACAACGGTTGGCCCGAACGTTGGGCGCGCAGCCATTCCTGTTGCAACGTATCGTCCAGTGTTCGTCGGTTGGCCAGGCCCGTGAGGGCGTCGACGGACGCCAGTTGGGCCAATTCCCGTTCAGCTCTGTAACGGCGGCGCAATTCGCGGCGCAGCAGCCAGGTGAGCCAGAGCAAACCGATGCACAGCGCGCCGGTGGCGCCGCTGACCAACAATGCCGTGCGTTGCCATGAGGCGAAGACCTCTTGGGTGGAGAGCGCTACCACGACGATCAATGGCAGGTTGCCCACTTGGGAAAAAGTGTACAGGCGCGGCTTCTGGTCCTGACCGGACACGCTGGTGAAGCTGCCGTTGCCTTCGCGCAGGATGCGCACGAAGTTCGGCCGCTTACTGAAGTCCTTGCCCGTCAGGTCTTCTGCCAAGGGCGGCTCTTGCGCCAATAGAATGCCGTCTCGGCTGACCAGGTTGACTGTGCCGCCATGACCGATGTTCAGGCTCTTGAACAATTGGTTGAAGTAATTCAAACGCATCGCGGCCTCGGCCACGCCCATGAACTCACCCCGGTCGTCGCTCAGTCGATAGCTGAAGCTGATGCGCCAATCTTGCGCGTGACTCCTGGAACGGAACGGGCGACTGATCATCATGCCCAGGCTCGGGTCCTGGACATGGGACTGGAAATATTCCCGGTCGGCGTAATTGCCTTTGCGCGGTTCGACCGAGGCGGAGTCGGCGATGACATCGCCATGCTTGTCGAGCAGCAGGATGTCGCCTTTGTAGGGGGCGGCGGTGGCACGGTCGAACAACGCCAGATGGCGAATCGCGGGCGAAACGTCTTTCAGGTCGTCGCGTTTGGCGGCGGCGACCAGACCTTGCAGCGACAGATCGTAGAGTTCCACGTTACGCAGCACATCGGCGTCGATCAATTGCACGATATTGGTCGCCGCACGTGTCGCCGCCCGTTGTGCGGCGGCATGTTCGCGGATCAACAGAAACGTCACGATGCTCAGGATGGCAGTGACAACCAGCGAGCTGGCCAGTACGAGTACCCGTTCCGAACGTCTCGAAAGCGGGGTGTTGCCGGGTGTCGCACTGCGCGCGCTCATGGTTCCGATGTCTGCATTGTCATGTGGCTGGGATCCGTCCCAAAGGATTGCAAACCGGCAATAAACCAGATGCTGGCCTTTTGCTGATTGTGCTTGGATCAATGAGAGCGGGCAATCAGTGTTTGCGCAATTACCCGGTAATTAATGAAAGCTGGGGGCGCGTTCGGACGGTATTCCGATTTTGCTACAGTTGGCTTTCGCCCAGCATTCATTGGCCTGGAAAGACGTGATGACGCGTACGAACCTATGGGGGGGGTCAGGCTGGCAAGCGGATCCCGAACGTGTTGGCACCCTGGTCGCTGCGCACGAACACATCGCCACCGTGCATCAGCGCAATGGCCTTGACGATGGCCAGCCCCAGCCCATGGTTGGCGCCACTGTTGCTGCGCGAGGCATCGACGCGATAGAAACGTTCGAACAGGCGTGGCAGATGCTCGCCGGCGATCGGTTCGCCGGGGTTGGTGACGGCGAGGGTGATCTGGTCGCCAAGGGCTTCGATGCGCACGTCGATCACTTGCCCGGGCGCGGTGTGCTGCACGGCGTTGCTCAGCAGGTTGATCAGCGCCCGCCGCAGGTGAGCGATCTCGATGTTGGCCTGGGCGTCGCCGCTGACCCGGACCCGGACTTGGGCATCTTCCAGAATGAAGTCCAGGTAATCGAGGGTGGTCGCCACTTCGCCGGCCAGGGATGCGCTGGTCAACTTGGTGGCCTTGCTGCCCTGGTCGGCGCTGGCCAGGAACAGCATGTCGTTGATGATCGAGCGCAGCCGCTCCAATTCCTCGAGATTCGATTGCAACACTTCGAAGTAATGCTCAGCCGAGCGCCCACGGGTCAGCGCCACCTGGGTCTGGCCGATCAGGTTGGTCAGGGGCGAGCGTAATTCATGGGCGACATCGGCGTTGAACGACTCCAGCCGCGAGTAAGCCTGTTCGACCCGGTCCAGGGTGGCGTTGAAGGAACTGACGAACTGGCTCAGCTCCGGCGGCAAGGGCGACAGTTGCAAGCGCCCGGACAGGCGGGGTGGGGCCAGGCGCCGGGCTTCCTCGGACAGCTTGATCAGCGGTTTGAGACCGATGCGTGCGACCCAGTAGCCCAGCAACGAAGCCAGGAGTACGCCGACAATCGCCAGGCTCACCAGTGCCACCAACAGGCGATGCTGGGTCTGGTAGAAGGTCTCGGTATCGATGCCGATCATGAAGCGCAGCGGCGGGCGTTGGTCCTTGGCCGGGAATTGGCTCACCAGCACTTTCATCGGGTAGTGCCGATGGGGCAGCGTCAGGTCGCGTTTACCCAGCGGGCCTTGGGCAAAGGCGCGGATCTGCGCATCGGGATCGCCGTATTCAAAGCGCGGCTCGTCGCTGACGACCCAGAAATGGATGCGCTTGTCTTCTTCGCCAAGCAATCGCAGCTTGTTGTTGATCTTCACCCAGTGTTCAGGCGTGCCGTAGCGGCCGACGGTGGACTCCAGGACACTGTAGCGGGCATCGAGCTCGGCTTCGGGCAACAGGCCCAGGCCCTTGCCGACCTGTTGGTACAAAGCGCCCCCGATCAACAGGAACACCAGCGCCGCCACCAGCGTGAACATGGCGCTCAAGCGCAGGGCGATGCTGTCAGGGACGCTCATCGCCGCGACTCTCCAGCACATAACCCATGCCGCGAATGGTGTGCAGCAACTTCTGTTCGAATGGCCCGTCGAGCTTGGCTCGCAAGCGTTTGATCGCCACTTCCACCACGTTGGCGTCACTGTCGAAGTTGATGTCCCAGACCATTTCGGCAATGGCGGTTTTCGAAAGAATTTCGCCCTGGCGGCGAGCCAGGACGCTGAGCAGGGAAAACTCCTTGGCGGTCAGGTCCAGGCGTTGGCCGGCACGGGTGGCCTTGCGGCTGATCAGGTCGATCCACAGGTCGGCGATGCTCACCTGCACCGGTTCATGGCCACCGCTGCGGCGGGTCAGGGCTTGCAGGCGGGCCACCAGTTCGAGGAAGGAGAAGGGCTTGCCCAGGTAGTCATCGGCCCCGTCGCGCAAGCCCTTGATGCGGTCCTCGACCCGTTCCCGGGCGGTGAGCATGATCACCGGTGTCTGCTTGCGGGCGCGCAGGGCCCGCAGTACGCCGAAGCCGTCCAGGCCCGGCAGCATCACGTCGAGCACGATCACCGCATAGTCGGTTTCCAGGGCCAGGTGCAGCCCTTCGATGCCGTCCGGCGCCACGTCCACGGTGTAGCCCTGTTCGGTCAGGCCGCGGTGCAGGTAGTCCGCGGTTTTTTCTTCGTCTTCGATGATCAGAACGCGCATGGCCCCGCCTCAGTGGTCTGTGCTCGCCAGCGCCGCCGTCGGCGCCGACCCTGGCTGTTGGGTGGGCCGATGGAACACTCGCTCGAGCCACAAGTATATGACCGGTGTCGTGAACAGCGTCAGCGCCTGGCTCACCAACAGGCCGCCCACCACCGCGATGCCCAGGGGCTGGCGCAGTTCCGCGCCGGGGCCATAGCCGAGCATCAGCGGCAGGGCACCGAGCAGGGCCGCCAGGGTGGTCATCATGATCGGGCGGAAGCGGGTCAGGCACGCCTGGAAAATCGCCTCCTGGGGCGCCAGCCCTTTGTTGCGCTGGGCGTCGAGGGCGAAGTCGATCATCAGGATGCCGTTCTTCTTGACGATCCCGATCAGCAGCACCAGCCCGATCAGCGCCATGATCGAAAAGTCCTGGCCCAGCAGCCAGAGCATGATCAGCGCGCCGAGGCCGGCCGAGGGCAGGGTGGAGATGATCGTCAACGGGTGCACGAAACTCTCGTAGAGCACGCCGAGAATGATGTACACGGCCACCAGCGCGGCGAGGATCAGCCACGGCTGGCTCGCCAGCGAGCTTTGGAAGGCCTGGGCCGCGCCTTGGAAACTACCGATGATGGCGGCCGGCATGCCGATTTCGTTCTTCGCCTGGTCGAGCAGGCGCACCGCGTCTCCCAGGGCCACGCCAGGCGCCAGGTTGAACGACAGGTTGGCGGCCGGGAACATGCCGTCGTGGGCAATCGACAGCGGGCCGTTGCTCGGCGCATCGAAGCGGGCCAGGGCCGAGAGCGGCACCATTTCCCCACTCAGGGGCGAACGCAGGTAGAAATACGCCAGGCTTTCGGCCTTGCCCCGCTGCGCGGTATCGAGCTCCAGGATCACGTTGTACTGGTTGGTCTCGGTCTGGAATTCATTGATCTGCCGCTGGCCGAAGGCGTCGTACAGGGCCTGGTCGACATCGGTGGCGGTGAGGCCGAAGCGCGCCGCCGCGCTGCGGTCGATGTTGATGTGGGTGATGCTGCCGCCCAGTTGCAGGTCGTTGGAAATGTCACGGAACGCCGGGTTGCCGCGCAGCTTTTCGGTGAGTTTTTGCGCCCAGGCGTTGAGGCTCGGCCCGTCGTTGCTCTTGAGCACGTATTGATACTGGGCGCGGCTGGGGCCGGAGCTGAGGTTGATGTCCTGCCCGGCCCTGAGGTACAGCACCACGCCGGGGATTTTCAGCAGTTGCGGGCGGATCCGGTCGATGAAGCCGCTGGCCGACACGTCACGCTCGCCCCGGGGTTTGAGGGCGATCCAGAAACGGCCGTTGGCGATGGTCTGGTTGTTGCCCGAGACGCCGACGGAGTGGGAGAAGGTCTGCACCGCCGGGTCGGCGGCGACGATGTCGGCCAGGGCCTTGTGCTTGGCCACCATGTCCGGGAAGGACACATCGGCGGCGGCTTCGCTGGTGCCCAGCACCAGGCCGGTGTCCTGCACCGGGAAGAAGCCCTTGGGAATGAACACATAGCCCACCACCGCCAGTGCCAGGGTCAGGCCGAACACGCCGATCATCAGCTTCTGATGGGCCAGGGCCTTGCGCAGGCCCCGCTCATATCCGCCCAGCAGACGTTCGCCAAACCCCGCCTTGCCATGGGCGTGATGCACCGGGGCGCGCATGAACAACGCAGCCAGGGTCGGCGCCAACGTGAGGGACACCACCACCGAGATCAGGATGGTCGAGGTGGCGGTCAGGGCAAACTCCTTGAACAGGCGCCCGACCACGCCGCCCATGAACAGCAGCGGAATGAACGCGGCGATCAGCGAGAAGCTGATGGAGACCACGGTAAAGCCAATTTCGCCGGCCCCCTTCATCGCCGCCTCGCGCATGCCGTCGCCGGCCTCCAGGTGCCGGTGGATGTTCTCCACCACCACAATCGCATCGTCCACCACGAACCCTACCGAGATGACGATCGCCACCAGGGTCAGGTTGTTCAGGCTGAAACCCATCACGTACATCAGGGCGAAACTGGCGGTCAGCGAAACCCCCAGCACCGCCGAGACGATCAGGGTCGCCGAGAGCTGGCGCAGGAACAACGCCATCACCGCCACCACCAGCAGCACCGCGATCAGCAAGGTGATTTCCACTTCGTGCAGCGAGGCGCGGATGGTCTGGGTGCGGTCGATCAGCACCTTGACCTGCACCGCGGCGGGCAACATGGCTTGCAGGGTGGGCAGGGCCGCCTGGATGCGGTCGACGGTCTCGACGATATTGGCCCCCGGTTGCCGGAAGATCACCAGGTTGACCCCGGGCTCGTTGTCGGCCCAGGCCTGGACGTAGGCGTTTTCCGAGCCGTTGACCACCTTGGCGATGTCCTTGAGGTGGACCGGTGCCCCGTCCCGGTAGGACACGATCAGCTCACCGTACTCCGCGGGCTTGAACAACTGGTCGTTGGTGGACAGGGTGGAAATGCTCGACTCGCCGTACAAGGCGCCCTTGGCCAGGTTGAGGCTGGCCTGTTGGAGCGCCAGGCGAATGTCCGCCAGGGTCAGGCCGATGGCGGCGAGCCGGTCGGCCGAGGCCTGGACCCGGATCGCCGGACGCTGCTGGCCGGTGATGTAGATTTGCCCTACGCCATCGATCTGGCTGATCTGACGGGAGAGCAGGGTTTCGACGTAGTCGCTCAGTTCGGTGCCGGGCATCAGCGTGGAACTGATGCTGAGGATCAGCACCGGGCTGTCGGCGGGGTTGACCTTGCGCCAGGTCGGCAGGTTCGGCATGTCGTTGGGCAGTTTGCCGGCGGCGGTGTTGATCGCCGCCTGCACTTCCTGGGCGGCGGTGTCGATGCTTTTATCGAGGCTGAATTGCAGGATCAGGTTGGTCGAGCCCAGGGCGCTGCTGGAGGTCATCTGGGTAATGCCGGGAATGGCACTGAATTGCACTTCCAGCGGCGTCGCCACCGACGACGCCATGGTTTCGGGGCTGGCCCCGGGCAACTGGGCGTTGACCTGGATGGTCGGGAATTCCGCCTCCGGCAAGGGCGCGACGGGCAGGCGAGGAAACGCGATCACCCCCAGCAGCACCAGGGCGAACGTCAGCAGTACCGTGGCGATAGGGTGGTCGATGCACCACGCCGAAACCGAGCCGCGACCCTTCATGGTTGCGGCTCCGCGGTCTTGGCCAGGGCGGGCGGATCGCTGAGCACCTGGATGTGGCTGCCCGGCTTGAGCCTTGATTGGCCGTCGCTCACCAGTTGGTCGCCGGCGTTCACCCCCTTGATGATGTGCAGGTCGCTGTCCTGGTAAACCATCTCCACCGGCACGCTCTCGACCTTGTCGCCCTTTATGCGGTACACGAAGTGTTGCTCCAGGCCGCGTTGGACCACGGTAGGCGGTACCACCAGGGCGTCCTTGTCGATGGCGGTCTGGATTTTCAGTGTCACCAGTTGCCCCGGCCACAGCCGTTGCGCGGCGTTGTTGAATTCAGCCTTGGCCCGCAGGGTGCCGGTGTTGGCGTTGATCTGGTTGTCGATGAGGCTCAGTCGCCCCTCGCCGAGCAGCTCCCCGGTGGCGCCATCGGCGCCGATATAGGCCTTGACCAAGGCTTGCTCGGGGGCGGCGATCAACCGTTGCAAGGTGGGCAGCATTTGCTGGGGCAGGGAGAACTCCACGGCGATGGGGTCGATCTGGGTCACCGTGAACAGGCCTTCGGCGTCGCTGGTACGCAGGAAGTTGCCTTCGTCCACGTTGCGAATGCCGACGCGACCGCTCACCGGGGAGCGGATCTGGGTGTAGGACAGTTGCACCTGTGCCGAGTCGATAGCCGCCTGGTTGCCCTGGGCGGTCGCCTTGAGCTGGTTGACCAGCGCCTGTTGCTGGTCGTAGGTCTGCTTCGAGACGCCGTCATCGACGCTCAGCAATTTGTAGCGCTTGAGATTGACCTGGGCCACCGCCAGTTGTGCCTGGCTTTCGCCGAGCTGGGCCCGGGCCTGGTCGAGGCTGGCGCGGATCGAGCGGTCGTCGATGGTCGCCAGCAGGTCACCCTTCTTGACCAGTTGCCCCTCCTTGACCAGCAGCCGGGTGAGGATGCCGTCGATCTGCGGGCGGATCACCACGCTGTGCAGCGACAGCACCGTGCCGATGCCGCTGGCAAAGCGCGGTACATCCTTTTGCATCACGCTGATGGCCCGTACCGGAACGGCGGCGGGAGCGCCGGGTTTGGCGGTCACGGGCTTGAGCACAAACCAGAGGGCGAGGGCCGCCAGGGCGACCAACAGCACGACAATCAGGACAGTTTTCTTCTGGATGCGCATGGATATGAAGGGCCGGTTCGAGACGCAGGAGTTGGAGCTTTCTTATATAGCGTTGCGAGCCGGTCAGGAAGGTGACGACTAACTGACGGGCTTGTCAGCTTTGCCCCGGCTTGCTGTCGGATGAATGCATATACCGGATGAAACTGCCAGCGCGCGGTGATATCGGGCAGGTATACTGCCGCCTTTCGCGGCTCGCCCTTCGGGCCCGACTTGCATGCATGACCCGGAGCCTTACATGACTTCCCCGACACCTTCGCCCGCGGACGATCTCCCCGGCGGCGAACAGGCCGATTTGCCCGTCAGCGATGCTTCCAGCAGCGAGGACATCAAAGCGGCGATCCCGGCTTTCAAATTCCCGTTCAAACCCGGTGAACTGGCGGCGGCCAAGGGCGCCGGGCAACAGCCGTGGTACAAGAACGGCGCGAAGAATGGCCATACCAAGACCCCGGGCGCGGCGCCTCCCGGCACGCGGCGTTCCATGGGCAAGCGCTGAATTGCGCCTTCAGGCACGGGGACGACTTCAGCTCGTGACCCGTGCGCCTGTCAGGCTGCCACTCAATTCGTAAGCCGTCAGTTCAGCCTGGTGCGCCGCGAGGATTTCCGGCAGCGAGCCGCGCAGGTACTCGACCCAGGTCTTGATCTTCGCATCCAGGTATTGGCGCGACGGGTAGATGGCATAGAGGTTCAGTTCCTGGGAGCGGTAGTTGGGCATGACCCGCACCAGCGTGCCGTTGCGCAAGCCTTCGATGGCCGCGTACACCGGCAATACCCCTACGCCCATGCCGCTGGTGATCGCGGTTTTCATCGCATCGGCGGAGTTCACCAGGAACGGTGAACTGTTGATGGTGACCATCTCTTGGCCTTCCGGGCCGTCGAACACCCATTTTTCCAGCGGGATGACCGGGCTGACCAGGCGCAGGCAGGCGTGGTTGAGCAGGTCGCTGGGTTTTTGCGGGCAGCCGCTGGCTTTCACGTAGGCGGGCGAGGCGCAAACAATGCTGTAGGTGATCCCCAGGCGCTGGGAGACGAAGCCCGAATCCGGCAGTTCGCTGGCGAGCACGATGGAGACGTCGTAGCCCTCGTCGAGGATGTCCGGCACCCGGTTGGCCAGGGTCAGGTCGAAGGTCACGTCCGGATGCGTCTTGCGGTAGCGGGCGATGGCGTCGATCACGAAATGCTGGCCGATGCCGGTCATGGTGTGGACCTTCAACTGTCCGGCCGGTCGCGCGTGGGCGTCGCTGGCTTCGGCTTCCGCTTCTTCGACGTAAGCCAGGATCTGTTCGCAACGCAGCAAGTAGCGTTTACCCGCCTCGGTCAGGGCAATACGCCGCGTGGTGCGGTTGAGCAGGCGGGTTTGCAGATGGGCTTCCAGGTTGGAAACCGCACGCGAGACGTTGGCCGTAGTGGTATCCAGTTGCACGGCGGCGGCGGTGAAGCTGCCGGCTTCGGCCACACAGCTGAACGCGCGCATGTTTTGCAAGGTGTCCATGGAGGGCTCTCTTGGGAGGTGGCAAATTGTGACATGAAGTTACAGAGCTGCGGGACCCGACTAATGGATTATCGCGTTAACGGTAACAAAGATTCGCAAAAAGGTCGGCTTATCGCCGTTCGGCGGGGTGCCTAGAATTGCCGGCACTGTGGCGCTGGTCTGGCCCTGCTGTCTGGCGCAGTACCTGTGGGAGCGGGCTTGCTCGCGAAAGCGGTGAGTCAGTTGGCGGTGATGTTGCTAGGGGAACCGCCTTCGCGGGCAAGCCCGCTCCCACAGGGTGCTCCTACAGGTTCTCGACTCTCTCTCCTAGGAATCTTGCGCAAGTGCCGCGTTGCATCAGCAGAGAGCTGAAGACTCTCAGTGTTTGGGTTCTGACATTAACCATCAGCGGTTGCATCGGCACGGGGGGTATTGCGCCGCAAGGCCAGGTGTTGCCGGCCAATCAACTGGCCACCGATGCCGCGATCCGCGAGGCCGCCCGCGACGCCCACTGGCCCACCCGCCAGTGGTGGCAAGCCTATGGCGATCGGCAACTGGACCACTGGATCGACCTGGCCGTGCAAGGCAGCCCGAGCCTGGCCATGGCCGCGGCGCGAGTACGCCAGGCCAAGGCCATGGCCGGCATTGCCGAGGCCGCCGAGTCGTTGCAGATCAATGGCGAATCGACCCTCAAGCGGCATAACTGGCCCACCGATCAGTTCTACGGCCCGGGCGAGTTGGCCGACACCACGACCTGGGACAACAATGCTTCCCTGGGCTTGAGTTATGCCCTGGACCTGTGGGGCCGTGAGCGCAATGCCAGCGAACGGGCGGTTGACCTGGCCCACCTCAGCGTCGCCGAGGCACGGCAGGCGCAACTGGAATTGCAGAACAACATCGTGCGCGCCTACATCCAGTTTTCGTTGCACTACGCCCAGCGCGATATCGTCGCCGCGACCCTGCGCCAACAAGAGCAGATTCTCGACCTGGCGCAGAAGCGCCTGGACGGTGGCATCGGCACCCATTTCGAAGTCAGCCAGGCCCAGGCGCCGCTGCCCGAGACCCATCGCCAACTCGACGCCCTGGACGAGGCCATCGCCTTGAGCCGCAATCAATTGGCGGCATTGGCGGGCCAGGGGCCGGGAGCGGGTGCGCAGTTGCAACGTCCGACCCTGGCCCTCGGCGCGCCCTTGAAGCTGCCGTCGGCCTTGCCCGCCGAACTGCTTGGCCAGCGTCCGGATGTGGTGGCCGGGCGTTGGCAAGTGGCGGCCCAGGCCCGGGGCATCGATGTGGCCCGGGCTGGCTTCTATCCCAACGTCGACCTGGTGGGGAGCCTCGGCTACATGGCCACCGGTGGCGGGGCGCTGGAGTTTTTGACCGGCAAGAAACTCACCTACAACGTCGGGCCGGCGATCACGTTGCCGATCTTCGACGGCGGGCGCCTGCGTTCGCAGTTGGGCGAGGCGGCCGCCGGGTATGACATCGCCGTGGCGCACTACAACCAGACACTGGTAAACGCGCTCAAGAGCATTTCCGATCAGTTGATCCGTCGCGAATCCATGGACAAGCAACGGGCCTTCGCCGCCGAGTCGGTGGCCGCGGCCCAGCGCACCTACGACATCGCCAAGGTGGCGTTCCAACGTGGCCTGACGGACTACCTCAACGTGCTCAACGCCCAAAGCCTGTTGTTCAAGCAGCAACAGGTGCAACAGCGGGTGGAGGCCGCCCGGTTGAGTGCCCATGCCGATCTGGTGACGGCGTTGGGCGGTGGGCTGGAGGCCGGCAGCGACAGCCCTGACCTGAACCACGATGCTGAGTAGGCCTGTCGTGATGTCCTTACTTGCCCCCGCACGCCGGCTGTATCGCCTCGAATGGCGCCGTGGTTTCTTCGACTGGGCCCGCAGCGACGGGGTGACCTGGGTCTATATCTTCAAGGTCCTGTTTGCCGCGTTCCTGACCTTGTGGCTGGCGATGCGCTTGGAATTGCCACAACCGCGCACGGCCATGATCACCGTGTTCATCGTCATGCAGCCCCAGAGCGGGCAGGTGTTCGCCAAGAGTCTCTATCGCTTGCTCGGCACCTTGGCCGGCTCGGCGGTGATGGTGGCGCTGATCGCGATGTTTGCCCAGAACACCGAGCCGTTTCTCGCTTGCCTGGCGATCTGGGTCGGCCTCTGTTCGGCGGGGGCGGCGCGTTATCGCAACTTCCGCGC
Organism: Pseudomonas sp. NFIX10; assembly: GCF_900111955.1. Lineage (NCBI taxonomy): Bacteria > Pseudomonadati > Pseudomonadota > Gammaproteobacteria > Pseudomonadales > Pseudomonadaceae > Pseudomonas > Pseudomonas sp. NFIX10. The sequence goes on along the minus strand of NZ_FOKH01000002.1, from coordinate 97,730 downwards.
CTATGGTTTCGTGCTGGCCGGCTACACCGCGGCGATGATCGGCCTGCCAGCTTTGGCCCACCCCGAAGGGGCGTTCATGGCGGCGGTCTGGCGGGTACTGGAGATCTCCCTGGGGATCCTCTGCGCCACCCTGGTCAGCGCCGCGATCTTGCCGCAAACCGCCAGTGCCGCCATGCGCAATGCCTTGTACCAGCGCTTCGGGGTGTTTGCCCTGTTCGTCACCGATGGCCTGCGTGGGCGCAGCCAGCGGGAAGCCTTCGAAGCGCGCAACGTGGGTTTCATTGCCGAAGCGGTGGGCCTGGAAAGCCTGCGTAGCGTGACCGTGTTCGAAGACCCGCACATGCGTCGGCGCAACGGCCGGCTCAGTCGCTTGAACAGCGAATTCATGGGCATCACGACCCGTTTCAATGCCTTGCATCAGTTGCTCGAGCGCCTGCGCGGCAGCGCGGCGGATCATGTGGTCAACGCCATCAAGCCTGGCCTGCAAACCCTGGCCGAACTGTTGGACGGGTTCAGTGGCCGCGCCCTGACCGACGCCGATGCGGCCCGCCTGGCGGCCGCGCTGGCCGAGTACAAGGCCGATTTGCCGGCCCAGGTGCGCCGGTTGCGGGCGTTATTCCAGGAAACGGCGCCCAGTGACGGGCAGCAGCTGGATTTCCATACCGCCTACGAGTTGCTTTATCGCTTCGTCGAAGACCTGCATGGCTACGCCCTGACCCACGCCTCCCTGGCCGAACATCGCCACGAACGCGAGCGCTGGGACGAACCGTTCGTGCCCCAGACCAACTGGCTGGCCGCCACGGCAGCGGGGGTTCGCGCCGCGTTCATCCTGCTGGTGCTGGGCAGCTACTGGGTCGCCACGGCCTGGCCGAGCGGCGCGACCATGACGATGATCGCCGCCGCCACCGTAGGCTTGTCGGCCGCGACGCCGAACCCCAAGCGCATGGCCTTCCAGATGGCTTGCGGTACGTTGTTCGGGGCGCTGATCGGCTTCGTCGAGATGTTCTTCATCTTCCCGTTGATCGACGGTTTCCCGCTGCTGTGCGTGATGCTCGCGCCGGTGATCATGCTGGGTTCATTCCTCAGTTCGCGACCCCGCTACGCCGGGGTCGGGCTGGGGCTGCTGATCTTTTTCTGCACCGGCTCGGTGCCGGACAACCTGACGCTCTACAACCCCTACGCATTCATCAACGACTACATCGCGATGATCCTCGGCATGCTGGTGTGCGCCGCGGCCGGGGCGATCATCTTGCCGCCCAATAGCCGCTGGCTATGGCGCCGGCTGGAGCAGGACCTGCGCGAGCAGGTGGTGTTTGCCATCAGTGGCCGGCTCAAGGGGCTGGCCTCGGGGTTCGAAAGCCGTACCCGTGACTTGCTGCATCAGGCCTACGGGCTGGCGGCCGGGCAGCCGCAGGTGCAGCGGGACTTGCTGCGCTGGATGTTCGTGGTGCTGGAAGTCGGTCACGCGATTATTGAGTTGCGCAAGGAGCAGGCCATCTTGCCGGTGCACCCGGCGTATGCCGAAAGCCAGCCATGGCGCCAGGCGATTCGGGTGATGGGGCGGGCGCTGGTGCGGCTGTTCCGCCAGCCGGGCCAGAGCAACCTGGAGCGTGCGTTGGTGGCGGTGGACCAAGCCATCGGCCGCGTGCAGGCCACCGACGAACCCTTCGCCCCGCATTTCGACACCTCGGCCCTGCGCCGGGTGAAGAGCTACCTGCATTTCATCCGCACTTCGCTGCTGGACCCGCAATCGCCATTGGCCGGCTATGCCATGGCGCATGCCACATCGCTTCCCCAGGAACCTGAACATGCCCCGTGAGATCGCCTTCCATGGCGTGTACATGCCCACCATGACCCTGATGTTTTTCATCGCCGCCGGCCTGGCCTGGGCCTTGGACCGCTTCCTGTCGGGGTTGGACCTGTACCGTTTCTTCTGGCACCCGGCGTTGTTGCGCCTGAGTCTGTTTACTTGTCTGTTCGGCGCGCTGGCGCTGACGGTCTACCGTTGAGATCGATGCGATGAAAAAGTTTTTCAGCCTGCTGGCGACGCTGTTGGTACTGGCCCTGGCGTTGTGGATCGGCCGTACGCTGTGGGTCCATTACATGAACACGCCCTGGACCCGCGATGGCCGGGTGCGGGCCGACATCATCAATGTGGCCGCCGATGTCAGCGGCGAGGTGGTCGAGGTGCCGGTGCGCGACAACCAGTTGGTGAAAAAGGGCGACTTGTTGATGCGCATCGACCCCGAGCATTACCGCATCGCCGTGAAGCAGGCGCGCTCCCTGGTGGCCTCGCGCAAGGCCACCTGGGAGATGCGCAAGGTCAACGCCCATCGACGTGCCGATTTGGACAGCCTGGTGATCTCCCGGGAAAACCGCGACGACGCCAGCAACATCGCCGACTCGGCCCTGGCCGACTACCAGCAGGCCCAGGCCCAATTGGAAGCCGCGGAGCTGAACCTGTCGCGCACCGACGTTCGCGCGGCGGTGGATGGCTACGTCACCAACCTCAACGTGCACCGCGGCGACTATGCGCGCATCGGCGAGGCGAAAATGGCCGTGGTGGACATGCATTCGTTCTGGGTCTATGGCTTCTTCGAAGAGACCAAGTTGCCCAAGGTGCGGGTCGGCGATTCGGCGCAGTTGCAGTTGATGAGCGGTGAGACGCTCAAGGGCCATGTGGAAAGTATTTCCCGAGGCATCTACGACCGCGACAACCCCGAAAGCCGCGAACTGATCGCCGATGTGAACCCCACCTTCAACTGGGTTCGCCTGGCCCAGCGAGTGCCGGTGCGCATCCATCTGGACGAAGTGCCGGACGGCGTGCTGCTGGCGGCGGGAATGACTTGCACGGTGGTGATCGAGCCTCATGCCAAGGGCTGAGGCATTGCATCATCTTTGGAGTGATGGCGAGATTTGATGCGCACCACAAATCCCTGTGGGAGCGAGCTTGCTCGCGATAGCGGTGGTTCAGTTGCATCTAAGGTGACAGACACTCCGCCATCGCGAGCAAGCTTGCTCCCACATTTTTCCGGGGGTGATGGTGAGATTTGGTGTACACCGCAAATCCCCTGTGGGAGCGAGCTTGCTCGCGATAGCGGTGGTTCAGCTGCATCGAAGGTGACAGACACTCCACCATCGCGAGCAAGCTCGCTCCCACAGGAGTTGGCGTTCAGCCTTGCCACAACGGCAAAAAAAGCCAGCGTGGATTACAGCGATTTCCCCAACCCGAACCGCTTCATCAACCCCTTTTCCAGCAACCCTTTGGGCAACAACCCCGCCATCAACGGCAGCGCCCGGCTGCCGTTGCCCAGACGCAGCAAGCGGGGTGGCTTGGGTTGTTGAACCGCCTTGAGCAGCGCCGCGGCGAATTCGTGGGCGGGTGTCGGGTTGTCCTGGGAAGCCTTGGCCCGGGCGCGGATGCCATCGCGCAGTGGCCACCAGGGCGATTGTTCGCTGATCAATTGTTCGGCTTCATGGCCGGCATTCTTGGCGAAGCTGGAGGCAATCGCGCCAGGCTGGACCTCCATCACGCGGATACCGAACGGTGCCAGTTCCATGCGCAAGGCATCGCTCAAGGCATGCACCGCCGCCTTCGAAGCGCAATAGGCGCCAGCGAACGGCGTGACCAGCACCCCGGAAACGCTGCCGATGTTCACCACCAGCCCCCTGGCCCGGCGCAGCACCGGGAACAGCGCCCGGGTGACCCCGACGATGGCGAACACGTTGGTTTCGAACTGGCGCTGCATGGCCGGCACGCCGCCGTCCAGCAGCGGGCCCATGGCGCCGTAGCCGGCATTGTTGACCAGCACATCCAGGCCGCCACATTGCTGGTTGATCCGCTCACCCAGTTGTTCCAGGGCCTGGCCATCGTTGACGTCCAGTGGCACGGCGGTGAACCCGGCCGCGGCGAGTGTCGCCACGTCTTCAGCCCTGCGCGCCGTGGTCCAGACCTGATAACCCGCGGCCTTGAAGGCGTCGGCGAGGGCGCGGCCAATGCCGCTGGAACATCCGGTAATCAACGCAACAGGCATGGCGCGGTCCTCGTGCAAAAAGTTGGGGAAGGGCAATCAGTTGGAAAAGCTACCGTGCAATCGCTCGGCGCGAAACTCCAGGGTCTGCGGGCGATAACCCGGGCGCAGGGGCGGCAGCGGCAGGCAGTCTTGCCAGTCGGCGCCGGCTTGCAATTCGCCGGGGCCACGGTAGCGCGGAGCGTCGTAGGGGCTGTCGGCCAGGTTGATGGTGTCCCCGGGCGCATAGGCGGCGACCCGCCAGCGCAGCTCGATCAGCGGCACGTCGTTGTTGTTTTTCAGGGTCAGCGACAGCGGCCGGTCAGCGGGGCATTGTTCGGGGGCATAGCGGATGCGCAGTTCCAGGCGCTCCAGTTGCCGGGTCTCGCGGTTTTCCTGCCAGAGCACCCACGCGGCGACCAGTCCCAGCCCGATGAAGGCCGCCAGGGAGACCGGCAAGGCCTTGGCCGGGTAGCGCAACAGCAGGATGAGCCAGGTGATGACCAGCAAGACGCCGATAAGCATGGTGGAAGCCTCCGTTACCGTAGGCACATCCTACCGAAGGGCGCGGGCAATGTTGAAGCAATGATGTCAGGCCATCACTCGACTCAAAAAAAAGCCCCCACCCAACCCACTGCGGATAGGGGACGCAGTGGGCTGGACGGGGGCTTCTCTTTTGCCAAGGGTTACTGGGCGATGGTTTTCACCGAGACGCCGCGTTCGATCGGAGTGGAACGACCGTAGATGTCTTCGAAACGCTCGATGTCATCTTCGCCCAGGTAGCTGCCGGACTGCACTTCGATGATTTCCAGCGGGATCTTGCCCGGGTTGCGCAGGCGGTGGACCGACGCGATCGGGATGTAGGTCGACTGGTTTTCGCAGAGCAGGAACACGTTCTCGTCGCAGGTCACTTCGGCGGTGCCGCTGACCACGATCCAGTGTTCGGCGCGGTGGTGGTGCATCTGCAGCGACAGGCACGCGCCCGGCTTGACCGAGATGTGCTTGACCTGGAAGCGACCGCCCATGTCCACCGAGTCATAGGAACCCCACGGACGATAGACCTCGCAGTGGTTCTGGGTCTCGGTGCGGCCCTGTGCGTTGAGGGTGTTGACCATCTGCTTGACGCCTTGGACCTTGTCCTTGTGGGCGATCATCATGGCGTCCTTGGTTTCGACCACCACGATGTTTTCCAGGCCGATCACCGACACCAGCTTGCCGTTGCCGTGGATCATGCAGTTGCGGCTGTCCTGGACCACCACGTCGCCCTTGGTGACGTTGCCGTTGGCATCTTTTTCGTTGACTTCCCACAGCGATGCCCAGCAGCCGACGTCGCTCCAACCGGCCGACAGCGGTACCACGCAGGCGCGCTGGGTTTTTTCCATCACGGCGTAGTCGATGGAGTTGTCCGGGCAGCAGGCGAACGTGGCTTCGTCGAAGGTGATGGTGTCGGCCGTCTGTTCACTGCGCTCCAGGGTCAGCAGGCAGGTGTCGTAGATGTCCGGGTCGTGCTTTTTCAGTTCTTCGAGGAAACGACTGGCGCGGAACAGGAACATGCCGCTGTTCCAGAAATAACCACCGGCATCGACGAACTCGGTGGCGCGCTTGACGTCGGGTTTTTCGACGAAGTGCGAAACGCGGCTCACGCCCTCAGGCAGCAGCGCGTCGTTGGTCGACTTGATGTAACCGTAGCCGGTTTCCGGCTTGGTGGCCGGCACGCCGAACAGCACCATCTCGCCACGTTCGGCGGCCACGGTGGCCAGGGCCAGGGCGCGTTGCAGGGCTTTCTGGTCTTCGATCACGTGGTCGGCCGGCAGCACCAGCATCAGCTCGTCGCGGCCTTCGTTGACCAGCATCATGGCCGTCAGGGCCACGGCCGGTGCGGTGTTGCGCCCGAACGGTTCCATCAGGATGCGCTGGGCTTCGAGTTTGCGGTTGGCCAACTGCTCGTTGACGATGAACCGGTGGTCTTTGTTGCAGACCACGATCGGCGTGTCCATGCCTTCGAACACCAGGCGCTCGAGGGTCTGCTGGAACAGGGTGTGTTCGCCGGTCAGGGCCAGGAACTGTTTAGGGAATTGCTTACGCGAAAGCGGCCAAAGACGTGAGCCGCTACCACCTGACAAGATCACCGGAATCATGTTTGTTACTCCTACAAATCGAAATGGTTATAGAGCTACTGCGTTCTGTCGTTTCACTCTCTTGTTATTGTTCCGTACCCGAATGACACCTGTGTCCAGTGTGGGAGCGAGCTTGCTCGCGATGGCGGCGTATCAGTCGACATTCATGTTGAATGTCAGATAGCTATCGCGAGCAAGCTCGCTCCCACAGGGCACAGCGTCAGTCAGGAAAACTCATCAGCGGGTCGACACCGGGCGTTTCACCCACACTGGCGACAGGCTGCTGCCCGAACCGGTGACGTACAGCACGGCGGCTTCGCCGCGCTCCAGGGCCACAGGCTTGAGGTCGCCGACTTTCTTGTCGCCTTCGAACAGCGCCAGGGTCACTTTCACCGGGTTGATTTCACGTTCGCCACGGCCTTTGGCCGCCACGTTCGGTACCACTTCGGTCTTGCCATCGGCGGTCTTGAGGGTCAGCGCCTTGTCGGTGAGGTTCTGTACGCGGACCAGGGATTTCTGCTTGTTCTTGAACGGCGGTTCTTCGATCAGCTGAGGCTGGCCGCTGGCGTTGTTGACCAGGGTGTAATAGTGGTCGGGGGCCAGTTTTACCGGGACGGTCTGGCTGCCGACCTTGGCGCTGTAGTCGCCACCGGGCATGAAGCTGAAATCACTGCTGGCCAGGGGCGCCACGTCGTTGAGGTTGGTGCTGCCGACAGTGGCGCTGACTTCGGCGTTGCTGGCGTTGTAGATGCGTACGAAGCTCGAGCCTTTTGGTGCGACCGGGCCGTACAGGGCCGAGTCACCGGCAAAGGCGGACAATGAGAGGGCGCTCATGCTGGCGACGAGGGCTACGGCCTTGAAGGAGCGAGCAGCGAGACGGCGAGGAGTAGTGTTGAAAGTCATGGTGGACCTCTCTTTCAGTTTTGCGCCCGTTCGGGCGTCTCGGATGGGGTGTTGGCGGCTACGTTCTGTTGGCGAGCGCCGGCTTGCTTGAGCTCTGCGACCCACTGTGGGTCGGCGTCGCCGATTTCGTTGTTTACAGGCAGATAACGTTCAGGGAACTCCCAGATCAGCACCTGTGGCGGGCTGTTCTTGAAGGCATCGCTCTTGAGGTAGCTGAGCATTGGCAGAATCGGGCCGTGGCCGTCTTCGGCGTAGTTCACGACGTCGCTGTGCAGGGCTTGCTTGAGCGCACCGACGAAGTTCCAGTTGGGGTTGGCGCTGTAGCTGGTGCCGATCAGGGCCACGGGCACCTGGGCATCGGCGAACAGCGCGTCGTCGCCGGCCGGCTGGTCGTCGACTTCGCGGGTGTTGCGCTTGACCAGCGGCTCCTGGGCTGGCATCAGGTTTTCGAACAGCGGGTCCAGCGGCAGGAACTGGCGCAGGTCACCCTTGTGGGTGATTTTTTCTGCAGGCTCGGTGACGAAGCGCTGCGGCTCGCCGTTGAGCGGCGCGCGTTCGGCAATGGCTTTGGCCAGGTTCTCGGCAGCGACCTGGGCGCCTTCCGGCGTCCAGTGGGTGTCGGTGCGCAGGAACACTTGCTGGCCGCTTTGCTTGGCCTGTTGCAGCGGGCCGAGCAGGTCAGGCGCGAGGATATTGTCGGCCGCGACACGAGCATGGAAATCCTGGTAGAGGTTGGTGTGAATGCTCGATGGCTTCACTTCGCCCAGGTGCTCGGGGTACAGCCGCGCCTTGGCCGGCACGATCGCCATGACCAGGGTGATGCCTTGTTCCTTGAGCTTCTGGCGCACGCCTTCGACCAGCGCGTAGTTGCCTTGCAGGTTCAGCTCTTCATTGACGATCGGGTTGAACTCTTCGTCGCTGAACAGCCACTGGTCGCGGCCCAGGACCACGCCTTTGCGGCCTTCGTTGAACAGCTTGTAGTCCAGTGCGGCCCAGATGTTGGTGCCCAGGCGCTTGATCGGGAACTGGTCGTCGTAGTGCGTTTCCACGGCCTTGGCCCAGCGACCGTTGAGCACGGTCGCGTCGGGGTTGGTGCTGAAGCCGAAGAAACTGCGCATCGACCACAGGCCCAGTGCTGTCAGGATCAGCAGGAACAGTGCGATGTAAAAGATGCGTAATGAGCGGGTCATGTTCAGATCCCTCAGAACTGGAAGTAAAGGAACGGCGAGAAGCTTTGCGCCGAGAGTTTGAGAATCGAAGCGATGAACAGCAGCAGCACGAGGGCGCGCATCACGTAGCGCGACCAGTCCACGGTCCAGTAGGCCGGTTGCACCTGGGCTTCGACACCCACGGTGTAGCCGGGTTCGTGGATCGACGCCGGGTTGTCGCCCGGTACCGCCTTGATCAGCCCCGGTTGCGCGGTGGCCGGGCCGTTGGCCTCGGTGTTGACTTCAGGCTTGGTCTTGACCGGTGGACGGTTGGTGTAGAAGTCCCGCAGGCCGAAGAAGGCGAGGGTGACGTAAGCCACCACCAGCGTGGCGATCTGCAGGCCGGTGAGGTTGGCGCGGGTCAGTTCCGACAGCGACCAGTCGCCGAAGCTGAACATGGCGCCGTACATGCGACCGGCCACGTGCAGGTTCTCGGCCCGGAAGATCACCCAGCCCATCACCACCAGCAGGAAGGTCAGCGCCCAGCGGATCGGGTTGATGCTGCGTGGCGTGGTGTTGATGCCCACCGCTTTCTCGATGGCCAGCCACATGCCGTGCCATGCACCCCAGATCACGTAGGTGATGTTCGCGCCGTGCCACAGACCACCGAGCAGCATGGTCAGGAACAGGTTGCGATAGGTCATCAGCGTGCCTTTGCGGTTACCGCCCAGGGTGATGTAGAGGTAGTCACGCAGCCAGGTCGACAGGCTGATGTGCCAGCGGCGCCAGAACTCGGTGATCGACTGGCTGATGTAGGGCTGCTTGAAGTTTTCCATGAAACGGAAACCCATCATCAGGCCCAGGCCGATGGCCATGTCGCTGTAGCCGGAGAAGTCGAAGTACAGCTGCGCGGTGTAGGCCAGGGCGCCGAGCCAGGCATCGCCCGTGGTCGGGTTCTGCAAGGCGAAGCAATGGTCGGCCACCACCGCCAGGGTGTCGGCGATGAACACTTTCTTGATGAAGCCCTGCATGAAGCGGGTGCAGCCTTCGGAGAACTTGTCCAGCGTGTGGGTGCGGTTGTTGAACTGGTCGGCCAGGTCGCGGAAACGCAACACGGGCCCGGCGATCAGGTGCGGGAAAATCGCCACGAACGCTGCGAAGTCGATCAGGTTGCGGGTCGCCGGCGTGTCACCGCGATAGACGTCGATGATGTAGCTGATGGACTCGAAGATGTAGAACGAGATCCCGATCGGCAACAGCACGTGGGTCAGGATGAACGGGTTGAGACCGAAGCCGGTGATGATGGCGTTGAGGCTGTCCACGCCGAAGTTGGCGTACTTGAAATAGCCCAAGATGGCCAAGTCCACGCCCACGCCGAGCAACAGCCAGCGCTGGGCCGGTTTGGTGCGCACACCGGCGGCGCCGACTTTCAGGCCGATCCAGTAGTTCCACAGGGTCACGCCGGCGAACAGGGCGAGAAAGTCCACCCGCCACCAGGCATAGAACACGTAGCTGGCGATCAGCAGCAGCAGGTTGCGATAGCGTTGCCCGCTCAAGTAGTACAAGCCGAGAAAGATCGGCAGGAACAGGAACAGGAACACGTTGGATGAAAATACCATCCCGATCTCTCCATGTTGAATCAACAGTCAAGGGCCAGAGCCCCCCCAAACCCCCCCATGAAAACCGGGGGGTTGATTACATTCGAAACAAACCACATTCCCTGTGGGAGCGAGCTTGCTCGCGATGACGGTGTTTCAGTCGACATCCATGGTGAATGTCAGACCGCTATCGCGAGCAAGCTCGCTCCCACAGGTTTTCCCCGCCAGGCGGGGAGGGTGGACTCAGCTTCCTTTCTCACCCTTATCCCGCGAAGGGTCGTACACCTTGGTCAAGTCCCCGCCGAGGCGGAAGGTCTTGAACGGTTGCATTTCATGCTTGCGCTCCAGCACATCCTCGGAGCAGGTGTAGAGGCTGCAGAACGGTTCGAGCCAGGCGAATTTCGAATCGACCTTCAGATCTTTCATGTCCTGCTCTTCGCCGTTCTTCTCTTCGAAAATGTCCGGGTCTTTCACCCCTGCCAGCACCCGGTCACCCAGTCGCTTGAGGGCGCCGTTGTTTTCCTGGCGCAGGTCCACACCGTTGACCTGGGCGAAGCTGGCGATCATCGCCAACGGCGGCAGGGCATAGTTGTGGTAGGACAAGGCCCGTTGCTTGCGCTTGAGTTCGTTGGGCAGGAAACCGTCGGCATCGACCTGGTTGACGCCGACCTTGTATTCCTTGACAGCCCAGTCGAACAGGTCACGGCGGTTGGTTGCCACGGAGGTGGCCATCACCGACCAGGCGGCCCAGTAGGAATGGTTGTTGGTCTTGTCCAGCGGCAGGTTGTCCCAGTCGCTGACCACCTGATCGGCCATCCGGCTGAACCAGCCTTCGATCAGTTGCGCCTGCTCCTGGTGGTTGGCCAGTGGGCGCGACTCGGAGAACTTCAGGCGCACATAGGCCGAAGCCATGCTACCCAGCGCCCATTTGCGCATGGACTTGCCGGTGTGGTTGAAGTCCTTGGACATCAGCGCATCGGCCTGGGCCCAGGCGGTCAGCCAGTTCAGCGTGCATTCCAGCTGCTCGGGGCGGCCGTCACGCATGAACTGCATGACTTGCTTGCTGACGCCACGCTCGATCTTGGTGATGTCGGCGGTGCTGTCGCGGAAGGCTTTTTCCGACTGCACGTTCAACGTCGCGCGGGCCTTGTCCGAGCCCTCGTATTTGCTGCGAAATTGCAGGGAGCCGGTGTAGGGCGTCGGCGTGGCGTCGCAACCCTGGGCGGCATCGCCGACCTTGACCTTCTCGATCGGTGCGAAGTAACCCTGTGGCGGGCGTAGCGGGGCCGCGGCCTGGGTCGCCCCGGCGAACATCGCCAGGGTCAGCAGGGACGGTGCCAGCAGTGTTTTCAACGTTCGGGTGCGCGTGGTACTGGTCATGAGACGAGACCTCATTGTCCGATTTGAGCCGTTTGTTCGGCTTGCGGAGATGCGTTGCGTTTACAGATTTTCGCCTCGACTTGCTGTGGCGCCGCGCCGGCTTCGGGACCCTGGACTTCGACAGCCAGCAGGTTCTGCGAAGCCCAGTCCGCGTCGGTGCGCAATTGGAAGGCGAAACGTCCGTCGGTGTCGGAGGTATCCGGTTTTTCGATCTTGATATCCTCGTGGCGCCCATTCATGTACCAGAGGGTGGCTTGCAAGGTTTTCACCGAGGTATCGGCGAAGCGGATGTCGACCTGGTGGCTGCTGTTACGCAGATCCATGTTCTTGCTATTGACCATCAATTCGTTCTTGCCCGGCTTGAGCGCGGTCTTGCTGCTCATGAGTGCCGGCTTGCCTTCGCAACCGTTGTTGTCCAGCAGGGCAAACATCTGGCGGTAGATGGTTTCCTGGTCCAGGCGATACAGCGGCGAGAATTCCCAGATCAGGATTTTCGGCGGGCTTTTCTGGAATTCTTCGCTGCCCAGGTACTGGATCATCGCGCCTTCGAAACCACCGCCGGGGAACGCCACGTTGAGGATGTCGGCGCCGATGGCTTCTTCCAGGAAACCGGCAAAGTTGTAGTTCTTGCCGCTGTGACTGGTGCCCACGAGGGTGATCTGCGGGTTGCCGGAATCACTGAACAGGTCGCCGTCGCCGGCCTCGCCCTTGGGCTCGGTGGTGAACTGGTCCATGTACTGGATCGCATAGCTGGTGCCGCACAGTTGCCCGGCCATGTTGTGCAGGGTGCCGGTCTTGCCCATGCGGCCGGATTTCTTGGTCTCGAACTCACGCTTGGGAATGTCGGCGAAGGCCGGGATCTGCTTGATCTTCTCGGCGACGATCTTGGCCGTGCGCTGGGCGCCATACGGTGTCCAGTGCTGGTCGCCACGGAAATAGAAATCGTGGGCTGGCAGCGTCTCGGGCAGGTTTTCGTTGGTCAGCGGCGATAGGTCCGGCACCACATAACCCATCTGGGCGAAGCGGCCGAGCATGGATTTGTAGTTGGTCAGGGCTTTCTCGTAGTCGAAGGCGGCCTTTTCCTGTGGGTTGAGCTTGTTGCGGTTCACCAGGCCCCGGGTCGGCTGGTAGACGATCACCAGCTCGATGCCTTTTTTCTTGAACGCATCGTGCAACTGCTGCATGCGCTGGTAGCCGGCCGGCGTGGTGTTGAATTCGGTGCGCAGGTCTTCCTGGGTACGGAACAGCCAGTCGCCCTGGGCCTGCACCAGCGTGGTGAAGTTCTGCTGGTAGCGCGTGGTGTAGTTCTTCGGATCGTGAGCCGCGGGGCACAGGTTGCAGCACGGTTCGGCCGTAAAGGTCGGCGCCTTGATGTCGTCGGCGCGCGCGCCGCTTGCAGCGGCCAGGATGCCGGCAGTCAGGGCGGACAGGCCCAGGAGTTTGATCATCTGTGGGTTCATAAAGGTCATCCTCAGTCCCGCAATTCGGTCTGGCGTTCGACAGGGTCGATCAGCACGGCTTTCTGCTGGCGCACCAACAGGTCGAGAATTTCATCCTGGCGTTCGCCCAGAACTCCCGTGAAAGTGATGTCGCTGGATTTGGTCGGCGCGAGCATGGACACGCGGTACAGCTCGACGCTCAGCGGCGAGTCGATGGTCAGCGGGCCGCTGCCGTTGCCAGCCAGTTCGCCACCCACCACGATCAACGAGACCTCGGCGTCGAACGGGTCGAGCTTGATGTCCCGGTCGGTGTTGGACAGGTCCTTGATGTGGCCGTAGATACCGGTCAGGCCGTTGGCCATGGCGACGTTTTCGTAGAGGCGGATGTTCACGCTGTTACGAATACGGATGCCGTGGCGGCGGTTGCTGATCACCTTGTTGTCCCACAGCAGGTTGTCACCACTCTCATAGAGCGTGATGCCGTCGGTGTGGTTCTTGTAGATCTCGTTGTAGGCGATGATGTTGTTCACGCTGTTACGGTCGATCACCAGGCCCGAGAGTTTGTTGTCGTAGCTGCGGTTGTTGAAAATGAAGCTGTCGTTGACCTCACGGGAAATAATGATCCCGTGCTTCTTCTTGGTCCCGTAGACGGTGTTGTCGGCAATGATCAGCCGATGGGAACGGTCGTGGGGGTCGATGCCGTAGACGATGTTGTCTTTGTAGGTGTTGCTCTTGACCACGAAGTCGCGGGTCTCATAGCAGTAGAAGCCGTACCACATGTCCGAGAACTCGGAACCGATGATCCAGCCAGTCGGTTCCGGGCGCTTGAGGACCTTGGCCATGTTCGGCGTGTACTGGGAAATACTCACCCCGTACGACTTACTGTTGGCGTAGCCGAAACTGGCCATCTTGGTGTTGACGATGTAGGTCTCGGTGCCACCCCAGGCCAGCAGGAATGGACGGAACTCCTTGGGCGAGCGGAACGTGGCAGGGCCGTTGTCCTTTTCGCGCCAGCCGGTGACCTTGGTGTCGCGGATGAACATCTGGCCATCGTTGACCAGGAATGAGCCGCCCTCTTGGGACAGGCGCAGTTCCTGGGTCTGTTTGTCGATCTCCAGGATGCCTTTCTGGCCGACCACGATCGGAATCCTGGCCAGGTAGACACCTGGCGAGGTTTCGATGATGTACTTGGGCTGTTTCTTGGCCAGGTCCTTGAGGTTCATGTAGCCATCGTCAACGAAGATGGCCTGTGGGATACCGTGCTGACGCACGACCCACTCGGCCATCTTGTTGTCGCCGCCAATGAAGTCCTTCAAGGCGTTTTCCTGCATCATCCGGCGCACGCTGACCTTGCCGGGCTTGGTGCGCACGATCTTGGCCGCGGCCGCTTCGGCAGTGAAGCCCTTGAGGTCGGGCAGAGTCGGCTTGGCCAGTTCCAGCGGTGCGGTCGGCGCGCTGCTGACCGTGTAGGTCTTGGCCCGTTGCAGTTCCTTGACCACGTTGCCCGGCTTGACCGCCGGTTCAACGTTGGCGAACGCCGGCGAGCCAGCCAGCAGCATGGCTGCGACCAACAGGCTGATCGAACCTTTCATCGCCTGGCTGTTCCTGAGGTAGCGGTTCATATCGGGCACTCCCATGGCCATTCGCATCAGAAGCGCCAGATCACGTCGACAAAGGCGCGATGCATGTACGAATCGACCTCTTTGCCGTAGGCGTCGCCTGGCTTGAACACACCGCCACGAAAGCGCACCAGCGCCGACGGCTCATCGATGGACTGGCTCAGCGCGGCCGGCAGCAGGCCTTGCTTGAAGTACTTGGTGACCACCAGGTCGACTTCCTGGCCCAGGTCCTTGTCACCGTCACGCAGCGGCAGGGTCGAGGTGGACAGGATCGCGCCGGTCACGTCGTCGGTGTTGTTTTCCACGGCGTTGATGCCGTTGCTGCCCACGGGCTTGTTGCCGTCCACGCGCCAGAACTTGTGGTACACCAGGCTGGCATCGTATTCGTCACGCAGCTGCCAGGAACCGAACAGGCTGGCGCTCTGGGTGTTGGCCATTTCGCCCCGGAACGCTTCGCCGAAACGGTGGACCCGCGAGCGGGTGCCGGTGAAGTTCGAGCGGTTGCTTTGCAGGCCGTTCTGTTGGTACTCATCGCTGGCGCGGGCATAGGCCGCACCGACTTGCCATTGCGGGTCGAGACGCAAGCGGATACCCAGGTCAGTGGCCCAGCCGTCCACATCATCGCTGTGCTTGGCTTCTGTCGGGCGCGTGCCGTCGGCGTTGAGCGGGTTGACGGTGTCGCGCTCGCCGCTCATGCCGGTGATGCTGGCCCAGTAGTTGACGGTGTTGGTGTTGCGCCAGTTGTAGGCATCGCTGTTGGCTTCCAGGCCCAGCCAGGAGATGTCGCCGTTCTGGGTCTTGTCCAGGGTGTCGGTGGGCTCGCCCGGGGTCGGGTAGTCGAGGCTGCCGTTGTCATGGGAGTGGTGGGCGCGGATACCGGCCCACTGGCCTGGCATCCACTGGTAGCCCACGTCGCCATAGACGTGCAGGCGGTCCTTGTCCTTGGGGGACAGTTCCTTGAGGTCGGTGCGGTATTCGCTGAAGCGTTCGGCCACGCCGAGGTTGGCCCGCAGCAAGGTGGTGTCGAAGGTCCAGTTCAGGGCTTCGATGTTGGTGTCGCGCCATTGGCCGTCGTCGTTGCGCAGGCGTTGGCGACCGAACTTCAACTGCTCGCCCGGGTAGGGGGTCAGGCCGCGGTAGCCGATCCAGAACTCGCGCATGGCCAGGTAGCTTTTCTTGGCTTCGCGATCGCCGCTGTCGGTTTGCTGGGTGCTGCCATCGGACTGCTGCAGGGTGTCGGTCTCGATGATGTCGGAGGACGTCACGGCCTGGGCCATGGCGTAGGCGCTCCAGGCACCGCTTTCGCTTTCACCGTAGACCCAGGGACGCAGGTCCAGGCCGACACCGTTGACGTCGCCACCGCTCTGGGTGCCGAGGTCACGGTCGTCTTCGGACTGGCCGGTGATTTTCACTTCCAGGCCGAAATTCTTGCTCTCGGTCAGTGCCGCCAGGGTCGGGCAGGACCACAGCAGGGCAAACGACAGGCCAATACCAGCCTGCACAAAAGGATTGAGCTTCAAAAGCTTCATAGAGGTTCCTCGCCGTCATCTTCTTTTAGGGCTTGCAGTTCCAGCGTATCGGGGCTCATTGCGCCGCGAATGGCCTGCTCTTGTTGTAGCAGGCGTTGCGCTTGTGCAAGTTGTTCCGGCGGTAATTGTGCTTCGAGGGTTTGGGCAAGCTCGATGGCTTGCGGGGTGTTCTGCGCCTTGGCCAACTGGCTGAACACATAAGCGTTGACCGGGTTGGGCTTGGTGCCCTTGCCCTGGGAGAACAGCTGGGCAATGGCGAAGTCGGCGCTGTTCTGGCCGTTGCGGGCGGCCTTGAGCAGGTGGTCCAGGGCTTTTTGCGAGTACACCTGGCCCAGGTAACCGCGGCGATAGATCTGGCCGAGGTAGTAATCGGCGGCCACTTCGCGGCCCTCGGCTTTCTGGAAATGCGCCTCGGCGGCCTTGGCATCGGCCGGGACCCACTTGCCTTCGTAGTACAGCTTGCCCAGCAACAGCTCGGCGCGTGGCTGGTCGGCGGCGCGGCCGTTTTCCAGGTATTGCATCATCTTGTCGACGTCCCCCAGTTCCGGGAAATCGTAGAGCAGTTGCGCCAGGCTGACCCACGCTGCGGGGTAGCCAGGGGCGATGCCTTCGAGCAACGACTGGGCGGTCTTTTCGTCGGTCTTGCCCAGGCTGGCATCGGCCAGGACACGGGCGACACTGTCCACGCGCTGGGCGGATACGACGCCACGGGCGTGACCGTCCTGCATCTGCTTGAGCAATTCGGCCTGCTGTTCCGGCTGGCCGCGTTTCTGATAGACCGTGGCCAGTTCGACGTAGCAGATGTCCGTGGTCGCCAGCGCGGCCTTGCAGACCTTCTCGACTTCATCCAGATGCTGGTCGTAGGTGCCCTGGGTGCGGTAGAGCAGAATCTGCGCCAGGCCCGCTTCCGGGTAGCCGGCGCTGCGCCATTGGCTGATCTGCTGCTGGGCGTTGACGTTCGGGAAGCTGTGGGGATATTGCAGGTACAGCATCGCCAGCGGGATCAGGGTGTTACCTTCGCCGTTGGCGAAGGCTTTCTTCAACAGGCCTTCGGCTTCGTGTTTTTCCGCTTCGGTGGAACCGGGCTTGGCCACCAGCAGGCGACCCAGGCGAGCCTGGGCCCGTGGCGAGATATCGGCCGCGGCGCGGTAAGTCGCCTCGGCTTTTTTCATCTGCTCGGGGTCGCGGCTGTCCACCTGGATGTCGGCCAGGCCCACTTGGGCCTCGCTGTAGCCCAGGTCGGCCAGTTGCTGGTAGTTCTGCTGCGCCAGCGCCGTGTCGCCGCGCTTGAGCGCTTCGTTGGCCAGGCGCTGGTCGGGCAGGCCGGCACAGCCGCTGAGACTGACTGCCAGCGCCAGAGCACACAACGCATATCCTGTGTGGGAGCGAGCCTGCTCACGATGCAGGCCGCTCGCTGTACCAGACAGACCGCGTCGATCCCATCGCGAGCAAGCTCGCTCCCACAGGGAATGCGGTGCATTGTTGTTTTGTGGAGTGGTCACGGGCATATCCTCGACTTAAATACCGACGGCCATGGCTTTGTCGATCAGCCAGTTCAGGTTCGGGCCACGGTCGCTGGTGACTTCTACCGGACGGCCGGCCAGCGCGCTGTCCAGGGGTTCGTCAGGTTGGATCAGCACACGGATATCGGAGGACAGGTCGGCACTTTTCAGGCTGGTGCTGCTGACGATCTTGCCGGTACGGAGGGTGTCTTCGCCGGCGACCTGGAAGTTGACCGGGGTGCCTGGGCGCACGTCGTTGAACTGGCGATAGGAGAAGCGCGCTTCGACGTTGGCTTCGGTGCCTCGTGGGACCAGTTGGAAGATCACGTCGCCCTTGCTGGCGTACTGACCGTTGGCAACCATTTGCTGGGTCACGATGCAGTCGCACGGGGAGGTCAGGGTGCCGGTCATTTGTTTGCCAAACAGCTCCTCGACCTTGGCCGGCTGCAACTGGTTGTCGTCCAGGTGACCCTTGAGCACGTCGAGCATGCTGGTGCTGAAGGTCGCCAGCGGGGCGCCTTTGGCGGCCACACCGTCGGCCTTGACCAGGCTCTGCACGGTGCCGTCGCGCGGCATGGTGATAGCCATGCCCGGTACGTTCACCAGGCCGGCCTGGGCGTGGCTGACGAAGTACATGCCGTACACCGACTTGAAGATGAAACCGAACGCCGCCAGGCCAACGACGAAGACCCCCAGGCTGAAGGTCACGGCGCGCAGGCGACCCAAGGCACTCATGCCACCGTTTTCGTCTTTCTGTTTGCGGGCCTTGGTGAAGTTGTCGCGCTGCAGGGTCGCCAGCACGTCACCGACACCGACGATGTCGCCGGCCAGGTGCGAGGTGATGATGTGACGCAGTGTCGAGATGTCCCGCGGCTCCAGGTTCTGGAACTGGCAACCGGTGCGGCCGGTCTGGCGGTCGTAGGAGCGGATCTGCAACTCCACGTCCATGGCCAGGCCAAGGTTGTCGATCACGAACTGCAGGCGAGCCTTGTAGGTCTCGCCAACCTTGAGCGGCAGTTGGCCGGCGTTGAAGCACAGCCCACCGGCGGACAGGTCCAGGACCTTGACTTCCATGGGCGTACGGTCGGGGCCGAAGAAGCGCAGCTTGGCCGGGATTTTGACCCGGGCATGTTGGCGCTGGGCTTCGGATTCATGCACTACGTTGACATTCACGGCGGTGTTCATAGGGGCGATTTCCTAGTTAATTCATTCAAGTCCGGTCAGACCATCGTCAGCAGCACGGCGACAAAAATGCTGCCGGCGGAGAAGGTCATGGTCCGAGACGACCAAGTGTTGAACCAACGTTGAAAGCTGGCGAGATCACGGGTCAGTGAGGTGGGCTGGCGGGTCCAGGACTGCTGGTCAAGGCGGAAGAACACGTAGATCTTCACCAACGCGCCGACGATCTGGTTGTAATAGAGAATCGCCGGGTAGGCAGGGCCGATCCGGTGTCCGGAGCACGACAGCAACAGGGTCAGCAGCAACCGGGTGATGCCGATCCACAGCAGGTACACCAGGATGAACGCGGTGCCGTACTTGAAGCTGGCGATCAGTGCTACGGTCAGGCCCAGCAGCGAGGTCCACATCGACACGCGCTGGTCGAACAGCACCACCGAGGTGAACAGGCCCAGACGGCGCATGCCCAGACCCAGTGCCCGGGAGTTCTGCCGCAGGTTGTTGCCGTACCAGCGGAACATCAGCTTGCGGCTGGCCTTGATGAAGCTCTTCTCCGGCGGATGCTCGACGGTGTTGATCGCCGCATCGGGCACGTAGAACGTGTCGTAGCCCAGGCGCATCAGGCTGAACCAGCTCGACTTGTCGTCACCGGTCAGGAACTTGAAGCGGCCCAGGCGCCAGTGTTGCAGCGAGTCGCTTTCCACGTCGGCGATGAAGTCCGGGTTGGTGACCACGGTGGCGCGGAACACCGACATGCGCCCGGTCATGGTCAGCACACGCTTGGACAAGGCCATGGAGCACATGTTGATGTGCCGCTGGGCGAAGCGCAGTTTGTGCCACTCGCTCATGATGTAGCCGCCGCGCACTTCGCAGAACTCGTTGGTTGTCAGGCCGCCGACGTTGCCGAACAGCTGGAACCACGGCACGGTCTTGCGCACGACGCCTTCGGCGAGCACGGTGTCGCCATCGATCACGGCGACCACGGCGCGGTCGTCCGGCAGGTGGCGGGAGATGGCGCGGAAGCCGTAGGCCAGGCCGTCACGCTTGCCGGTGCCAGGGATACGCACGAAGTCCAGCTTGACCCGCTCAGGTGGGTTCATGCGGGTCCAGAGGCTCTTGACCAGCAATTCGTCGGACATTTCCACGATGGAGCAGACCACGGTGGTGGGCAGCCCACAGTCGATGGCCTCGCGGATCACCGAGCCATACACCTGGGCAGTGGTCAGCGCATCGATCCGGAAGCTGGTGACCATCAGGTACACGTGGGACGGATCCGCCGCCTTGCCCAGCTTGCGGACCTTGCGGCGCAGGTGTGGGTAGACGATGTACAGGAAGATCATGCCGCGCACGAAATGCGTTGCTCCCATGGAGTAACGCCAGATGCCCACGGCGCCGATCAGGAAGATGAAGTCCTTGGATTCGGAGTCGAACGTGGACGTGGGCAGCGCCATGGCGATGCCCATCAATAAACTCAAGTAAAACAGCCAACCGGCGGCCTGAAGCAGGCCGTGCTTTAGCCTGTGCATAATCTGCATCCGTCTCTATCTCGGGCGGGCCTTGTGGGCGGCCCGATGGGTTAAGGCAGGCGAAAGGCCGGCCGGGGCATGCCCCGGCCGGCAAACAGACTTACCAGCAGATGCCTTCGGTCCGGCCACTCGGGTTGGTGGCCTTGGACATGAAGCCGACCAGGTCGATGACCTGCTTGCCTTCCGGGACGTTTTCGGTCAGCGCGCGGAACTTCTCGTCGCGGTTACCCAGGATGATGATGTCGGAGCTGTCGATCACCGAGTCGAAGTCGGCGTTGAGCAAGGACGAGACGTGAGGAATCTTCGACTCGATGTAATCCTTGTTCGCACCGTGGACGCGGGCGTATTCGACGTTGCTGTCGTAGATCTTCAGGTCGAAACCCTTGCCGATCAGCATTTCCGCCAGTTCCACCAGCGGGCTTTCGCGCAGGTCGTCGGTGCCGGCCTTGAAGCTCAGGCCCAACAGGGCGACTTTGCGCTTGTCGTGGCTGGAGACGATGTCGAAAGCGTTCTGCACCTGGGACTCGTTGCTGCGCATCAGCGAGTTGAGCAGCGGCGCTTCCACATCCAGGGCGCCGGCGCGGTAGGTCAGGGCGCGAACATCCTTGGGCAGGCAGGAGCCGCCGAAGGCGAAGCCTGGGCGCATGTAGTACTGGGACAGGTTCAGGGTCTTGTCCTGGCAGACCACTTCCATCACTTCACGCCCATCGACGCCGACGGCCTTGGCAATGTTGCCGATCTCGTTGGCGAAGGTCACCTTGGTGGCGTGCCACACGTTGCAGGTGTACTTGATCATCTCGGCGACGGCGATGTCCTTGCGGATGATCGGCGCATCGAGCTCTTCGTACAGCGACTGCAGGACGTCGCCGGAGGCGGTGTCGAACTCACCGATAACGGTCATCGGCGGTTGGTCGTAGTCCTTGATCGCGGTGCTTTCACGCAGGAACTCAGGGTTGACCGCGACACCGAAATCGACGCCGGCTTTCTTGCCGGAGCAGTCTTCGAGAATCGGGATGACAACGTTTGCCACGGTGCCCGGCAATACGGTGCTGCGAACTACGATAGTGTGGCGGGTAGTCTTGTCACGCAGGACAAAACCAATCTCGCGGCACACCGCTTCGATGTAGTTCAGTTCAAGGTCGCCATTCTTTTTGCTCGGTGTACCGACGCAGATCATCGACAGGTCAGTATCGCGAATTGCCTCGGCGAAGTTGGTCGTGCCGCGCAGTCGGCCAGTTTGAATGCCTTGCGCCAATAGCTCACCAAGACCCGGTTCAACGATCGGCGATTTGCCGGCGTTGATCATGTCGATTTTGTCTTTGGCGACATCCACGCCAACTACATCATGGCCCCGTGCAGACAGGCAACCGGCACATACTGCACCGACGTAACCCAAACCAAATATGCTAATGCGCATCGCATTTACCTCTGTTTTCACGCCATTAAATGGCCGGAGTTAATAGTGTTCAGCGGTCATCGAGCACTCGGAAGTGTGGAATGCAGGCGCCACAGTGCCGTGTGCAGGCATACTTAAGTTCCGAGTGTCTAAATAAGTGCACTCAAGTTGTGCGCAAAGCGGCCTAGTTGTTATGACCTGCCCTGTTATGCAGCCAGTCCCTGTAAATCAAGAACGCTCGTGCAAAAAGTCTCTCACCTCTGATCCCTGGCAAAAGCCCACAAAATCAGAAGCTTATGTGCTCGGGTGAGCACGTTAATAGGGGCGCAGCCTTGGCCTTGTAGGGGATAGTAATGGTGCGTTATCTCCTGTCCTTTATAAGATGGATCCAAATAGGCGACCGTTTCGCTAAATTGCCATGACAACTTGGTTACTTTGGTCGACGGCCTATGTAAGTCATCTCTTACACGCTCCGTGAGAATCGTTACGGGTGGTATGAGCCGTGCAATTTCACATAGTTCCGATCCGCTCATCGCGATTTTCGAAATTTTTCGAAATATTATCCAAGATGGCACTGCCCTCAATATGATGGCACTTGCCGTTTCATCCTTTATTAATGGGGAGTTAGGAGGGATAGATGGTTTTGTGCCACTACCGATAAAAAAATTTGGTGCCACTACGCAAAAAACTGACGAGTGTCGAGTGAAAGAAAAGTTAGAGGGGGAGTAGGGCGATTAATTGACGTCATGAAACTGGCGAAACAGGCGGGAACTAAGATGACAGATCGGGGCTTGATCGAAGCCCCCGATCAGGGGCGATATAAGGTTATGCCTTATTCGGGAGCATGATCGCGCAAGAACACTAGTTTGTCCTGGCTCGACTGTAGTGCATTGAAGCGATAACCCTGAACATCGAATTGGCGGAGTGCCGCGGGGTCGTTGATACGCTCTTCAATGACGAAACGACTCATCAGGCCCCGGGCCTTTTTGGCGTAGAAGCTGATGATCTTGTACTGGCCATTTTTCAAGTCGCGGAATTCGGTATTGATGACGCGCGCTTTCAGTGCGCTGCGCTTGACCGCCGAGAAGTATTCATTGGACGCCAGGTTCAACAGGACATCATCGCCTTGTTCGGCCAGGGCTTCGTTCAGCCATTCGCTGATGCGCGTGCCCCAGAAGGCATACAGGTCCTTGCCGCGGGCGTTGGCCAGCTTCGTGCCCATCTCCAGGCGATAGGGTTGCATCAGGTCCAGTGGGCGCAGCAGGCCATAGAGCCCCGAGAGCATGCGCAAGTGCTGCTGGGCATAGTCGAAGTCGGCTTCGCCGAAGCTTTGCGCATCGAGGCCGGTGTACACGTCACCCTTGAAGGCCAGCAGCGCCTGCTTGGCGTTGGCTGGGGTGAACGCTGGCGTCCAACTGCCGAATCGCGCGGCATTGAGGCCGCCGATCTTGTCGGAGACGTGCATCAATTCGCTGATCTGTGCCGGCGAGAGTGCGCGCAGTTGTTCGATCAGCTCCTGGGAGTGATCCAGGTACTGCGGCTGGGTAAAGCGCGCGGTGGCCGGCGGTGTTTCGTAATCGAGGGTCTTGGCGGGGGAAATCACCATCAGCATGCAATCGTCTCCTTGAAGGTCCGGCGATTCTAGGGGGTTGTCCGGGTGGACTCCAGCTATCGAGGCAATAGGTGATGGATGGGCGAGCATTGATGGGCTTTTGTGGCGAGGGAGTTGTGGGAGCAAAGTCTGTGGGAGCAAAGCTTGCTCGCGATGAACGATGACGCAGTCTAAATGACCGTGTCGCCTGCATCGCGAGCAAGCTTTGCTCCCACAGGTCTGTTCCCCAAGTCCACCGATCGCAAGGGGATTACCCCAGGATCGGCTATGATGCCGCGCGGGTTTCGTTATGGAGACATCCCTTTTGCGCATCGCCCTTGTGTTATCGGCCTGGCTGTTGAGCTTCGGCGCCCTCGCGGCGCCCAACGACGTCGCCACCCTGGACCGCACGACCTGGCCGGAACAACTCACCAGCCCGACGCTGTTCGACGTGGCCTCGCGGGCCGAGATCCTGATGTTCGCCCGGGGCTTGCTGGACGTCGATGCCATGGACGAAATCGCGCTCAAGCAGTACCTGGGGCTGCGCACGGTCAATATGGCCGCGATCGACGCCCTTCGCGCCCGGCTGTGGCAACGGTTGCTGAGCAACTACAACTTCGCCCAGCGCAGTTGCGATCAGGACGCGTCCTTCTGTTACCTGGTCGAGGACATGGCGACCCTGCGTGAAGAGGCCCGCAGGTTCCATCTCGATGACGACTCCTACTACATCAAATGGGCGGCACCGAGCCAGATCTTTCATACGCAATATCGTGATGAACTGCTACGCAAAGCCGCGCTTTTTCCGCAAACCAGCAGTGAAATCGCCCGTTTTGGCGAATACGAGCGCAACGGCGAGGAGATGAACGACCGGCTGTTCCTGTTGACCTTCGACAGCGCAGCCAATGTCGTGCCGGACAACACCCCGTGGCTGACCGACTACCTGCGCAAGGCGAACATGAACGGCACCTTCTTCGTGCTGGGCAAGGACATCCAGGCGCGGTTGGAAGAGCGCTCGGTCAACAGTCTCCAGGCGTTGTATGCGGGCCAGTGCGTGGGTGTGCAGGGCTGGGAATTCCGCTCCCACAGTCATTGGCAGGATTGGCAGGATTCGGTCCGGCGCAGTGTCGAACTGGTCAAGGGCAAGCTGCCCGAGAACTACGTGCCGCTGTTCCGCCCGCCCCAAGGCCAGCGGCGTGGCGATGCCGAAGGATTTTTCCGGCAGCAGGGCCTGCAGGTGGCGCTGTGGGACATCGATCCCCAGGACAGCGGCAATCGGCTCAAGCCTGAGCAAAGCGCCCAGCGTGTGCTGACCCTGATGCTGCTGTGGCGCCACGGGGTGATCAATTTCAACGCCAAGCAGGATGGGGTGAAAACGGCGTTGCCCTGGCTCATGGCGCAGACGGCTCAGAGCGGGATCGGGTGGGCGGACTGTCAGGAGGCGTTTCGCTGAAACCGGGAAAAGCCCGGAAACATTGGGGAAGGAGGAAAATCCGGGACACATTCATGACGACCGGACTTCCGACTTTAACGGTGCGACGGCGGTACGCCAAGGGTTATTCGTCACTCTGAAAAATAAACTTCAAAAAAGCGTCAAAGTGCTTTTTCCTGTCATGGTTTTTGGAGTATCAAGAAGTCAGACCGCCGAAACCTGCAACACAGGTGGCGTCTTCCAAGACCCAGATTGTGTGCAGTTCACCTGAACCCTCGCGGGTGAATTCGGTGGCTACCTCGAGGCGCAGCACTGTCACGGTATTGCGTCGAATGGCCCCCAGATAGGTGACCGAGTATGGATGACCACGGACGTAGCCTTTCCTCCAACCAGCCAATCCTCTATGTACTCGATACCAACGTATTGATCCACGATCCAAACGCGCTCCTGAACTTCGAAGAACACCACGTCGCCATCCCGATGACCGTGCTTGAGGAGCTGGACAAGCTCAAGAGCGGGCACCACAGCGTTGCGGCCGAATGCCGGCAGGCGATCCGCCTGATCGACAAGACCCTGGGGGATGCCTCCCCGGAAGACGTTGAGCTCGGCGTGCCGATCCAGCGCGGCAAAAGTGGTCCCAAGGGCTTGCTTTCGATCCTGATGAGCAAGCGCACCGAGCCCAACCTGGTGCTGCCTGAACACCTGAACGACAACATCATCATCAACCAGTTGATCGACCTGCACGCGCGCAACAAGGACCAGTCCGTGGTGTTGGTGACCAAAGACATCAACATGCGCCTCAAGGCCCGCGCCTGCGGGATCGCGGCGGAGGACTACAGCACCGACCAACTGGTTGACGACGTCTCGCTGTTGCCCAACGGCTACCACACCATGACCGGCTCCTTCTGGGACCGTGTGAGCAAGGTCGAGACTCGCCAGGACCATGGCCGCACCTGGCACCAGGTACAACTGATCGACAACCTGCCGGCCGTGCACATCAACGAGTTCATCATCGATGAACAAGGCTTCGTCGGCTGGATCAAGGAAATCCAGGTCGACAAACTGCTGATCCTCGACCTGCACCAGGAACCGCTGCTGCACCAGGAAGCCTGGGGCCTCAAGCCTCGCGACATCTACCAGAGCCTGGCCCTGTTCGCCTTGCTCGACCCGGATATCCACCTGGTCAACCTGTCCGGCGCCGCCGGTTCCGGCAAGACCATCCTGGCCCTGGCCGCCGCCATCGAGCAGACCATGGTCAGCAAGCGCTACCGGCGCATCATCGCCACCCGCAGCGTGCAGGGCCTGGACCAGGAGATCGGTTTCCTGCCCGGCACCGAGGCGGAGAAAATGGAACCGTGGCTGGGGGCGATCACCGACAACCTCGAAGCCTTGCACATGGATGACGAAAGTACCCATGGCAGCGTCGACTACATCCTCAGCAAAGTGCCGTTGCAGTTCAAATCCCTCAACTACATTCGCGGGCGCAGCTTCCAGCAGAGCCTGATCCTGATCGACGAATGCCAGAACCTGACCCCGCACCAGATGAAAACCATCATCACCCGTGCCGGCGCCGGTTCCAAAGTGGTGTGCCTGGGTAACCTGGCGCAGATCGATACCCCTTACCTGTCCGCGACCAGCTCCGGGCTGACCTACCTGACCGAACGCTTCAAGGACTTCCCCAACGGGGTCCACATCACCCTGCAGGGCGTACCGCGCTCGATCCTGGCCGAATACGCCGAATCCCACCTGTAACCCCAGCCAAACCGGGCGGCCTTCAAGCCGCCCGGTTTGTTATGGCTGTAAAAAAAACTGTGGGGCGAGCTTGCTCGCGATGACGGTGCATCAGATAAAAAATAAGTGTCTGACCCACCGCCATCGCGAGCAAGCTCGCTCCCACAAGGTTTTGCGCTGACTTTCGAATCCGATACGCAAGTGGGGTGCGACAATCAACCCTGCCGGAATCTGACCCACAGGTTTACAATCGAGGCTCCCGATCAGGAGTAACCCTGTGCTGACCCATCTCGATTCCCAAGGTCGCGCCAACATGGTCGATGTGACCGACAAGGCCGTGACGTTCCGTGAAGCCACGGCCGAGGCCTTTGTGCGCATGCTGCCCGCCACGCTGCAGATGATCGTCAGCGGCGGTCACCCCAAGGGCGATGTGTTCGCCGTCGCGCGCATCGCCGGTATCCAGGCCGCGAAAAAAACCAGCGACCTGATTCCGCTCTGCCATCCGTTGCTGCTCACCAGCGTCAAGGTCGAACTCACGGCCGAAGGAGAGGAGCGGGTGCGCATCGTCGCCCGCTGCAAGCTGTCGGGCCAGACCGGCGTGGAGATGGAAGCCCTCACCGCCGCCAGCGTTGCGGCGCTGACCATTTACGACATGTGCAAGGCCGTGGATCGGGGCATGACGATCGAAGGCGTACGGGTGCTGGAAAAACTCGGCGGCAAGAGCGGCCACTTCCAGGCGGATGCGTCATGAAGATTACCGTGAAGTTCTTTGCCCGTTATCGTGAAGCGCTTGGTGTGGATGCGGTAAAGGTGGAAGGCGAGTTCGCCACGGTCGACGACGTGCGCGTGCTGCTTGCCCAGCGTGACGGTGCTGATGTGCTGAAGGAGCAGAACCTGATGTGCGCACGCAACGAAGACCTGTGCCAGCTCGACGAGCCCCTGGCGGACGGTGACGAAGTGGCGTTTTTTCCTACCGTGACCGGAGGCTGAGCCGTGGCGATTCGTGTGCAGGCCGAACCGTTCGACCCGGGCGTCGAAGTCAACGCGATGCACGCGGCCAATGTCGGCGTGGGGGCGGTGGTGAGCTTCGTCGGTTACGTGCGCGACTTCAATGACGGCCTCGATGTGTCCGGGATGTTTCTGGAGCACTATCCGGGCATGACTGAAAAGGCCTTGGGCAAGATCGCCAGCGAGGCCGAGCAGCGCTGGCCGTTGCTCAAGCTGGAAGTGCTGCACCGCATCGGTGCCCTGGAACCGGGCGAGCCGATAGTCTTCGTCGCGGCCGCCAGTGCCCATCGCCAGGCGGCGTTCGACGCCTGCGCCTTTGTCATGGACTACCTCAAGACCCGTGCGCCGTTCTGGAAAAAGGAAAACACCGTCGACGGCCCGCGCTGGGTTGAAGGGCGGGACAGTGATCATGCGGCGGCGGATCGCTGGAAGCAGTAAGTCCCCCCTGTAGTTTTTCGCAAGCCACGAGTCCGTGATCGCGAGCAAGCTCGCTCCCACACTGGATCTTCATGCACCAAGGATCCCTTGTGGGAGCGAGCTTGCTCGCGATGAGGCCAGACCAGGCAACTCAGAACCTCAGCTCTTCAGCTCCTTCAAATGCTTGTACACCGTCGCCCGCCCCATATTCAGCACATTGGCCACATAGTTGGACGCGCTCTTGTCCTTGAAGGCGCCCGCTGCTGAGGCTGCGAATCTTCTGTCCGTCCCAGTTCAGTTTCTCGTACGGCCCGATGTTACGTTCGCTGATGTCCTCACTGAGCATGTCTTCCAGGGACGAGTCATCGCTAATCTCGCGCTTGGACCGGTTATTGGCGATGTAATCGACTTTCTGGCTGCGCAGGTCGTGCAGCACCACTTCGGCGTGGGGGTAGAACAGCGTGGCGATGGCGTCGGCGATGGTGCGGAAGTTCTCCAGCGCCGGATCGGAGGGCGAAGCGGTCATGACAGGGAATCCGGCCCAGGTCCGGGTCGGGCGGCGGATGGTCAGGGTGGTGGCTTCTTCGATCTGGTAGATGCCCATGGCTATGTCCAGCTCTTTCGGCTGAACGTCGTGAGGCTCCACCGGGTCGGCGTTCGCCGGCGAGCCGAGGAACATGCCGGCGTCGGGCTTCATGTAGAAGGATTCGTCCAAGCTCACCAGCATCGGCCAGTCATGGATATCCACGCCTTCGGGGCCGGCGAAGATGAATGCCGCGCGCCGCTTGGGTTGCAGCCCCAGCTTCCGGGCGCCAGCCAGGTCGGCCACCTGATCGGCCCAGGCACCGGCGGCGTTGATCACGATGGCGGCGGTGAAGCGTTGGCTGGCTGTCTTCACTTGCCAAAGTCCCTGGTCGTCGCGGCTCAGGCCCAGCACTTCGCTGTCGGTGTGCACTTCACCGCCATTGCGGCGAATACCGCGCAAGTAGCCTTGGTGCAGGGCGTCGGTGTCGATGTCGCAGGCTGTCGGGTCATGGATCGCCCCGTGGACCTTGTCCCGCCGCAGGATCGGCAGCCGCACACAGGCTTCATCGGCGCTGAGCAGTTGCATCTGCGGCACCGTGGCCTTGGCGCTCAGGTACTGGTTGTTCAGCTCGGCCGGGTCGCCGGTGAAATCCACGGTCATCTCGCCCCGTGGACTCAGCAACGGGTGCTCGCAGAAGCCGGCCGGCGGGGCGTCGAAAAAATCCCGGCTGGCCTGGGTCAGCGCCCGCACCTGCGGGGTGCCGTAGGCGGCGGAGTACAGCGCCGCCGAACGTCCGGTGGAGTGATAGGCCGGATGGGACTCGCGTTCGAGCACAATCACCCGGCCATGGGGCGCCAGCCAGTAACCGGTGGAAGCACCGGCAATGCCGCCGCCGATGATGATGAAGTCTGCTGAGGTCATGAAGCTCTCCTGTAGAGCACATTGCCAGGACTCTGGAAAAACTGTGGGAGCGAGCTTGCTCGCGATGGCGGCCTGACAGTCGACATGGGTGGTGACTGACCCACCGCCATCGCGAGCAAGCTCGCTCCCACAAGGGGATGTGGTGTGTCAGGTGCGAAGTCGGTACAGCGCATTCGCCAGCGCAACATCCTCCAGCCCCAGGCCGATGGAGCGGAAGAACATGTGGCGTTGGTAGTCGGGACGCGCCACGTGTTCGCTGAGCAATTCAGGCAAGTCGCCGACGATACGCGACGCCTCCCAGCCGTGCTGTTCGCCAGCGTTCAACATTTCACCAGCCGAGTCCGGCGTGGTCTGACGATAATCGCAGAACACGTCCATATCATTGAGGCGCTGAGGCGGTATTTCATGGGCGCGCGGGGCGTTGGTGCTGATGGAGGTGATCAGCGCCGGTTTGTCCAAAGTCTGCGGGTCGAGCACAGCTTTGGCGGACGAAGTGCAGAGCATCACCACGTCGGCGTCGTGCAGCGCCGTTTCGAGGGTGTCGGCGATTTGCAGGCGCGGGTCCAGGCCGGTGAGCGAGGCACGTTCCTGTTTTTAAACTAATTTGTCTATTATGGACTTTAGTTTATTCGGGCAATCCCGGGCGAAAAAAAAGCGCAGCCTTCAGGGCTGCGCTTTTTGTTCGTTGTCGCGACGGTCAGGAGCGCTTGCGCTCAACCGGGCGAAGCAGATGTGTCGGCGGGGTTTCGCAATTGATCTTTTTTCCCAGCAGCGCCTCGATGGACGGCAACTGATAGGAGTCATCCTCACCGGCGAAGCTGATGGATACACCCGCGGCGCCTGCACGCCCGGTACGGCCGATACGGTGCACGTAGTCATCCGGCACTTCCGGCAGGGTGAAGTTGATCACATGGCTGATCCCGTCGATGTGGATGCCGCGACCGGCCACGTCGGTGGCCACCAGCACGCGGATCTTGCCCTCGCGGAAACCTTCGAGGGTCTTGATGCGCTTGTGCTGTGGCACATCGCCCGACAGTTGGGCCGCGTTGACGCCATCGCGCACCAGGCGTTCTTCGATGCGCCGCACTTCGTCCTTGCGGTTGGCGAACACCATCACGCGCTCCCAACCGTTGTCGTTGACCAGGTTGTAGAGCAGCTTGTACTTGTCGGCACCGGCGACTGCGTAGATATGTTGCTCGACGTTTTCGCTGGCGACGTTCTCGGCTTCGATCTCGACGATGGCCGGGTCGGTGGTCCACTGCTTCGCCAGGTTCATCACGTCCTCGGTGAAGGTAGCGGAGAACAGCAAGGTCTGGCGTTCGCTTTTGGGTGGGGTCTGGCGAATGATCTGGCGCACTTGCGGGATGAAGCCCATGTCGAGCATGCGGTCGGCCTCGTCCAGCACCATCACTTCGACCATGTCCAGGTGCACGTCGCCGCGCTGGTTGAAGTCCAGCAGACGGCCCGGCGTGGCGACCAGGATGTCGCAATGGCGGGCTTCGAGGTGCTTGAGCTGCTTGTCGAAATCCATGCCGCCCACGAACGTCATGACGTTCAGGCCGGTGTACTTGGTCAGGTCGGCGGCGTCCTTGGCGATCTGCACCACCAGCTCGCGAGTCGGCGCGATGATCAGCGCCCGTGGTTCGCCCATGTAGCGTTCCTTGGGCGGCGGGGTCTGGAGCAACTGGGTAATAATGGAAATCAGGAACGCGGCGGTCTTGCCGGTGCCGGTCTGGGCGCGACCGATGGCGTCTTTGCCGGCGAGGGTGAAGCCCAGCACCTGCGCCTGGATCGGCGTGCAATATGGGAAACCCAGGTCCTGGATGGCATGCATCAGTTCCGGGGCGAGCTTGAAGTCATGGAAGCGCGTCTTGCCTTCCTGGGGTGCTACGACGAAGTCCTCGAGTTTCCAGGCGACGACCGGCGGTTTCGGTGCGCGTTCGCGGCGCGGCCGGGGGGCTTCGTTGCGTGGTGTCTCGGGCTCGGGGGGCGTAACAGGCTGGGCGACGGGTTCTTTTTTCGCCTGTGCGACGGGGGCCGTCCGGCGCGGTTGTTGCGCATCGGTACGGCTCGGGCCGTGGGTCGGCGCAGTGGAGCCAGGCGCGAGTTGCTCGGCCTCGCTTTTACCGAACATCTTCTTGAGTGCTTTGAGCACGGTCATCTCATCGATTGGTTAAGGAATGTACGCCGGCCAGTGTAATGCAAGAAACGGGCGCGGCGTAGTGGGATCGTCAAAGGACCGGCGTGGCGTTTGGCCTCTTAGCGCAACCGTTCGGCCAGCCAGGTGCCGATGTCATGAATCTCCTCGGGTAACACTTCGTGGCCCATTGGGTATTCCTGCCATGTCACGGTGACACCATGCTGCTTTAAATACTCTTTTGCGGTCCGGCCCATCGGGTTGAGTACCACTTCGTCGTATTGGCCGTGCAGGGCCAGGACTGGAATGCGTTGCTGGCTGGCCGACAATTGCAGTTCATCGCTGAACGTCGGTGCATAAGTAGACAGCGCGATCACGCCGCCCAGTGGCCCCTGCCATTTCACGAAGGCGGTGTGATAGACCACCGCGCCTCCTTGGGAAAAACCGGCAAGGAAAATCCGCGAGGCGTCTACTCCGCTGGCTCGCTGGGTTTCGACCAGGTCGATGACCCGTTGTGCCGAGGCTTCGAGTTGTTGTTCATCAATGGCCCGCGCCGGGCTCAAGGCGCGGATGTCGTACCAACTGGGCATCTCATAGCCGCCGTTGATCGTGACTGGCTGGGTCGGCGCCTGGGGTAGAACGAAACGTGTGGTGAGCAGTTTTTGCTGCAGCATTTCGGCCACCGGCAGGAAATCATAACGATCGGCGCCCAGGCCGTGGAGCCAGATAACGCACGCGTCAACAGTGCCGCTGGGCTCGAGAATCAAGGGGTCGGTCATGGTCGTGCTCCAAATCTGTGCGGGTGCGCCCAATCAGTGCGTGATTACAGTGCGCTCCCGGTGCCTCAGTTAATTAGATGTCGCAAAGCTGAAAGTTTTTGTCTTGACGTGTTCTAGATGGCCCAAGCGTAGCGGTCTGGTACGGGCTTTGCTATGGGTGTAGCTGAGTGATGATTCTTACGCTGCGCGGTAACACTATCAGTTAGACGCGTCGCATGGGATATCAGAAATCCGGTGATGAATGTTCGCCAGCAGCCGCTACGGGCTTCGCGAACGTGAAGGGCTACAGCCCGTTCGGCCGATTGGTGAGAGATGGGGATGACCACTGTTTACGGACATTCTCATTATTAGACTCATAGCGAAGGTCCAGACGTCGGTTGACCCTAAAAAAAGCCAACAAGGGTCGGCAATGCCTCAAAAGGGTGCGACAGGACTCGAGCTCCGACACAACAAGAGCAAAACTGGAGGTTTGAATGAAGTTACTGAAATCCACCCTGGCAGTCGTGACTGCAGCAGCAGTACTCGGTGTCAGCGGGTTCGCTCAGGCGGGTGCAACCCTGGATGCCGTGAAGAAGAAAGGTTTTGTGCAATGCGGTGTGAGTGATGGCCTGCCGGGTTTCTCGGTACCTGATTCGACCGGCAAGATCGTCGGTATCGACGCTGACTTCTGCCGCGCCGTTGCCGCTGCGGTATTTGGCGATGCGAACAAGGTCAAGTTCAGCCAGTTGAACGCCAAGGAGCGCTTCACCGCCCTGCAATCGGGCGAAATCGACATGCTCTCGCGCAATACCACCATGACCAGCTCCCGTGACGCGGGCATGGGCCTGAAATTCCCAGGCTTCATCACTTATTACGACGGTATTGGCTTCCTGGTTAACAACAAGCTGGGCGTCAAGAGCGCCAAGGAACTGGATGGTGCAACCATTTGCATCCAGGCCGGTACCACCACCGAACTGAACGTTTCCGACTACTTCCGTGGCAACGGCCTGAAGTACACCCCGATCACTTTCGACACCTCCGATGAAAGCGCCAAGTCGCTGGAGTCCGGTCGTTGCGACGTGCTGACGTCCGATAAGTCCCAACTGTTCGCCCAACGTAGCAAGCTGGCTGCGCCGAAGGACTACGTGGTCCTGCCGGAAACCATTTCCAAGGAGCCACTGGGCCCAGTCGTGCGTAATGGCGACGACGAGTGGCTGGCCATCGTCCGCTGGACCGGCTACGCCCTGCTCAACGCTGAAGAAGCTGGCGTGACTTCGAAGAACGTCGAAGCCGAAGCCAAGTCCACCAAGAACCCGGACGTCGCCCGTATGCTGGGTGCCGACGGTGAATACGGCAAGGACCTGAAACTGCCGAAGGACTGGGTCGTGCAAATCGTCAAGCAAGTCGGTAACTACGGCGAAATGTTCGAGCGCAACCTCGGCAAGAGCACTCCGCTGGAAATCGACCGCGGCCTGAACGCTTTGTGGAACGCTGGCGGCATTCAATACGCACCACCAGTGCGCTGATGGTTCTATCACCCGGTGGGCCAACCACCGGGTGATGTTCTGTTCCATTCCTTGCGGGGCACTTCATGCAAAATTCAATCGGCGCACCTAAGCAGAGGCTCAGCCTCAGCGATCCACGAGTGCGTGCGTGGGTATTTCAGATCGTCACCATCGTGGCGGTCATTTCGCTGGGCTGGTTTCTGTTCGACAACACGCAGACCAACCTCCAGCACCGGGGCATCACCTCCGGTTTCGGCTTCCTGGAGCGCAGTGCCGGGTTCGGCATTGCCCAACACCTGATCGACTACACCGAAGCGGACAGCTATGCCCGCGTCTTTGTCATCGGGTTGCTCAACACGCTGCTGGTGACGTTCATCGGCGTGATCCTGGCAACAATCCTTGGTTTCATTGTCGGCGTGGCCCGACTGTCGAAAAACTGGATCATTGCCAAAGTGGCGACCGTGTATGTCGAGGTTTTCCGCAACATCCCACCGCTGCTACAGATCCTGTTCTGGTATTTCGCGGTGTTCCTGACCATGCCGGGGCCGCGCAACAGCCATAACTTCGGCGACACCTTCTTTGTCAGCAGCCGCGGCTTGAACATGCCGGCAGCGCTGGTGGCAGACGGATTCTGGCCGTTCGTGGCCAGTGTCGTGCTGGCGATTGTCGCCATCGTGCTGATGACCCGCTGGGCCAACAAGCGTTTCGAAGCGACCGGCGAGCCATTCCATAAATTCTGGGTGGGTCTGGCGCTGTTCCTGGTGATTCCGGCGTTGTGCGCGTTGATCTTCGGCGCTCCCGTGCATTGGGAGATGCCGCAGCTCAAGGGCTTCAACTTCGTCGGTGGTTGGGTACTGATTCCCGAGCTGCTGGCCTTGACCCTGGCCTTGACCGTATACACCGCGGCGTTCATCGCCGAGATCGTGCGCTCGGGCATCAAGTCGGTCAGCCATGGCCAGACCGAGGCGGCTCACTCGCTGGGCCTGCGCAACGGTCCGACCTTGCGCAAGGTGATCATCCCGCAAGCCCTGCGCGTGATCATCCCGCCGTTGACCAGCCAATACCTGAACCTGGCGAAAAACTCTTCGCTGGCGGCCGGTATCGGTTACCCGGAAATGGTTTCGCTGTTTGCCGGTACGGTGTTGAACCAGACCGGCCAGGCCATCGAGGTGATCGCGATCACCATGAGTGTGTACCTGGCGATCAGTATCAGCATTTCCTTGCTGATGAACTGGTACAACAAGCGCATTGCGCTGATCGAGCGGTGAGGAAACGCGCATGACATCCCATACTTTCAAACCTGACATGCCCCCTCCGAGCAACAGCATCGGCGTGGTGGCGTGGATGCGCGCGAACATGTTCTCCAGCTGGCTCAATACCTTGCTG
The DNA here is from genome assembly GCF_900111955.1 of Pseudomonas sp. NFIX10. Classification (NCBI taxonomy): domain Bacteria; kingdom Pseudomonadati; phylum Pseudomonadota; class Gammaproteobacteria; order Pseudomonadales; family Pseudomonadaceae; genus Pseudomonas; species Pseudomonas sp. NFIX10. The sequence continues at coordinate 62,978 of NZ_FOKH01000002.1, read as the reverse complement.
ACGTTGTTTGCGTTCTACTTGATCTACCTGGTGATTCCACCGATTCTGAATTGGGCGATCCTCGACGCCAACTGGGTCGGTACCACCCGCGCCGACTGCACGAAGGAGGGCGCCTGCTGGGTGTTCATCCAGCAGCGCTTCGGCCAGTTCATGTACGGCTATTACCCAACGGACCTGCGCTGGCGCGTAGACCTGACCGTGTGGCTGGCGGTACTCGGTGTAGCGCCGCTGTTCATCTCGCGCTTCCCGCGCAAGGCGATCTACGGCCTGAGCTTCCTGGTGCTGTACCCGATCATTGCCTGGTGCCTGCTGCACGGTGGCGTTTTCGGTCTGGATGCCGTGGCGACCAGCCAGTGGGGCGGCCTGATGCTGACGTTGGTGATCGCCACCGTCGGTATCGCCGGCGCACTGCCGCTGGGCATCGTCCTGGCCCTGGGCCGGCGTTCGAACATGCCGGCGATCCGGGTGGTCTGCGTGACCTTCATCGAGTTCTGGCGCGGTGTGCCGTTGATCACGGTGCTGTTCATGTCGTCGGTGATGCTGCCGCTGTTCCTGCCCGAAGGCATGAACTTCGACAAGCTGCTGCGAGCACTGATCGGGGTGATCCTGTTCCAGTCGGCCTACGTGGCCGAAGTGGTGCGTGGCGGTCTGCAAGCCATTCCCAAGGGCCAGTACGAAGCGGCCGCGGCGATGGGCCTGGGGTACTGGCGCAGCATGGGCCTGGTGATTCTGCCGCAAGCCCTGAAGCTGGTGATCCCGGGTATCGTCAACACGTTCATTGCGTTGTTCAAGGACACGAGCCTGGTGATCATCATCGGCCTGTTCGACCTGCTCAACAGCGTGAAACAAGCTGCCGCCGACCCGAAATGGCTGGGCATGGCCACCGAAGGCTATGTGTTCGCTGCCCTGGTGTTCTGGATTTTCTGTTTTGGTATGTCCCGCTATTCCATGCATTTGGAACGCAAGCTGGACACTGGCCACAAGCGTTAGGAGCGTAGTTTATGAGTGAAGCGATCAAACAGCCTGTGAGCCCTGAAGGCATTATTCAGATGCAGGGCGTCAACAAGTGGTATGGCCAGTTCCATGTGTTGAAAGACATCAACCTGAACGTCAAGCAGGGCGAGCGCATCGTGCTGTGCGGCCCGTCGGGCTCCGGCAAGTCCACCACCATCCGCTGCCTCAACCGCCTGGAAGAGCACCAGCAGGGTCGCATCGTGGTCGACGGCGTGGAACTGACCAACGACCTCAAGCAGATCGAAGCGATCCGCCGTGAAGTCGGCATGGTGTTCCAGCATTTCAACCTGTTCCCGCACCTGACCATCCTGCAGAACTGCACCCTGGCGCCGATGTGGGTACGCAAGATGCCCAAGCGCAAGGCCGAGGAAATCGCCATGCATTACCTGGAGCGCGTGCGCATTCCAGAGCAGGCGCACAAGTACCCGGGCCAGCTCTCCGGCGGTCAGCAACAGCGTGTGGCCATCGCCCGTGCCCTGTGCATGAAACCGAAAATCATGCTGTTCGACGAGCCGACCTCGGCCCTTGACCCGGAAATGGTGAAAGAGGTGCTGGACACCATGATTGGCCTGGCCGAAGACGGCATGACCATGCTCTGCGTGACCCACGAAATGGGCTTCGCCCGCACCGTGGCCAACCGCGTGATCTTCATGGACAAAGGTGAAATCGTCGAACAGGCCGCGCCGAACGACTTCTTCGACAACCCGCAGAACGACCGCACCAAGCTGTTCCTGAGCCAGATTCTGCATTGATCCAGTCTTAGGCAGTGAAATAAACCCGGACGTGTTCCGGGTTTGTTTTTAATGGGCCGCTCAGCAAGCCGTGAGGGTCTCGTGTTCCTTGTGCACCGTCGTTTTGAATTGTCGCAAGTCTGCGTCTTCAGCGAAGGCATGGACATCGGCAAGCAAATGCGGATAGCGATCAAGCAGGCGCATCAGCAAGATCAACGCCTTGGGTGGCACTACCTCGCCGCGCTCGTAGCGGGAAAACGCATTGTGTCCACCGCCCGATAGCAGCAGTACCGCTTCCTTTTGCGATAGATGCAGTTTGCGCCGGACATGTTTGATCTCTTCGCCGATCATTCGCCTGGCCGCGTTGACCAGCTCATCACCTGCGTGGTCGTAGCGATCCGAGCAGCTTGAATCGAGCTCGACTTCGCCGCACATCTGACATTCCCAGCCAGACAAGTCATCGACCCGGCGTTCCAGTCCCTTGACGCTCATGGTTTCGCCGCGACCTTCGAAATGCAACATGCCTTCCGGGGCACCACAGCTGAAGCATTGCTGGTGTTTCATGAGTTTTTCTCCTTGAAGGAAATGACCGGTGGGCCTCCGCTGGGGCGGTACGTCACCTTCAGGTAAATCTGCAGGCCGTGTGAATTGGCGTGGTAGACGTCATGCCAGACTCGATGATCGTCATAGGTGGTCATCGATTTGTAGAACTGTTTTCGCTCAAGCCCATGGATGACCTGCTGCATGTCCGAGACGTTTAAACCGAGCGTCCGAGCAGTGTTCTTTGCAGTGCTGGTGAAAGCTTTCCCTTTAAGCCGCCTGACATCTGCCTGTATCGCCGCCAAGGCGTAGTGGGGTGTGTTCTTTTCCATAGAACGGCGTGCCTTGTCCTTGAAATTACCCTCAAAGGGTAATTTTGACTAATCGAAAATCTCGTTTCTTTACCTCCCGTTGACCTAGGCGGTTGCCGTCCTACGCGAAGCTGACTAACATGTCAGAAAATTCATCCTATGATTGGATGAAAGGGTGGGTTAGTGTCAGATATTTCTCCATTAATTAAGCGATCCTTGGTCGACCAAGCTCTGGACCAACTGCGCCAGCGCATCAGTGATGGCGTGTGGATCGTGGGCCAGCGTTTGCCCACCGAGCCCGAGTTGGTGGCCGAGCTGGGTATCAGCCGCAATACCGTGCGCGAAGCCATGCGTGTGCTGGCGTTTTCCGGGCTGATCGAGATCCGCCAGGGCGACGGCAGTTATGTACGGGCGACGGTGGACCCGCTCGATACCCTCAAGGTGCTGTCGCGCTGTTCATTGGATCAGGCCCGGGAAACCCGGCATATCCTCGAGGTCGAGGCCATCGGCCTGGCCGCGCTGCGGCGCACCGAAGAAGACTTGCTGGCCTTGCGCAAGGCGCTCCAGGCCAGTGGCGAGCATTACCACGGCGACCTGGAGCACTACATCGCCTGCGACCTGGTGTTCCACCGCCTGCTGGTGGATGCCGCGCACAATCCAACGCTCAGCGAGCTTTATCGTTACTTTTCCAGCGTGATCGGCGCGCAGTTGCGCCAGAGCCTCAATATTGTCCCTCGCCATCAGCATGTGTTCGACCTGCACGTCGACATGCTCGAAGCGGTCGAACGCCAAGACCCGGAGCAGGCCAAGGCCCTGTGCCGGCAGTTGATCAATGAACCCTGAACCCGAGTTTTCCATGTCCCGCGATTCGCTTGACCCTGCCACCACGACGGCGTGCAAACGCGCCGCCGAACTTGAAGAATTGTTGATCGACGCCGAAGCCGACGACGCCCAGGTCCAGCAGAGTCAGCCGTTGATGCGCCGGCCCTGGCTGTTGCTGCTCGGGCTGATCCTGGTGGCGCTGAACCTGCGTCCGGCGTTGTCGAGCATGGCGCCGTTGCTCAGCGAAGTGTCAAGAAGCCTTGGCCTGTCGGCTGCCCAGGCCGGTTTGCTGACCACGTTGCCAGTGCTTTGCCTGGGCCTGTTCGCGCCGCTGGCGCCAGTGCTGGCGCGGCGCTTCGGGGCCGAGCGCGTGGTGCTGGGGATCTTGCTGACACTGGCGGGCGGGATTGTCCTGCGCAGTGCGTTCGGTCAGGTTGGGCTGTTCGCCGGCAGTATCCTGGCCGGTGCGAGCATCGGCGTGATCGGCGTGCTGCTGCCGGGCATCGTCAAACGCGACTTCGCCAAACAGGCCGGCGCCATGACCGGTGTCTACACCATGGCGCTGTGCCTGGGCGCGGCGATGGCGGCCGGGGCGACAGTGCCGTTGAGCGAACACCTTGGCCACAGCTGGGCATTGGGTCTGGGGTTCTGGGTGGTCCCGGCGCTGCTGGCCGCGGTGTTCTGGTTGCCGCAAGTGGGCCAGAAACACGGCGCCCATCAGGTGGCGTACCGGGTCCGCGGCTTGCTGCGTGATCCCCTGGCCTGGCAGGTGACCTTGTACATGGGGCTGCAATCGTCACTGGCCTATATCGTCTTTGGCTGGCTGCCCTCGATCCTGATTGGACGTGGCCTGACCCCGACTCAGGCCGGGCTCGTGCTGTCCGGCTCGGTCATCGTGCAATTGATCAGCTCCCTCGCGGCGCCCTGGCTGGCCACGCGTGGCAAGGACCAGCGCCTGGCCATCGTGATCGTCATGGTCATGACCCTGGGCGGGCTGTTCGGTTGCCTCTATGCCCCCATCGATGGCTTGTGGGGCTGGGCGATATTGCTGGGCTTGGGGCAGGGCGCGACATTCAGCCTGGCGCTCACGCTGATCGTGTTGCGTTCGCGGGATGCCCATGTGGCCGCCAACCTGTCCAGCATGGCCCAGGGCTTCGGTTATACGCTGGCGTCGCTGGGGCCCTTCGCGGTGGGGGTGGTCCACGACTTGACCGGGGGCTGGAACGCCCTCGGCTGGATCTTCGGCCTGGTTGGCCTGGGGGCGATCGTCGCGGGCATCGGCGCAGGCCGGGCGCTGTACGTCGGGGTCGAAAGCGAAAGAGTCACCGACCTTCGTTGATATCATTTTCATGGCGAATGACGATAGTTTTCCATGCGTTGGCAGATTATCGTGCAGGCCTACTGAAACGTTTTTCGGAGCCGGTCCATGAGTGATGCCCACAACGCCTTGATCACCCGTTTTTATCAGGCCTTCCAGCGCCTGGACGCCGACGCCATGAGCGCCTGCTACACCGACGACGTGCTGTTCAGCGATCCGGCGTTTGGCGAGCTGCGCGGACGCGATGCCGGCGACATGTGGCGCATGTTGACGACCCGGGCCAAGGACTTTTCCCTGACCTTCGATAACGTGCGCAGCGACGAGCGTACCGGCGGTGCTCACTGGGTGGCGACGTACCTGTTCAGCCAGACCGGCAACATCGTGATCAACGACATCCAGGCGCGCTTCGTGTTTCGCGATGGCAAGATCTGCGAGCACCATGACAGCTTCGATCTATGGCGCTGGTCCCGCCAGGCGCTGGGCGCCAAGGGCCTGCTGCTGGGGTGGACGCCGCTGGTGCGCAACGCCGTCAGAGCCCAGGCGCTGAAGGGGTTGCGGGCGTTCCAGGCCAGTCGCTGATAAGATTGCGGCTTGTCTTTGCCCACCTGTTGAACATCTTGTGACGACCGCCGACCTCTCTCCCGATCTGCCTGCGCAAGGCCCCGCCGAAGCGGACAAACCCTGGTTCGTCTACTTGGTGCGGGCCGCCAATGGCTCGCTGTACTGCGGCATCAGTGATGACCCGGTGCGGCGCTTCGCCAAGCATCAAAGCGGCAAGGGCGCGCGCTTCTTCCTGTCCAGCCCGGCGGTGGCCCTGGTGTATACCGAGGCCTGTCGCGACAAGGGCGAGGCCCTGCGCCAGGAGCGACTGATCAAAAAGCTCAAGAAAAGCGCCAAGGAATGCCTGGTGGCCAGTGCGCTGTCGCTTCATCAGCCTGGTTGATAGGCCTTTATCAGGCCGGTAGGCTGGCCCGGTCAGGCGCGCTAAGCTGCAAGACTTCATTCCTGCAGTGGCGAATCTCATGTCAGAGCTGATTCTTCATCATTACCCAACGTCTCCTTTCGCGGAAAAGGCCCGGCTGTTGCTGGGCTTCAAGGGCCTGTCCTGGCGTTCGGTGAGCATACCGCCAATGATGCCCAAGCCTGACCTGACGGCACTGACAGGCGGCTATCGCAAGACGCCGGTATTGCAGATTGGCGCGGACATCTATTGCGACACGTCCCTGATCGCCCGACGGCTGGAGCAGGAAAAAGCCTCGCCGGCCCTGTTCCCCGAAGGCCGGGAAATGCTGGCTGCGTCCTTTGCCGCCTGGGCCGACTCGGTGGTGTTTCAGCATGCGGTGAGCCTGGTGTTCCAGCCTGAATCGGTGGCGGTGCGTTTCGCCAAGCTATCGCCTGAAGCCATCAAGGCGTTCATCAGCGACCGCGCCGGGCTGTTCAGTGGCGGTACGACCACGCGCTTGCCTGTCGAGCAGGCCAAGCACCAGTGGCCGACGATCATGGCGCGCCTGGAGCAGCACTTGCAGCGCGAGGAGGGCGATTTCCTGTTGGGTGATCCGTCGATTGCCGACTTCGCCATGGCCCATCCGCTGTGGTTCCTCAAGGGCACCCCGGTGACCTCGCCGCTGGTGGACGCGTATCCGGCCGTTTCGGCATGGTTGGCACGGGTGCTGGGTTTCGGCCATGGTGCGTCGAGCCAGATAAGTGCCGAAGAAGCTTTGGACGTTGCCCGCAACGCGACACCGGCCGCGCTGCCGGATGAGTCATTCGAAGAGCCGAACGGGTTCACGGCAGGGCAGCAGGTGACCATCGCCGCGACGGACTATGGCGTTGATCCGGTGGCAGGGGAGTTGTTGTTTGCGGGTAGCGAAGAGTTGATTCTGCGTCGCGAAGATGAGCGTGGCGGGGTGGTGCATGTGCACTTTCCGCGGTTCGGGTTTCGGATCGAGGCTCGCTGAGCGACGAATGACCTGTGGGAGCGAGCTTGCTCGCGATGGCGGCGACACATCCAGCATTGATGCACGCCGATCCAACGCTATCGCGAGCAAGCTCGCTCCCACAGGGGATTTGCCACGATGACTAGATGGCAGACAAGGCCTTGAGAATATTCTCCGGCTCGTACCCACGAATCAACGTGCCATTCACATCGAGAATCGGAATTCCCCGGCCGCCCAGTGCCTCGTAGGCCTTGCGTGCTTCGGCATCTTTCTCGATATCGAACTCGCGAAACGGCACGCCTTTCTCATCCAGGAACCGTCGGGTGGCCTTGCAGTAGCCGCACCAGTCGGTGGCATACAGCACCACGCGGGCATTGCTGCGAATCTGTTCTGAAACCATCTGCGACGGGTTGAACACCCGCTCGATCTTGCCCCAGTTCTGGTAAGCCACCACCACCAGCAGAACCAGCAGGCATTTCTTCAGCACCCCGGCGAGCATTTAGTTACGGCGCTTGAGCTGATCAGTCAAGGACGTCGGCAACCCCTTGATGATCAACGTACCGGCTTCCTCGTCATATTCGATCTTGGAGCCCAGCAAGTGCGCTTCGAAGCTGATGGACAAGCCTTCGGCGCGGCCGGTGAAGCGACGGAACTGGTTGAGGGTGCGTTTATCCGCCGGGATTTCCGGCGACAACCCGTAGTCCTTGTTGCGGATGTGGTCGTAGAAGGCTTTCGGGCGATCTTCGTCGATCAACTCGGACAGTTCTTCCAGGCCCATGGGCTCGCCGAGCTTGGCCTGGCTGCTGGCGTAGTCCACCAGGGTCTTGGTTTTTTCCCGGGCATCGTCTTCCGGCAAGTCTTCGCTTTCGACGAAGTCACTGAAGGCCTTGAGCAGGGTGCGGGTCTCGCCGGGGCCATCGACGCCTTCCTGGCAGCCGATGAAGTCGCGGAAGTACTCCGAGACCTTCTTGCCGTTCTTGCCCTTGATGAACGAGATGTACTGTTTCGATTGCTTGTTGTTCTGCCATTCCGACACGTTGATCCGCGCCGCGAGGTGCAACTGGCCCAGGTCCAGGTGGCGGGACGGGGTCACGTCCAATTCATCGGTCACCGCCACGCCTTCGCTGTGGTGCAGCAGGGCGATGGCCAGGTAGTCGGTCATGCCCTGCTGGTAATGCGCGAACAACACGTGGCCGCCCACCGACAGGTTGGACTCTTCCATCAGTTTTTGCAGGTGTTCCACCGCCACTCGACTGAACGCGGTGAAATCCTTCCCGCCGTCCAGGTACTCCTTCAGCCAGCCGCTGAACGGATGTGCCCCGGACTCGGCATGGAAAAAACCCCAGGCCTTGCCTTGCTTGGCGTTATAGCTTTCGTTGAGGTCGGCGAGCATGTTCTCGATGGCCGCGGACTCTGCCAGTTCGGAGTCGCGGGCGTGGAGCACGGCAGGGGTGCCGTCGGGTTTTTTGTCGATCAGGTGGACGATGCAATGACGGATCGGCATGGATTTCTCGGCTGATGAAAGAGAGGAGGGCGTGCTCCCCGAAAAAGGCCCAGTGTACCGCAATCACTGGTTTTGGAACCCTGCAAAGGCCTTTTCAGGCCCGTCCGACTGCCTATATGCATTTTTTTAACGTTTTAGCGCAAGAAAGCTGACCAAATGGGTAGCTAGAGGCGGATATTTCAGAGGCGTTGTGCTAGTTTTGCCCGGTCTTACGCGAAGTCACTGCGTTAAGCGTGCATTCAGCATTTGTCAGGTCGAACCAAACCCGGTTTTCGGCATCTATTACCCCGATCCGTCGTGGTGATTGCCGAGGGTGCCTGATCCAGAGAGATCGGGCTCGATGGCTGACACTGCACTCTGCAATCCATATGAATTTGATAGGGAAGGAACACTACATGGCTCTTACTAAAGACCAACTGATCGGCGATTTGTCTGAAGCTGTAGACGCACCAAAAGCTACTGTGCGTGCTCTGCTGGACCAACTGGGCCAAATCGTGGCTGATCAGCTGGAAAATGGCGGCGAAATCACTCTGCCAGGTGTTGGCAAGCTGAAAGTCACCGAGCGTCCTGCCCGTACCGGCCGTAACCCTTCGACTGGCGCTGCCATCGAAATCGCTGCCAAGAAAGTGATCAAGCTGGTTGTGGCCAAAGGCCTGACCGACGCGGTCAACAAGTAAGATCGCTGTAAAAAAAACCGTGCCTCGGAGCGATCCGGGCACGGTTTTTTATTGCCTTGGAAAAGTGGTCTGTGGCGCTATGCCGATTCAGCCCTTGCGAACCCAACGCGACTGGCGCCACGCCTGTTGCTGCGCCTCGGTCTGGAAGGTCCAGGCCACGAAACGGCTCTGCTTCTGGCCCTGGGACATCTCCACCACGTGGCTGTGCAGCGCCCCGGCCTTTTTCAGCGCGGCCTGAATCGCCGGCAGGTTCGACGCCTTCGACACCAGGGTACTGAACCACAACACTTGCCCGGCCACCTGGGCACTCTCGCCGACCAGTTGCGTCACGAACCGGGCTTCCCCACCCTCGCACCACAACTCCGCGGCCTGGCCGCCAAAATTCAGCACTGGCAGCTTACGCTTCGGATCGGCCTTGCCCAGTGCCCGCCACTTGCGCTGGCTGCCCTTGGTGGCTTCTTCCAGGGAGGCGTGGAACGGCGGGTTGCACATCGTCAGGTCGAACCGTTCGCCATTCTCCAGCAGGCCTAGGAGGATCTGCTTGCGGTCGGCTTGCTGGCGTAACTGGATGGCCTTGCTCAAGCCGTTGGATTGGACAATGGCCTTGGCCGAGGCGATGGCGGTCGGATCGATCTCCGAGCCAAGGAAGTGCCAGCGGTAGTCGCTGTAGCCAATCAACGGATAGACGCAGTTGGCGCCAGTGCCGATGTCCAGCACCTTCACCGCCGCTCCCCGAGGGATTTCGCCGTCGTTATGACTGGCGAGCAGATCGGCGAGGAAGTGCACATAGTCCGCGCGACCAGGCACTGGGGGGCACAAGTAGTCGGCTGGAATGTCCCAATGGGCGATGCCATAGAAGGATTTGAGCAGCGCCCGGTTGAATACCCGCACCGCGTCGGGGCTGGCGAAGTCGATGCTTTCCTTGCCGTACGGATTGAGGATCACGAACTTGGCCAATTCAGGCGTGGACTTGATCAACGCCGGGAAGTCGTAGCGGCCCTGGTGACGGTTACGCGGGTGCAGGCTGGCCTTCTCTCGCGGCGCCACAGGTTTGGCCTCGATGGCGGGCTTGGGCTTCTGGCGGACAGGTTTTGGGGAGCGAGGGGCAGTCATGGGCGGGTCGATTCGGGGATGGCTCAAAAAGTGGCGGGTATTGTCCCACATCCAGCCTGGTCTTGATGACTGCACAGTTCAAATGTGGGAGCGAGCTTGCTCGCGATGGCGGCGACACATCCAGCATTGATGCAAGCTGACCCTCCGCTATCGCGAGCAAGCTCGCTCCCACAGGAGGGCAGCACGAGGAGGAAAGTGCCAGGCAGAAAAAAGGAGGCCGCCAGGGCCTCCCTCTTCAGTGACGAACCGCTGTTACAGGCTGGAGATCCGCCCATGCTGTTCGGCCAGCTTGCCCAGGGCCTGCTCGGCCTCGGCCAGTTTGGCCCGTTCCTTCTCGATGACTTCGGCCGGAGCCTTGTCAACGAAACCGGCATTGGACAGCTTGCCGCCGACCCGCTGGACTTCACCCTTCAGACGCAGGATTTCCTTGTCCAGGCGCGCCAGCTCGGCGGCCTTGTCGATCAGGCCGGCCATCGGCACCAGTACTTCCATCTCGCCGACCAGTGCGGTGGCGGACAGTGGCGCTTCTTCGCCAGCCGCCAGCACCGTCACCGACTCGAGCTTCGCCAGCTTCTTGAGCAGCGCCTCGTTTTCGTTGAGGCGGCGCAGGTCTTCGGCGCCAGCATTCTTCAGGAACAGGGTCAGCGGCTTGCCTGGGCCGATGTTCATTTCGGCACGGATGTTACGCAGGCCCAGCATGAAGGTCTTGAGCCATTCGATGTCGTCCTCGGCTGCCGGATCGATGCGGGTCTCGTTGGCCACCGGCCACGGTTGCAGCATGATCGTCTTGCCCTGGATGCCCGCCAGCGGTGCGATGCGCTGCCAGATTTCCTCGGTGATGAACGGCATGAACGGATGCGCCAGGCGCAGGGCCACTTCCAGCACGCGAACCAGGGTGCGACGGGTGCCGCGCTGGCGCTCGACCGGTGCGTTTTCGTCCCACAGCACCGGCTTGGACAGCTCCAGGTACCAGTCGCAGTACTGGTTCCAGATGAACTCGTACAAGGCTTGTGCGGCCAGGTCGAAACGGAACTGGTCCAGTTGGCGGGTCACTTCGGCTTCGGTGCGTTGCAACTGGGAAATGATCCAGCGATCGGCCAGGGTCAGCTCGTAGGTTTCGCCGTTCTGGCCGCAGTCTTCGCCTTTATCCAGCACGTAGCGCGCGGCGTTCCAGATCTTGTTGCAGAAGTTGCGATAGCCTTCGACGCGCCCCATGTCGAACTTGATGTCGCGACCGGTGGACGCCAGCGAGCAGAAAGTGAAACGCAGGGCATCGGTGCCGTAGCTGGCGATGCCCTCGGCGAATTCTTCGCGGGTGGCCTTCTCGATCTTCTTCGCCAGTTTCGGCTGCATCAGGCCGGAGGTGCGTTTCTGCACCAGGGTTTCCAGGTCGATGCCGTCGATGATGTCCAGCGGGTCCAGGACGTTGCCCTTGGACTTGGACATCTTCTGGCCCTGGCCGTCGCGCACCAGGCCGTGGACGTAGACCGTCTTGAACGGCACTTGAGGCGTGCCGTCCTCGTTCTTCACCAGGTGCATGGTCAACATGATCATCCGGGCGACCCAGAAGAAAATGATGTCGAAACCGGTGACCAGCACGTCGGTGGAGTGGAATTTCTTCAGGAACTCGGTCTGCTGCGGCCAGCCCAGGGTCGAGAAGGTCCACAGGCCCGAGCTGAACCAGGTGTCGAGGACGTCGTTGTCCTGCGCCAGGGCGACGTCCGGACCGAGGTTGTGCTTGGCGCGGACTTCGGCTTCATCGCGACCGACATAGACCTTGCCCGATTCGTCGTACCAGGCAGGGATGCGGTGGCCCCACCACAGCTGACGGCTGATGCACCAATCCTGGATGTCGCGCATCCACGAGAAATACATGTTTTCGTATTGCTTGGGCACGAACTGGATGCGGCCGTCTTCCACGGCGGCAATCGCCGGCTCGGCCAGCGGCTTGGTGGACACGTACCACTGGTCGGTCAGCCACGGCTCGATGATGGTGCCGGAGCGGTCGCCTTTCGGGACTTTCAAGGCGTGATCGTCGACGCTGACCAACAGGCCGGCGGCCTCGAATGCGGCGACGATCTGCTTGCGCGCTTCGAAGCGGTCCAGGCCGGCGTATTCGGCCGGCAGCGTGCCGTCGACGCTTTCGTTCAGCGTGCCGTCGAGGTTGAACACCTGGGCCGCCGGCAACACGTTGGCGTTCTTGTCGAAGATGTTCAGCAGCGGCAGGTTGTGGCGCTTGCCGACTTCGTAGTCGTTGAAATCGTGGGCCGGGGTGATTTTCACGCAGCCGGTGCCGAATTCAGGGTCGCAGTAATCGTCGCCGATGATCGGGATGCGCCGGCCAACCAGGGGCAGTTCGACGAACTTGCCGATCAGGGCCTGGTAGCGCTCGTCGTTCGGGTTCACCGCCACGGCGGCGTCACCGAGCATGGTTTCCGGACGCGTGGTGGCGACGATCAGGTAATCCTTGCCTTCGGCGGTCTTGGCGCCGTCGGCCAGGGGATATTTAAGGTTCCACAGGAAACCTTTCTCGTCGTGGTTCTCCACTTCGAGGTCGGAAATGGCCGTGTGCAACTTGGTGTCCCAGTTGACCAGGCGCTTGCCGCGATAGATCAGCCCGTCTTCATGCAGGCGCACAAAGGCTTCCTTCACCGCTTCCGAAAGACCGTCGTCCATGGTGAAGCGCTCGCGGCTCCAGTCCACGGACGAGCCGAGGCGACGGATCTGGCGGCTGATGTTGCCACCGGACTCGTCTTTCCATTCCCAGACTTTCTCGAGGAATTTCTCGCGGCCCAGGTCGTGGCGATTCTGGCCTTGGGCTTCGAGGCGGCGTTCCACCAGCATCTGCGTGGCGATACCGGCATGGTCGGTACCCGGTTGCCATAAGGTGTTGCGACCTTGCATGCGACGGAAACGGATCAGGGCGTCCATGATCGCGTTGTTGAAGCCGTGGCCCATGTGCAGGCTGCCGGTGACGTTCGGCGGTGGGATCATGATGGTGTAGGAATCGCCCGCGCCTTGCGGAGCGAAATAATTCTCGGACTCCCAGGTGTTGTACCAGGAAGTTTCAATGGCGTGCGGCTGGTAGGTCTTATCCATGCGCGGCGGGACCTTATTGGCATTTATTCAGGAAAAGCCGGGAAGTATAGCGGGCGGGGCTGGTGCAAGCCACAGGCGCAGAGAGTGTGAGCACTGCCGAGTCCTGTGGGAGCCGAGCTTGCTCGCGATAGCGGCGGCACATCCGACAATGATGCAGGCTGACCCGCCGCTATCGCGAGCAAGCTCGGCTCCCACAAGGTGTCCACTGTGAGGCAGGAAAACTACTCGTAGTGGCTCAGCAACCGTTCCATCCGCGCATCCAGCCGGCGCTTGATCTCGGTTTCGATGTGCGGGGCGAAGTCGTCGATGACGTCTTGCATGATCAACTGCGCCGCAGCGCGCAACTCGCGGTCCAGGTGCAGCAGGGCGTCGGGGCCCTTGGCTTCGGCCTTGGCGGCAGGCTCGGGTTCGGGCTGGCCGTGGATCGGATCGAACAGCAGGGGAATCTGCTCGTCATGCACCGGCTCGGGCACGACCGTGTCGGTCAACAGCGGTGGTTGCAGGTTGTCGTCGCCGAGCAGTTGGCGGATCGACTCGAGGTCATCCAGCAGGTGCGCGGGCTTTTGTGGCGATTTTGGAGTGTCCATCGTAGGGCTCAGAGTCGCTGTAAACGGTGGTCTTGCAGAGGATAGCCCTGTTCGCGGTAGAAACGGAAACTCTCCCGCGCGGCTTGTCGGATGGCCGGGTCTTCCACCACCACTTCCGCCACACGGGCGAAGCGCTGGGCAAAGGCCGGTACTTTCAGGTCGAGGTTGACCAACAGGTCCTGGTGCTGGCCGCAGTCATCTCCCAGCCCCAGCACGATCAGCCCCTCGGGTTCGCTTTCGGCCGGGCCGTGGGGCACGAAACTCTCGCCCTTGAACGCCCATAGGCGTGCGTCCAGGTCGTCGCGCTGGGCGGCATCGCTGCAATGCAGGTAGATACGGTGCCCCATCCGCCAGGCCTTTTCGACGAGCTTGCAAGCGAAATCCAGCCGCGCCGACGGATCGGCGCTGGGCAGGATATAGAAATCGACTTTGGTCATTGCGGTTCCTGAGCCGCCGCTGGCGCCACCCGAGGGCGACGCCAACGACGGTCATTGGTGTCAGGCCTTGGCGCGGTCCAGCAGGTACTGGGTCAGCAGGGGCACTGGGCGTCCGGTGGCGCCTTTGTCCTTGCCGCCGCTGGTCCAGGCCGTGCCGGCGATGTCCAGGTGCGCCCAGTTCAGGTTCTTGGTGAAGCGCGACAGGAAGCAGGCCGCGGTGATGGTCCCGGCTTTCGGGCCGCCGATGTTGGCGATGTCGGCGAACGGGCTGTCCAGTTGTTCCTGGTACTCGTCGAACAAAGGCAACTGCCAGGCGCGGTCGTCGGCTTGTTGGCCGGCGCTGAGCAATTGGCCGATCAGTTCGTCGTTGTTGCCCAGCAGGCCTGAGGTGTGGGCACCGAGGGCGACGACGCAGGCGCCGGTCAAGGTGGCGATGTCGATCACCGCTTGCGGCTTGAAGCGCTCGGAGTAGGTGAGGGCGTCACACAGCACCAGGCGGCCTTCGGCGTCGGTGTTGAGGATTTCCACGGTCTGGCCGCTCATGGTGGTGACGATGTCGCCCGGACGCGAGGCCGTGCCGCTGGGCATGTTCTCGGCGCAGGCCAGGATGCACACCAGGTTGATCGGCAGTTGCAGTTCGAGCACGGCGCGCAGGGTGCCGAACACGCTCGCGGCGCCGCCCATGTCGTACTTCATTTCATCCATGCCGGCGCCTGGCTTGAGGCTGATGCCGCCGGTGTCGAAGGTGATGCCCTTGCCGACCAGCGCGTAAGGCTTCTCGGACTTCTTGCCGCCGTTGTATTGCATGACGATCAGGCGTGGCGGCTGGGCGCTACCCTGGCCGACGGCATAGAACGAACCCATGCCCAGGTCCTTGATCTTCTTCTCGTCGAAGACTTCGACCTTCAGGCCCTTGAACTCCTTGCCCAGTGCCTTGGCTCGTTCGCCGAGGAACGTCGGGTGGCAGATGTTCGGCGGCAGGTTGCCCAGGTCACGGGTGAAGGCCATGCCGTTGGCAATCGCGGTGGCGTGGGTCACGGCGCGCTGGACTTCAGCCTGGGCGGCCTTGATGGTCAGCAGGGTGATTTTCTTCAGGGCGCGGGGTTCGGCTTTCTGGCTCTTGAACTGGTCGAACTGGTATCCGCCGTCCACCAGGGTCTCGGCCAGCAGGCGGTTCTTGCCATAGCTGTCGCGACCCTTGACCACCAGCTCGTCCAGCGCCAGGACGGCATCGGCACCGCCCAGGCCCTTGAGGGTGCCCAACACGCCGGCGATGATTTTACGGAACGGGCGGTCGCCCAGTTCGGCGTCCTTGCCCACGCCCACCAGCAGCACCCGATCGGCCTTGAGGTTGGGCAAGCTGTGCAGCAACAGGCTCTGGCCGACCTTGCCGGCCAGGTCGCCGCGCTTGAGCACGGCGCTGATGGCACCGCCGCTCAGGCTGTCGAGCTGGGTGGCGACGACGCCGAGCTTGCGGTTTTCACCGACGGCAACCACCAGCGTGGCGGTTTTCAACGTTTCTGGGCTGACGCTTTTTACAACCAGTTCCATGTCCGGATCCCTGAGTGAATGGTCAAGAGGCCAGGCGCCGACACAATGGCGCGCTGAGCGAGCTTCTTCTATATACAAAGAAGCGCCGGTGCTTGCCGGCGACAAAGGCCGCAGTTTGAACCCCGGCGCCCGGGCCTGACAAGCCTCGACGGCGCTAACTTTTGGCTTTAAGCACCGGTTTAAAGCGTGCGAAGTGACAGGCGCCTCCAATCACAGGATAATGCGGCTCTTTTTTCGGCGGTTCGCGTTGGCGGACCGGCTCGATACGTTTGCTTGTTTGGCCGCCTAAGGGTTTGTATGAAAAGTCGCCGAGCGGCGATCAGGCAAGGCGAAAACAGGCGAGGAAGCGGAGTTGACTGGCTGTCAATGAGCATTCCGAGCCTGTTTTCAACGCTGCATGATCGTCGCGCAGGCACTTTTCATACAAAACCCAGCCTGACAACCCTGGAGTGTCTGGTGTGATCGTCTTTCGTTATCTATCCCGCGAAGTCCTGCTGACCCTGAGCGCCGTGAGCGCCGTGCTGCTGGTCATCATCATGAGCGGACGCTTCATCAAATACCTTGCCCAGGCGGCCTCCGGTGCCCTGGATCCGGGCTCCCTGTTCCTGATCATGGGGTTCCGCCTGCCGGGCTTCCTGCAATTGATCCTGCCGCTGGGGTTGTTCCTCGGCATTTTGCTGGCCTATGGGCGCCTGTACCTGGACAGCGAAATGACCGTGCTGTCGGCCACCGGCATGAGCCAGCAACGGCTGTTTCGCATGACCCTGTTCCCGGCCACATTGGTGGCGCTGGTGGTGGCCTGGCTGAGCCTGAGCCTGTCGCCCCAGGGCGCCAACCAATTCCAGCTGCTGATCAACCAGCAGGACGCCATGACCGAATTCGACACCCTGGTGCCAGGGCGTTTCCAGGCCCTGCGCGACGGGACGCGGGTGACCTACACCGAACAGCTCTCGGATGACCGGATCGACCTGGGCGGCGTCTTCATTACGCAAAAGAACCTGTCTTCGGACACCAAGAAGGACCGTGGCATTTCCGTGCTGGTGGCCGAGAAGGGCCGGCAGGAAATCAACCCCGACGGCAACCGCTACCTGATCCTGCACAACGGCTATCGCTACGATGGCAAGCCGGGGCAGGCCGACTACCGGGCCATCAAGTACGACACCTATGGCGTGCTGTTGCCCAAGCCCGAGGTCAGTGACGAAGTCACCGATCGCGATGCGATGCCGACCGCCAGCCTGCTGGGCAACCAGGACATTCGTGCCCGCACCGAGCTGCAATGGCGCCTGTCGTTGCCGCTGCTGGTATTCATCGTGACCCTCATGGCGGTCCCGCTGTCGCGGGTCAACCCGCGCCAGGGCCGTTTCCTCAAGTTGCTGCCGGCGATTCTCCTGTATATGGCTTACCTGACCATCCTGATTTCCGCCCGCGGCGCCCTGGAGAAGGGCAAGATCCCGCCGACGCTGGGCTTGTGGTGGGTGCATGGCATCTTCCTGGCCATCGGCCTGGGGCTGCTCTATTGGGAACCGCTGCGCCTGAAACTGGCCAGTCGTCGCAGCGCGCTGGAGGTGGCCCGTGGTTAAACTCGACCGCTACATCGGCAGCAGCGTGTTCATGGCGATTCTCGCGGTGCTGGGGATCATCCTTGGCCTGGCGACCCTGTTTGCCTTCATCGATGAAATGAGCGACGTCAGCGACACCTATACCCTGACGGACGTGGCGAGCTACGTGCTGCTGACCGCACCTCGGCGCCTGTACGACATGCTGCCGATGGCGGCGCTGATCGGCTGCCTGATCGGCCTGGGCAGCCTGGCCAGCAACAGCGAACTGACCATCATGCGCGCCGCAGGCGTGTCCATTGGTCGGATTGTGTGGGCGGTGATGAAGCCGATGCTGGTGCTGATGCTGGTGGGTGTGTTGATCGGCGAATACATCGCCCCGGCCACCGAAAACACCGCCCAGGCCAACCGTTCCCTGGCCCAGGGCGGCGGTGATGCGCAAAGCGCCAAGCACGGCCTGTGGCACCGCCAGGGCGACGAGTTCATCCACATCAACTCGGTCCAGCCCAATGGCATCCTCTATGGCGTGACCCGCTATCGTTTCGACGACCAGCGGCACATGCTGTCAGCGAGCTTCGCCAAGCGCGCGAATTTCGCCGAGGACCACTGGCAACTGAGTGATGTCACCACCACCCTGTTCCATGACAAACGCACCGAAGTGGTCGCCGCCCCGCAAGAGCGTTGGGACGTGTCGATCAGCCCGCAGTTGCTCAGCACCGTGGTGATGGCGCCGGAGTCGCTGTCGATTACCGGTTTGTGGGGCTATATCCACTACTTGGCGGACCAGGGCCTGAACAATGGCCGCTACTGGCTGGCTTTTTGGGTCAAGGTGTTGCAACCGCTGGTCACCGCCGCCCTGGTGTTGATGGCCATTTCCTTCATTTTCGGCCCGTTGCGTTCGGTGACCCTCGGTCAACGAGTGTTCACCGGTGTGCTGGTGGGCTTCACCTTCCGTATCGCCCAGGATCTGTTGGGGCCGTCGAGCCTGGTGTTCGGTTTCTCGCCGCTGTTTGCGGTGCTGGTCCCCGCGGCTGTCTGCGCATTGGCCGGGGTCTGGCTGTTGCGTCGGGTGGGTTGATCGCACGCGTAGCGAGGGGGCTGTGAGGGCTGGGCTGTGTGGGAGCAAAGCTTGCTCGCGATACGGGCGATGCGGTCTTTCGGAAATCGAGGTGGCTGTTTCGCGAGCAAGCTTTGCTCCCACTCGCGCGGTGTATCAGGTACAATTCCCGGCTATTTTTCGGCGGGCCATGCCTGCAGCCTTTTTGAGTGTTGATCCGTGAGTGATTTGAGTCATATCCGCAATTTCTCCATCATCGCCCACATTGACCATGGCAAGTCGACGCTGGCTGATCGCTTCATCCAGATGTGCGGCGGCCTGGCCGAGCGTGAAATGGAAGCCCAGGTCCTGGACTCCATGGACCTCGAGCGTGAGCGCGGGATCACCATCAAGGCCCACAGCGTTACCCTCTATTACAAGGCTCGCGACGGCGTCACCTATCAGCTGAACTTCATCGATACCCCCGGCCACGTCGACTTCACCTATGAAGTCAGCCGGTCGCTGGCGGCCTGTGAGGGCGCATTGCTGGTGGTCGATGCCGGCCAGGGCGTCGAAGCCCAGTCGGTTGCCAACTGCTACACGGCCATCGAGCAGGGCCTGGAGGTCATGCCGGTGCTGAACAAGATCGACCTGCCCCAGGCCGATCCGGACCGCGTGAAGGAAGAAATCGAGAAAATCATCGGCATCGACGCCACCGACGCGGTCACCTGCAGCGCCAAGACCGGCCTGGGCGTGGATGAAGTGCTCGAGCGCCTGGTCACCACCATTCCCGCGCCAACCGGCAACATCGAAGATCCGCTGCAAGCGTTGATCATCGACTCCTGGTTCGACAACTACCTGGGCGTAGTCTCCCTGGTACGCGTGCGCCATGGCCGCGTGAAGAAGGGCGACAAGATCCTGGTCAAGTCCACCGGCAAGATCCACCTGGTGGACAGCGTCGGGGTCTTCAACCCGAAACATACCGCCACCGTCGACCTGAAGGCCGGTGAAGTGGGCTTCATCATCGCGGGTATCAAGGACATCCACGGGGCGCCGGTCGGCGACACCCTGACCTTGAGTTCCACCCCCGACGTCGATGTGCTGCCTGGTTTCAAGCGCATCCAGCCGCAGGTCTATGCCGGCCTGTTCCCGGTCAGCTCCGACGACTTCGAGGATTTCCGCGAAGCCCTGCAAAAGCTGACCCTGAACGACTCGTCCCTGCAATACACCCCGGAAAGCTCCGACGCCCTGGGTTTCGGCTTCCGCTGCGGGTTCCTGGGCATGTTGCACATGGAAATCATCCAGGAGCGCCTGGAGCGCGAGTACGACCTGGACCTGATCACCACGGCGCCGACGGTAATCTTCGAGCTGCTGCTCAAGAACGGCGAAACCCTCTACGTCGACAACCCGTCCAAGCTGCCGGACCTGTCGGCCATCGAGGACATGCGCGAACCGATCGTGCGGGCCAACATCCTTGTGCCTCAGGAGCACCTGGGTAACGTCATTACCCTGTGCATCGAGAAACGCGGCGTACAACACGACATGCTGTTCCTTGGCACGCAGGTCCAGGTGACCTACGACCTGCCGATGAACGAAGTGGTGCTGGACTTCTTCGACCGTCTCAAATCCACCAGTCGCGGCTATGCTTCGCTGGACTATCATTTCGATCGTTACCAATCGGCTAATCTGGTGAAACTGGATGTGCTGATCAACGGCGAGAAGGTCGATGCCCTGGCATTGATCGTGCACCGTGACAACGCGCACTACAAAGGTCGTGCATTGACCGAGAAGATGAAGGAGCTGATTCCGCGGCAGATGTTCGATGTGGCAATCCAGGCCGCCATTGGCGGGCAGATTGTGGCGCGTACAACCGTCAAGGCGCTCAGAAAGAACGTATTGGCCAAATGCTACGGCGGCGACGTCAGCCGTAAGCGCAAGCTGTTGGAAAAGCAGAAGGCCGGTAAAAAACGCATGAAGCAGGTCGGTAACGTGGAAATTCCACAGGAAGCCTTCCTTGCGGTGCTCAGGTTGGATAGTTAGGTCCTATGTCGCTAAATTTCCCGCTGTTGCTGGTTATCGCCGTATTTGTCTGCGGCCTGTTGGCGTTGCTTGATCTGTTGTTCCTGGCGCCTCGGCGCCGGGCGGCCATCGCCTCTTATCAGGGCAGCGTCAGCCAGCCTGATGGTGTGGTGATCGAAAAGCTCAACAAGGAACCGCTGCTGGTCGAATACGGCAAGTCGTTCTTCCCGGTGCTGTTCATCGTGCTGGTGCTGCGCTCGTTCCTGGTGGAACCGTTCCAGATCCCATCCGGCTCGATGAAGCCGACCCTGGATGTGGGCGATTTCATTCTGGTGAACAAGTTCTCCTACGGGATCCGCCTGCCGGTGATCGACAAGAAGGTCATCGAGGTGGGTGACCCGCAGCGCGGCGATGTCATGGTGTTCCGCTTCCCGAGCGACCCGAACGTCAACTACATCAAGCGCGTGGTCGGCCTGCCGGGCGACACTATCCGCTACACCGCCGACAAGCGTCTGTTCGTCAATGGCGAATCAGTGGCCGAACAATTGCTCGGCTCCGAGCCGGGTACGCTGGGCAGTGCCGAACTCTACCGGGAAAAACTCGGCGAGGCCGAACACCTGATCCGCAAGGAAATGAGCCGCTACCGCGCAACGCCGGACCGTTCGTGGACCGTGCCGGCGGGGCACTATTTCATGATGGGCGACAACCGCGACAACTCCAACGACAGCCGTTACTGGGATGATCCGAACATTCCCAAGGACCTGCTGGGCATGGTCCCGGACCGAAACATCGTCGGCAAGGCCTTTGCGGTCTGGATGAGCTGGCCGGAACCCAAACTCAGCCACCTGCCGAATTTCTCGCGGGTTGGCCTGATCAAGTAATCCCACACGGCGCTGTTGAACACAGCGCCGAATGCTTTTCTGGAGCCTGCACAAGGTTGCCCGGAGGCATGAAGCCAACGATAGTCAGGACGTCATTTTTGAACACAGCGTTAATTGTCCCAAGCCAACGGTGCCTTGCCACCCTGGCGGTGGAATCCAGCCACGAACTCAGCGTGGGTAAACCGTGAGCGTTTCTCTAAGTCGTCTCGAGCGTCAGCTCGGCTACACCTTCAAGGACCCGGACCTGATGCTCCTGGCCCTCACTCACCGCAGTTTTGCCGGGCGCAACAACGAACGCCTGGAATTCCTCGGTGATGCCATCCTCAACTTCGTGGCCGGCGAGGCGCTGTTCGAGCGCTTCCCGCTAGCCCGCGAAGGCCAGTTGTCGCGTTTGCGCGCGCGTTTGGTAAAAGGTGAGACCCTGGCTGTACTGGCCCGTGGTTTCGACCTGGGCGACTACCTGCGCCTGGGCTCCGGTGAATTGAAAAGCGGCGGTTTCCGTCGCGAGTCGATCCTGGCCGATGCCCTGGAAGCGTTGATTGGCGCGATCTACCTGGACTCAGGCATGGACATGGCGCGCGAACGCGTGCTGGCCTGGCTGACTTCCGAGATCGACAGCCTGACGCTGGTGGACACCAACAAGGATCCGAAGACCCGTTTGCAGGAATTCCTGCAGTCGCGCAGTTGCGAACTGCCACGCTACGAAGTGGTGGATATCCAGGGTGAGCCGCATTGCCGAACCTTCTTCGTCGAATGCGAAGTTGTCCTACTGAATGAAAAAAGCCGGGGCCAGGGTGTGAGTCGTCGTATTGCCGAACAGGTAGCGGCCGCCGCAGCACTGATCGCCCTGGGCGTGGAGAATGGCAATGACTGATACAACCGTCACCCGCTGCGGCTATGTCGCCATTGTCGGTCGGCCGAACGTGGGCAAGTCCACGCTGCTGAACCACATCCTGGGCCAGAAACTGGCGATCACCTCGCGCAAGCCCCAGACCACCCGCCACAACATGCTGGGCATCAAGACCGAAGGCGCCGTGCAGGCGATCTACGTCGACACCCCGGGCATGCACAAGGGTGGCGAAAAGGCCTTGAACCGCTACATGAACAAGACTGCCTCGGCGGCGTTGAAAGATGTCGATGTGGTGATCTTCGTGGTCGACCGCACCAAATGGACCGAAGAAGACCAGATGGTCCTCGAGCGCGTCCAGTATGTGACAGGGCCGTTGATCGTGGCGCTGAACAAGACCGATCGCATCGAAGACAAGGCTGAACTGATGCCGCACCTGGCCTGGTTGCAGGAACAGTTGCCCAATGCCCAGATCATCCCGATCTCTGCCCAGCACGGCCATAACCTCGACGCGCTGGAGCGGGTGATTGCCGAACACTTGCCGGAAAACGATCATTTCTTCCCTGAAGACCAGATCACCGACCGCAGCAGCCGTTTCCTCGCCGCCGAGTTGGTGCGCGAGAAAATCATGCGCCAGATGGGCGCCGAGCTGCCGTACCAGATCACGGTCGAGATCGAAGAGTTCAAGCAACAGGGCAAGACCCTGCACATTCATGCGTTGATCCTCGTCGAACGTGACGGCCAGAAGAAAATCATCATTGGCGACAAGGGCGAGCGCATCAAGCGCATCGGCACCGAGGCGCGCAAGGACATGGAGCTGCTGTTCGACTCCAAGATCATGCTCAACCTGTGGGTCAAGGTGAAGGGCGGCTGGTCCGACGACGAGCGTGCGCTGCGTTCGTTGGGTTACGGCGACCTCTGATTAGCTGACTGGATGTACCAAGAACCATTGTGGGAGCGAGCTTGCTCGCGATGAGGGCCTGATATTCAACATGGATGTTGACTGGCAGACCGCTATCGCGAGCAAGCTCGCTCCCACATTTGGTTTGGGGTTGTTGAAAAACTCTGCTCGTCTATTGAGAACTCTGATTTCCATGCCCCCAACCCAACCCACCGGCCAACCCGCCTACGTCCTCCACAGCCGCGCCTACCGCGAAAGCAGTGCCCTGGTGGACTTCCTCACGCCCCAAGGGCGGCTGCGGGCGGTGCTGCGGGGCGCGCGGGGCAAGGCGGGGACGCTGGCGCGGCCGTTCGTGCCGCTGGAAGTCGAATTTCGCGGGCGGGGCGAGTTGAAGAACGTCGGGCGCATGGAAAGCAACGGCGTCGCCGCCTGGCTCAACGGCGAGGCGTTGTTCAGCGGCTTGTACCTCAATGAACTGCTGATCCGCCTGCTGCCCGCCGAAGATCCCCACCCGGCCGTCTTCGACCATTACGCCGCCACGCTGCTGGCCCTGGCCGAAGGCCGTCCGCTGGAGCCGCTGCTGCGTTCGTTCGAATGGCGGCTGCTGGATGACCTGGGCTACGGTTTCGCCTTGAGCACCGACCTGCACGGCGAGCCCATCGCCGCCGACGGCCTCTACCGTTTGCAAGTGGATGCTGGCCTGGAGCGGGTCTACCTGCTGCAGCCGGGGCTGTTCAACGGCACCGAGCTGCTGGCCATGGCCGAGGCCGACTGGAGTGCGCCGGGCGCCTTGTCGGCGGCCAAGCGTCTGATGCGCCAAGCCCTGGCCGTGCACCTGGGCGGTCGGCCCCTGGTCAGTCGCGAGCTGTTTCGCAAGCCCTGATCAACCCGTATGCTGTGGGCCGACTATCTGTCCCTTCAGGAGCCTTTTTGTGAGCACCAGCAATCGCATTCTTCTCGGCGTGAACATCGACCATGTCGCCACCCTGCGCCAGGCCCGCGGTACGCGCTACCCGGACCCGGTCAAGGCCGCGCTGGACGCGGAAGAGGCGGGTGCCGACGGCATCACCGTGCACCTGCGTGAAGACCGTCGTCACATCCAGGAGCGCGACGTGCTGCTGCTCAAGGACGTGCTGCAAACCCGCATGAACTTCGAAATGGGCGTGACCGAAGAAATGATGGCGTTCGCTGAGCTCATCCGCCCGGCGCATATTTGCCTGGTGCCGGAGACGCGCCAGGAACTGACCACCGAAGGCGGTCTCGACGTAGCGGGGCAGGAATCGCGGATCAGCCTGGCGGTGGAACGCCTGTCGAAGATCGGTGCCGAGGTGTCGCTGTTCATCGATGCCGACGAACGGCAGATCGAAGCGTCCAAGCGGGTCGGCGCCCCGGCCATCGAACTGCACACCGGGCGTTACGCCGATGCCGAAACCCCCACCGAGGTGGCCGACGAGCTGCAGCGGGTCGCCGATGGCGTCGCCTTTGGCCTGGCCCAAGGCTTGATCGTCAACGCCGGCCATGGCCTGCACTACCACAACGTCGAAGCCGTCGCGGCCATCAAGGGCATCAACGAGCTGAACATCGGCCACGCGCTGGTGGCCCATGCGTTGTTCGTCGGGTTCAAGTCGGCGGTGGCGGAGATGAAAGCGCTGATCCTGGCTGCCGCCAAGTCCTGAGCCAGCCACTATCCCCTGTGGGAGCGAGCTTGCTCGCGATAGCGGACTGACAGTCATCAACACCAATGCTGAAGGTCAGGCCCTCATCGCGAGCAAGCTCCGCTCCCACAGAGGACGTGGTGACTTAATTAAAGCTGCGGGGATTCCTGGTTCGGCTTGCTCTTGTCCACGCCCGGCACGTGCAGGTTGCCCTCGGCCACCTGGTCGCCTTCGAGTTGCGGCTGCGTCACCCAGGTCAGGATGTCGTAGTAGCGACGGATGTTCGCCACGAAATGTACGGGCTCGCCGCCCCGGGCGTAGCCGTAGCGGGTCTTGCTGTACCACTGCTTCTGGGACAGGCGCGGCAGGATCTTCTTCACATCCAGCCATTTGTTCGGGTTCAACCCTTCCTTGGCCGCCAGTTTGCGGGCGTCGTCCAGGTGGCCGCTGCCGACGTTGTAGGCAGCCAGGGCGAACCAGGTGCGGTCGGGCTCCTCGATGCTTTCATCCAGTTGGTCCTTCATGTAGGCCAGGTACTTGGCGCCGCCCATGATGCTTTGCTTCGGGTCCAGGCGATTGGATACGCCCATGGCCTGGGCGGTGTTCTGGGTCAGCATCATCAGGCCGCGCACGCCGGTCTTGGACGTGACCGCCGGTTGCCACAGCGACTCCTGGTAGCCGATCGCGGCCAGCAGGCGCCAATCGACTTTTTCCTGCTTGGCGTAGGCCTTGAAGTGCTGTTCGTATTTGGGCAGGCGTTGTTGCAGGTGCTGGGCGAACGTGGTGGCGCCCATGTAGCCGAGGACATCGACGTGGCCGTAGTAGCGGTCCTTGAGGCGTTGCAGCGTGCCGTTCTTCTGCACTTTGTCGAGGTAGTTGTTGATCTCGTTGAGCAGGCTGTTGTCTTCGCCGGGGGCCACGGCCCAACTCTGGCTGCGGGCATCGCCCAGGTCGAAGGCCACGCGCACGTTGGGGAAGTACACCTGGTTCATCGCCACCTCGTTGGAGTCCACCAGGGTCAGGTCGATCTGCCCCTCGTCGACCATGCGCAGCAGGTCGACCACTTCAACCGCGTCGGACTCTTCGTATTCGATGCCGGGGTATTGCTGTTTCAGCTGCGCCAGCTGTTCGGCGTGGCTGCTGCCCTTGAGTACCATGATCTTCTTGCCCGCCAGGGCGGCCGCGTCGGTGGGGCGTGACTGGCCGTTGCGGTAGATGATCTGCGGGGTGACTTCCAGGTAGGCGTGGGAAAACCGCACCTGCTTCTTGCGCTGTTCGCTGCTGACCAGGCCCGCGGCCGCCAATACCGGACCGTTGGGTTTGCCGATCTGGTTGAACAGGTCGTCGAGGTTGTCGGCGGTCTCGATCTTCAGTTCCACCCCCAAATCGTCGGCGAAGCGCTTCACCAGCTCGTATTCGAAGCCGGTTTCACCGTTACGATCCTCAAAGTAGGTGGCGGGGCTGTTTCGGGTAACCACCCGCAGCACGCCATCCTCCTTTACGCGCTCCAGTGTGTTGGGTTTCTCAACACAACCACTGAGCACCAGGAAGAGTCCGGTTGCGATCAGCCATCTGGCATATCGCGGACGCAAAGCCGTTGGGGAAAACATCTGCGCAGTATACGCAAACGGCCCCTACCGCCATATCTCGACAGCAAAAGGCCAGTCTGCTAGCGGTTGCAAAACATGTCCGCAACACCGGCCGGCCGGGGTGTGGCAGGCTTTGCGCCGCTGAAAAATATCTCTGCGCGGACCTTGGCACGGGAGTCCAATACCGTCGTACGCGCAAAGACCGACATTCGGCCAGCACCGTGCGTGCCGTTTCGGGTGCCGTTGCCGGCGGTTTAGGCTAGAATGCACGGCCTCAAAGCACACCCCCTTCCCGAGGCTGTCCCGAAGATGTTGATCCTGCGCGGCGCTCCTGCCCTTTCTGCCTTTCGCCACAGCAAACTCCTTGAGCAACTGAGCCAAAAGGTTCCGGCTGTCAGTGGCTTGTATGCTGAATTCGCTCACTTCGCCGAAGTCACCGGCGGTTTGACCGGCGACGAACAGCAGGTGCTCGCGCGCCTTCTGAAGTACGGCCCCAGTGTTCCTGTCCAGGAGCCGGCCGGTCGCCTGTTCCTGGTGCTGCCGCGTTTCGGCACCATTTCGCCGTGGTCGAGCAAGGCCAGCGACATCGCCCGCAATTGCGGCCTGGCGAAGATCCAGCGCCTGGAGCGCGGCATTGCCTTTTATGTCGCCGGTGAGTTCAGCGAGGCCGAGGCCCAGTTGATCGCCGAAGGCCTGCATGACCGCATGACCCAGGTCGTGCTGGGCAACCTGGAGCAGGCCGCCGGTCTGTTCAGCCACGCCGAACCCAAGCCGCTGACGGCCATCGACGTACTGGGCGGCGGCCGTGCCGCACTGGAAAACGCCAACGCCGAACTGGGCCTGGCCCTGGCCGAAGACGAGATCGATTACCTGGTCAACGCCTTCCAGGGCTTGAAGCGCAACCCGCACGACATCGAACTGATGATGTTCGCCCAGGCCAACTCCGAGCACTGCCGCCACAAGATCTTCAACGCCAGTTGGGACATTGACGGCCAGAGCCAGGAAAAAAGCCTGTTCGGCATGATCAAGAACACCTACCAGATGCACAACGAAGGTGTGCTGTCGGCCTACAAGGACAACGCGGCGGTGATCGTCGGCAATGTTGCCGGTCGCTTCTACCCGAACCCCGAGACCCGCCAGTACGGTGCGGTCCAGGAGCCGGTGCACATCCTGATGAAGGTCGAGACCCACAACCACCCGACCGCCATTGCGCCGTTCCCGGGCGCGTCCACCGGTTCCGGTGGCGAGATCCGCGACGAAGGCGCCACCGGGCGCGGTGCCAAGCCCAAGGCCGGCCTGACCGGCTTCACCGTGTCGAACCTGCAGATCCCAGGCTTCGAGCAGCCGTGGGAAAAGCCCTACGGCAAGCCTGAGCGCATCGTCAACGCCCTCGACATCATGATCGAAGGTCCCCTGGGGGGCGCGGCGTTCAACAACGAATTCGGCCGTCCGGCCCTGACCGGCTACTTCCGTACCTTCGAACAGTCCATCACCACCCCCCGTGGTGAGGAAGTCCGTGGTTACCACAAACCGATCATGCTCGCGGGCGGCATGGGCAACATCCGCGCCGAACACGTGCAGAAAGGCGAGATCCTGGTCGGCTCCAAGCTGATCGTCCTCGGCGGCCCGGCCATGCTGATCGGCCTGGGTGGCGGCGCGGCTTCCTCCATGGCCACCGGCACCAGCTCGGCCGACCTGGACTTCGCTTCGGTCCAGCGGGAAAACCCGGAAATGGAACGCCGTTGCCAGGAAGTCATTGATCGTTGCTGGCAGTTGGGTGAACACAACCCCATCAGCTTCATCCACGACGTCGGCGCGGGCGGCCTGTCCAACGCCTTCCCGGAACTGGTCAACGACGGTGGCCGTGGTGGCCGCTTCGAACTGCGCAACATTCCAAACGACGAGCCGGGCATGGCCCCGCACGAAATCTGGAGCAACGAATCCCAGGAGCGTTACGTCCTGGCGGTCGGCCCGGCCGACTTCGAACGCTTCCAGGCCATTTGCGAGCGCGAACGCTGCCCGTTCGCGGTAGTGGGTGAAGCCACCGCCGAGCCGCAACTGACCGTCACCGACAGCCACTTCGGCAACAGTCCGGTGGACATGCCGTTGGAAGTGCTGCTGGGCAAGGCCCCGCGCATGCACCGTTCGGCGGTTCGCGAAGCGGAGCTGGGGGATGATTTCGATCCGTCCACCCTCGACCTCGGCGAGTCCATCGAGCGCGTGCTGCATCACCCGGCCGTGGCGAGCAAGAGCTTCCTGATCACCATCGGCGACCGCACCATCACCGGCCTCGTGGCCCGTGACCAGATGGTCGGCCCATGGCAGGTGCCGGTGGCCGACGTGGCCGTGACCGCCACCAGCTTCGACGTCTACACCGGCGAAGCCATGGCGATGGGCGAGCGCACGCCGCTGGCGCTGCTGGATGCCCCGGCCTCGGGCCGCATGGCGATCGGCGAGACCCTGACCAACATCGCGGCTTCGCGCATCGGCAAGATTTCCGACATCAAGCTGTCGGCCAACTGGATGTCCGCCGCCGGTCACCCGGGTGAAGACGCCCGCCTGTACGACACCGTCAAGGCTGTCGGCATGGAGCTGTGCCCGGAGCTGGGCATCACCATTCCGGTGGGCAAGGACTCCATGTCCATGGCCACGCGCTGGAACGACGAAGGCGTGGACAAGAGCGTGACGTCGCCGCTGTCGCTGATCGTGACCGGTTTCGCCCCGGTCACCGACATCCGCCAGACCCTGACCCCGCAACTGCGCATGGACAAGGGCACCACCGACCTGATCCTGATCGACCTGGGCCGTGGCCAGAACCGCATGGGCGCCTCGATCCTGGCCCAGGTGCATGGCAAGCTCGGTTCGCAAGCGCCGGACGTCGACGATGCCGAAGACCTGAAGGCGTTCTTCGCCGTCATCCAGGGCCTCAACGCCGACGGTCACCTGCTGGCCTACCATGACCGTTCCGACGGTGGTTTGCTAACCACCGTGGTGGAAATGGCCTTCGCCGGTCACTGTGGCCTGAGCCTGACCCTCGACAGCGTGGCCGAGTCCACGGCTGAAATCCCGGCCATCCTGTTCAACGAAGAACTGGGTGCGGTGATCCAGGTTCGCCAGGACGCCACCCCGGACATCCTCGCCCAGTTCAGCGCCGCCGGCCTGGCCGATTGCGTCTCGGTGATCGGTCAGCCGATCAACAACGCCCACATCAACATCACCTTCAACGGCGACACCGTCTTCGAAGGCCAGCGCAGTCTGTTGCAGCGTCAGTGGGCTGAAACCAGCTACCAGATCCAGCGCCTGCGCGACAACGCCGAGTGCGCCGAGCAGGAGTTCGACGCGCTGCTGGAAGAAGACAACCCGGGCCTGAGCGCCAAGCTCAGCTACGACGTCAACCACGACGTGGCCGCGCCCTACATCAAGAAAGGCATTCGCCCACAAGTGGCGGTCCTGCGCGAGCAGGGCGTCAACGGCCAGGTGGAAATGGCGGCAGCGTTCGACCGCGCCGGTTTCAACGCGATCGACGTGCACATGAGCGACATCCTGGCCGGTCGTGTCGACCTGAACGACTTCAAGGGCATGGTCGCCTGCGGCGGTTTCTCCTACGGCGACGTGCTCGGTGCCGGTGAAGGCTGGGCCAAGTCGGCGCTGTTCAACAGCCGCGCCCGCGATGCGTTCCAAGGCTTCTTCGAACGCACCGATAGCTTCACCCTCGGCGTGTGCAACGGTTGCCAGATGATGTCCAACCTGCACGAGTTGATTCCGGGTAGCGAGTTCTGGCCGCACTTCGTGCGTAACCGCTCCGAGCAGTTCGAAGCGCGCGTGGCGATGGTCCAGGTCCAGGAGTCGAACTCGATCTTCCTGCAAGGCATGGCCGGTTCGCGCATGCCGATCGCCATCGCCCACGGCGAAGGCCACGCGGAATTCGAAAGTGAAGAAGCCTTGCTCGAAGCCGACCTGTCCGGTTGCGTGTCGCTGCGGTTTGTCGACAACCACGGCAAGGTCACCGAAACCTACCCGGCCAACCCGAACGGCTCGCCGCGCGGGATCACCGGCCTGACCAGCCGCGATGGCCGCGTCACGATCATGATGCCGCACCCGGAGCGGGTGTTCCGCGCGGTGCAGAACTCGTGGCGTTCGGACGACTGGAACGAAGACGCGCCCTGGATGCGCATGTTCCGTAACGCCCGTGTCTGGGTGAACTGAGGCGGTGTACAAGCTCTGCTTCTTCGTCCCGGCCAGCCACGTAGATGAGGTCAAAAGCGCCGTATTCGCTGCCGGTGGCGGGCGAATCGGCGACTATGACCACTGTGCCTGGCAAGTGTTGGGCCTGGGCCAGTTCCGCCCTTTGGACGGCAGCCAGCCGTTCATTGGCGAGGCGGGGCAGGTCGAGCAGGTTGAGGAATGGAAAGTCGAGCTTGTGGTGGCCGATGATTTGATCGAAGGGGTGGTGAAGGCTTTGAAGCAGAGCCATCCCTACGAGACGCCGGCCTATGAAGTGTGGCGGTTGGAGGATTTCTGATCCTTCGCGCGTCGAATGAGGAACCCGCTGATTCAATCAGCGGGTTTTTTGTTTAAGAGCTAAAGCCATGCCCGCCAGCGCAAGCCGATTCCCACGTGGGTTCCAGTGGACCCGGAAACTGTGGGAGCGGGCTTGCCCGCGAAGGCGTCGGGTCAGCTTGCATTGGTGTTGCATGTACTGGCCTCTTCGCGAGCAAACCCGCTCCCACACGGGGTCGTCCTGGCCTGTCTACTGATGCCGGTTCTCGAGCCGGCAGGCTTCTTTTTCGATGTCGATGCATTCGACCGGTTCGCCCACACCTTTCTCGAACCGGCGGGCATTCATCAAAAGCCCGCCCTTGATACCGCCGATGAAGGCGAAGGCGCCTGGACGGTTGCCGGTATTCTCCCCTGACAGATCCACCGCCACGCTGTTGGGTCTGACCTCGTACACCCAACCGCCGTTTGCCGCTTCCGTGACTGCCCAGATCTTGGCGTCGCTATAGTCACGAAATGCCACGACGACCGATTGAACGGAAGGAGACTCCGGGCTGCTCGCCCAACGCAAGACCGGTGGTTGCGAGTTTCTTGCCCGTAACCCACTGGCCAGTGCGTCCGCTCCTTGCACAGGGTTGATCCTCGAGGAGCCCACCGCCCAGAGGGATTCCTTGTTTGTCACCCAGGCCAGGCCTTCTGGCGGGGTGATCTTGCCCCAATCGATGGGCGTCGCTGCGACTTCCAGCATCGTCTCGTGACCGGAGGGTTCGCGGTAGTCCGGGTTGGCGACGCAGTCGGACAGATCGGTTTTCTTGCAGGCCTGCTTGATAAAGTGCCCTTTGACCCCGCCGGGGTAGCTGATCTCTTCCTCGCCGATAATAGGCCCCCCCGATTCCTGCTGGTCGATGCCATGGGGGGCCTTGAACTCGAATACCCATTCATTGGCGAAGCTCTGGGCGATACGCTGGCTGCGCGTCGTACTGCTGTAGACCGAGCGCTGGGCCCCGGCCCCGTGCTTGAACCAGTTGTACATCCATGTGTCCTCGGGGAAGGTCACGGATTTGGGCAGCAAGCCGTCCCGGAAGGCCTCGAGGCCTTGATTGGTGGTGTCTCCCCGATAAAGCGTGTCCAGGTCGGTCCGCCAGCGCAATAAGGGTTGGGTCTTGCGGATGTCCACGCTGGAATCCGCCGTGACCTGCAGCCAGGCCTGGTACCAAGGTTCATCCTTCTGCGCCGAGTCCGGGGTCGTTGCCCACGCATTGGGGCTCGCCTGCCAGGTGCCTGCCAATACCATGGCGACAGTCGCCGCCCGTATAAAACCGCTGCTTCTACTCATGATGTGGACACCTCTCCTGAAACGAGGATGCCAATCGAATCACATACTTCATTACGACCTATTCTTCGAATTGACAGTTTAAGTACCGATTTCTCAGTGCCAAGGCAACGCTGGAATGTGCCTCGGTTCACTGCGTGAGAGAGAATAGATGACTGTGGTTGGCTGTAAGATATTATTTTGTAACAAGCATCTCAGTTGGATGCGGTCGCGAATATCAGGTTGTGTTTGTTGGTTGTTACTGGTCGGAATTATCCGTTACCTGTTATTTCTGACAGTTGTTAGCACTTGGTCGATGACCTTTAATCGAGGGTTTTGTCGAGGGATCGCGCTAGATAACTTTTCGGTTGGGTACAGGTTCGGGCTTGATGCAATAAGTACCGGCCTCATCGCGAGCAAGCTCGCTCCCACAAGAGGCAGGTGTCGATCACAGGTTTTGTGAACAACACCCAGCCACTGTGGGAGCGAGCTTGCTCGCGATAAATCGAAAGAAGAATACAAAAATCCCGGTAGAACACGGGGGGCTAGGCCCCGGCATCGACCTTGCGGCCATGCGTCAGGCTATCCAACGCCTGCCATAACCGCGGCGCCTTCTCCCCCAGCAGCAAGTGCCAGACGCCACCCTCCAACAAGCTCATACCCTGACACCCCAACCCTTTGAGCTGGCTTTCCGACAAGCCCTTGTCATCGGCCAGCCGCACCCGTAGCCGGGTCGTCGCCACGCACTCGAGTTGCAGGACGTTGTCCTGGCCTCCGAGGGCGTCCAGCCATTGTTGCGCTTCGGCGCTGGAAAGGGCGGCAGGCGTTGTCGGTGCAGGGGCATTCGGCACCGGCGCGGTGACCGGGCGAAGGGAGGAGGGCATCGCCAGGCGGATTTCATCGGCAATGCTGTCGGCCATCGGCCCCACCACCACTTGCAGGCTCCCGCCGTTACCGGGGCGCACCACGGCCATGGCGCCGAGGGCCTTGAGCTGGGCGTCGGACGCCTTGTTACGGTCCACCATGTCCAGCCGCAAGCGCGTGGTGCAGGCACCGATGGTGATCAGGTTGTCAGCGCCGCCCAAGGCCTGGATGTAGGCCACGGCCCGCTGGTTTTCGGCGATGGCCGGTTTGTCGTCTGCCGGCACCTCTTCACGCCCCGGGGTCTTCAGGTCGAAGCGGCGGATGCAGAAGTCGAACACCAGGTAATAGATTGCCGCGTAGGCCAGGCCCACCGGGACGACCAACCAGCCGTTGGTGGATTTGCCCCAGCCCAGGACCATGTCGATGAAGCCGCCGGAGAAGGTAAAGCCCAGGTGAATGTCCAGCAGATTGGTCACGGCCATCGACACACCGGTGAGTAGCGCGTGGGCCAGGAACAACAGGGGCGCGAGGAACATGAAGGCGAATTCGATCGGCTCGGTGACGCCGGTCAGGAACGAGGTCAGCGCCATGGACAGCAGGATCCCACCCATGACCTTGCGCCGCTGGGGCAAGGCATTGCGGTACATCGCCAGGCACGCGGCGGGCAGGCCGAAGAGCATCACCGGGAACATGCCGGTCATGAACTGGCCGCCCTTGGGGTCGCCGGCGAAATAACGGCTCAGGTCACCGGTGACCACCGCACCGGTGTCGGGGTCGGTGAAACTGCCGAAGATGAACCAGGCCATGTTATTGAGGATGTGGTGCAGGCCGGTAACGATCAGCAATCGGTTGAACACCCCGAACACGAAGGCGCCGAAACTGCCGCTTTCCATCAGCAAGGCGCCGAAACCGTTGATACCCTGCTGGATCGGCGGCCAGATAAGGCCGAACACCACGCCCAGCCCGACGGCGCTGAAGCCGGTGACAATCGGCACGAAGCGCCGGCCACCAAAGAACGCCAGGTACTCCGGCAGCTTGATGTCCTTGAAGCGGTTATACAGCGCGCCCGCCAGCAGGCCGCTGATGATCCCGGCGAGCATGCCCATGTTGATGCTGGCATCGAGCACCTTCAGGGTGGCAATCATCACCAGGTAGCCGATGGCCCCGGCCAGCCCCGCCGTACCGTTGTTGTCCCGGGCGAAGCCCACGGCGATGCCGATGGCGAAGATCATCGCCAGGTTGGCGAAAATCGCCTGGCCGGCATCGTGGATGATGGCGATGTTCAACAGGTCGGTGTCGCCCAGGCGCAGCAACAAGCCGGCGATGGGCAGGATCGCGATGGGCAGCATCAGTGCCCGGCCGAGGCGTTGCAGCCCTTCGATGAAATGCTGGTACATGGCGTCTCTCCCTTTATTGTTCTTCGAAGTGGCTCAGCCCAGGGGCCAGTGTCGATGGCAGGCACGGCGTACCGCGAGTGCGCTGCCCAGGTTCAGCAGTTCGCTGCTCAAGCGAGTGCACTGCGCGGCGTCGAGGTGGCGCACGCGGTCCTTGATTTCGCCGATCTGCGGCGGGCTGACCGACAGTTCGCGTACACCCAGGCCGATCAGTACGGGCGTGGCCAACGGGTCCGAGGCCAGGGCCCCGCACACGCCGACCCAACGCCCATGCCTGGCGGCACCGGCGCAGGTCTGGGCGATCAGCCGCAGCAGCGCGGGGTGCAGGGCATCGACCCGGGCGGCGAGGCCGGCGTGGTCGCGGTCCATGGCCAGGGTGTATTGCGACAGGTCGTTGGTGCCGATGGAGAGGAAATCCGC
The DNA here is from genome assembly GCF_900111955.1 of Pseudomonas sp. NFIX10. Classification (NCBI taxonomy): domain Bacteria; kingdom Pseudomonadati; phylum Pseudomonadota; class Gammaproteobacteria; order Pseudomonadales; family Pseudomonadaceae; genus Pseudomonas; species Pseudomonas sp. NFIX10. Next base: position 28,366 of record NZ_FOKH01000002.1, on the reverse strand, counting down.
ATGTTCGGCCAATTGTTCGGCCAGCAACGCGGCGGCCGGCACTTCGATCATCACTCCCAATTGCGGGCGTTCGCTCAGGCCCAGTTCGGTGCCAAGGGCATCGAGGCGTTGGCGGATGTGCAGCAGTTCGTCGACTTCGGTGACCATGGGCAACAGGATCCGGCAGCGGTCCAGCGGACGGGTTTGCAGCAAGGCACGCAGTTGCTGGTCGAGCAGATCCGGTCGCACCTGGGCCAGGCGAATGCCGCGCAGGCCCAGTACCGGGTTGGCTTCGGCCGGCAGCGGCAGGTAGTCCAGTTGCTTGTCACCACCGACGTCGATGGTGCGAATGATCACCGGCCTGTCGCCCATGGCATCGAGTACGGCTTGATAGGCCTGGCGCTGCTCTTCTTCGTCGGGGGCGGTGTGGCGGTCGACGAAAAGAAATTCGGTGCGCAGCAAGCCAACGCCATCGGCACCGTTGGCCAAGCTTGCGCCGGCTTCGGCGCTGGAGGCCACGTTAGCGGCGACTTCAACCTCCACGCCATCGACGGTTCGCGCCGGCGTGTGGGCGAGGGTCTGTTGTTGGGCGCGCAGGACTGTGCGTCGGGTCTGTGCTTGCCGCACTTGCGCCAGGCGCTCGGCGGTTGGCGTCAGTTCGAGGCGGCCACCGTCAGCGTCCAGCACCACCGATTGGCCTGGCGCCTGTGCAAGCAGTGCCTTGCCCAGCGCCACCAGGCATGCCAGGCCTTTGCCTCGGGCCAGGATCGCCACATGGGACGTCGCGCCACCCTCGACCATGCACACGCCGGCCACACCTTGGGCGCTGAGTTGCAGCAGGTCTGACGGGGTCAGTTCCTGGGCGGCGACGATGGCGCCCGCTGCGACGTCGAACTGCCAGGCCTCACCCAGCAACACCCGCAGGACCCGTTGGCGCAGGTCGCGCAAATCGTTGGCGCGCTCGGCCAGCAGCGTGCTGCCCAGTTGTTGCAGGACCTGGCATTGGGCATCGATGGAGCGGCTCCAGGCGTGGGGCGCCGCACTGCCTTGTTCGATGAAGAGGTCGGCGGCATCCAGCAGTACCGGGTCCTCCAGCAACGCCAGGTGGGCACTGAAGATCGCCTCTTCATCGCGGTGCCGCCTGGCCCGGGCGTGCTCCAGCGTGAGGTGGATCTCGCCACGGATCTGGGCCAGGGCTTCACTCAGGTGTTGTCGCTGCTCTTCGATGGCATGGCCGCCGATGTCTTCCGGCAATTGAATGCCGCTCAACCGAACCAACGGCCCAGTCACCAGGCCGGGTGCGGCACATACGCCGTGCAACACACCCGCTTCGGCAGTAGCCCGTGGTGGTTCGGGCGGCGGCGCGTTGGCATGGGCCTCTTCCACCAGGGCTGTGGATAAGGTCGCCAGCAAGGCTTGCAGCGCCGCCTCGGCATCGCTGCCCCGGCAACTGACGTGCACGTGCGCCTGTTCGGTGATGGCCAGCCCCATCATGCCCATGACGCTGTCGCAGGAGGCCGACTTGCCGCCGAAATGCAGCTGCGAGCGGCTCTTGAAGCCTTGCGCGGTCTGGCGCACCAGCGCCGCCGGGCGGGCGTGGAGACCGCCGCGATGGGCGATGCGGACCTGGCCGAACACTTCGATGCCGCCATCTGGGTCGTGATGTTCCGCCTGGCCGCCGGCCTTGGCGAGAATGTGCAGCAGCGGCTCGCCGACCTTCACCCCTTCGAGCGTGATGGGCCGTGCCTGGAAACGCTCGCCGTTGGTGATGACCAGCAGGCTGACCAGACTCTTGCAGCGCAGAGCCACTTTATCCACGTCATAACGCAGCAGCGGCTGGCCATGGCTGACCCGTGCACCTTCCTTGACCAGCATGGAAAACCCGTCGCCTTGCAACTCGACCGTATCCAGGCCCAGGTGCAGCAGCAGTTCGGCGCCATTGTCGGCCCGCAGGGTCACGGCGTGGCCGGTGCGGGCGACGTGGATTACTTCAGCGTCGCAGGGCGCGTAGAGGGTATCGTTCAGCGGGTCGATGGCGATCCCATCGCCCATGGCGCCGCTGGCGAACACCGCATCCGGGACATTGGCGAGGGTGAGCACCGGGCCGCTGAGGGGGGCGCTGAGGATCAGCTCTTTATTGTTGTTGGGCATGGGCTCGCTCTCTTCAGGCTCTTGTTTGAAAAGCAGTCGGATCAGTGGGTACGGGTGACCTTGCTCAGGTGCCGTGGCTGGTCCGGGTCCAGGCCTCGGGCCACGGCCAGGCTCGCGGCCATCGCGTAGAAGCTCTGGATCGCCAGGATCGGGTCCAGGGCCGGGTGCTCGGCGCGGCTCAAAGTCAGGTCGCGTTCGACAATGTCATCAGGTGCCGCCAACAGGACTCGGGCACCGCGCTGGCGCATGTCCGCGGCCAGGCTCAACACGCCGGCCTGTTCTGCACCGCGCGGGGCGAACACCAGCAGTGGGTAGTCGTGGTCGATCAGCGCCATGGGCCCATGACGAACTTCGGCACTGCTGAAGGCTTCGGCCTGGATCGCCGAGGTTTCCTTGAACTTGAGCGCTGCTTCCTGGGCGATGGCGAACCCGGCGCCCCGGCCGATCACCATCAACCGCTGACAGTCGCGCAGGGCGTCGACAGCGCTGTGCCAGTCCTGGCGGGCGGCCTCGCGCAGGCCCTCGGGCAGGGCGCCGCCGGCTTCGAGCAACTCTGCGTCGGCTTTCCAGTGGGCCACCAGTCGCGCACTGGCGCTGAGGGTGGCAATGAAACTCTTGGTCGCGGCGACGCTGCTCTCGACGCCGGCACACAGCGGCACGCTGAATTCACAAGCGGCTTCCAGAGGCGAGTCGGGGGCGTTGACCAGGGCCACGCTCAAGGCGCCACGCTTGCGCAACAGGCGCAGGCTGTTCACCAGGTCCGGGCTCTGTCCCGACTGGGAAAACCCGAACGCCACCTGGCCGCTGACCTTCAGCGGCGCCTGTTGCATGGTCACCACCGACATCGGCAGCGAAGCCACCGGGATGCCCAACTGCTGCATGGCCAGGTAAGCGAAATAGCTGGCGGCGTGATCGGAGCTGCCGCGGGCGACAGTCATTGCCACTTGCGGTGGCTGGCGCCGTAGGCGTCCGGCGATTTCCTCGAGGGCCGGGTCCAGTCGCTGCAACTGGCGCTCGACCGCTTCATGGGAGGCCAGGGCCTCTTCAAGCATTTTGGAAGTCAATGGCTTCTCCTTCGACCATCACGTCGGTCAGGGTCAGGGAACGGTCAAGGCGTACGCAGTCGGCCCAGGCGCCGGGTTGCAGGCGACCGCGCTCGGGCAGGCCGAGGTAGTCGGCGGGAAACTGGGACAGACGCTGGGAGGCTTCGGCGATGGGCAGGCCGATTTTCACCAGGTTGCGCAGGGCCTGGTCCATGGTCAGGGTGCTGCCGGCCAGGGTGCCATCGGCCAGGCGCACCCCGCCCAGGCATTTGGTCACGGTGTGGCTGCCCAGCTTGTATTCGCCGTCGGGCATGCCGGCGGCGGCGGTGGAGTCGGTGACGCAGTACAGGCACGGGATCGAACGCAAGGCCACGCGCATCGCACCGGGGTGCACGTGGAGCAAGTCCGGGATCAACTCGGCATATTGCGCATGGGCCAGGGCCGCGCCGACGATGCCCGGCTCGCGGTGATGCAACGGGCTCATGGCGTTGTACAGGTGGGTGAAACTGGTTGCCCCGGCGGCCAACGCCGCGACGCCTTCTTCATAACTGCCCAGGGTATGGCCGATCTGCATGCGCACGCCCCGGGCGCTGAGGGCGCGGATCAAGGCATCGTGACCGGCGATTTCCGGGGCGATGGTAATCACCCGGATCGGCGCCAGGGCCAGGTAGCGCTCCACCTCGGCCAGCAGCGCGGTGTGGGCGAAATTCGGTTGCGCGCCCAGTTTTCCAGGGTTGATGTAAGGGCCTTCCAAGTGCACGCCCAGGACCCGGGCGCCGCCGTTCGGACGCTGTTCACAAAACTCGCCGAGGGCCTGCAGCACGCTGGCGATCTCTTCGCTGGGGGCGGTCATGGTGGTGGCCAAGAGGGCGGTCGTGCCAAAACGCAGGTGGGTGCGGGCGATGGTCTCGAACGCCGCGGCCCCTTGCATGATGTCCTTGCCGCCACCGCCGTGGACGTGCAAGTCGATAAAACCGGGCAGCAGGTAGGGCAGGTCGTTGTTCGCCGGATCGCAGGGCTGGCCTTCAATGGCCACGACTCTACCGTGCTCATGGAGCAGGCGGCCGCGAACCCAGCCGTCACAGGTGAGGATGTTGTCTTCGGACATGGGAATTCTCTGCTCGTCTAGCGCCGCAGCTCTGCGACAAAGTCGTAGTAGTCGTTGCGGCAGTAGGTGTCGGTGACTTCGATGGGGGTGTTGTCTTCCAGGTAGCCGACCCGGGTCATCAGCAGCATCGCGGTACCGGGGGCGATGCCCACCAGGGCGGCGAATTCATCCGAGGCGTTGATGGCTTGGATGTGTTGCAGGGCGCGCACCACTGGCTTGCCGATGCTGTCGAGAAATGCGTAGAGGGAGTCGCCCACCGCTTGCGGCTTGGGAATGAGGCTGGCGGGCAGGGTGCTCATCTCGATGGCCATGACCGTGTCGTCGGCTTTGCGCAAACGCTTGAGCCGCGCGACCTTGTCGGTGGGCGACAGGCCCAGGCGGATCAGTTCTTCGTGGGTGGGCGGGGTGATTTCCCGCTCCAGCCATTGGGAACCCGGCACAAAACCCTTGAGCCGCAGCATTTCGCTGAAGCCGCTGAGGCGTGACAGCGGCTGTTCCAGGCGCGGGGTGATAAAGGTGCCCGAGCCCTGGTTGCGGCGGATCAAGCCTTGTTCGAACAGCACCTCCAAGGCCTTGCGCGCGGTGACCCGGGAAATGCCCAGTTGCTCGCTCAAGCTGCGCTCGGACGGCATCGCCTGCTCGGCTTTCCACTGGCCGGCATGAATCGCCGTCTCCAGGTTACGCGCCAATTGCAGGTACAGCGGCGTGGGTTGGGTGTCGTCAGGGCGCAGGGCCAGGATGTCGTTCATAGGGTGTCCGATGCGGTTGTCGAGGTGTTGTCGCTCGGTAAGTGGGGTGGAAGCTAATACCACTTGAATACCATGTCAACGCCGCTTGCCTGGGTTCTGGAGGTGTTGTTAGAGGGTTTTATCGGGGTGGGATTTAAGTGGTATTAGGGGGAGGGGATTCGAACGCAAAGATCTTCAACTGCGACAACGCCTACCGGATGAACTGGTATTCATCTGTAGGTAATTTCTGAAGATGGGATCTTTTGATTTTATTTTTCGATGCTGACAGGCGGTCGTCCGAGACTACCCGGGCTGACGCGCTGTTGTGGCGAGGGAGCTTGCTCCCGCTAGGGCGCGAAGCGGCCTCAAAACCTGACAACCCGGTGTGTCAGGAAAATTGAGTTGTCTGCTTTGGGGCTGCTGCGCAGCCCAGCGGGGATAAATCCCCTCGCCACAGATAAATTCCCTCACCACAAGGGCTACGGACGAATTTCGATCATCGTGCCATCCGGCACCAGGTTCCAGACTTCGCGCATGTCCACGTTGCGCATGGCGATGCAGCCATCGGTCCAGTCCAGCGTATGGAACAGCTGTTCAGGGTTTTCTTCCGAATCAGGCGTGCCGTGGATCATGATCATGCCTCCCGGCTCCACGCCTTCACGGCGGGCGCGGGCGGCGTCGCTGATATTGGGGTAGGAAATGTGCATCGACAGGTAGAAGCGGTCACTGGTCTTGCGCCAGTCGATCCAGTAGAAACCCTCGGGGGTGCGCTTGTCGCCCTCGATCAGCTTGGGGCCTTTCTTGGCGCCCTTGCCCAGGGAAATGCGATAGGTCTTGAGCGGCTTGCCGTCGTTGATCAATTGCAATTGATGGGCGGACTTGAGCACCAGCACTTTTTCGATGACCTTGCCGTTGTAGGTTCCCACCGCGGCGGCCTGGGACACAGCGGTGAACGACAAGCAGAACAGGACAAGCAACCAGCGCATTGAAACGATATCCCTAGAGGTGTCGCGGCTATATTCGATTGGTTTTTTCAGGTGTTGGCCGGCTGGGCCAGCGGCGGGATCGATTCGGATCGCACCGGGTAATCCTCCGCCCGGCGGTCGGCATAGAAATATTCCAGGGTGCGGCCCACTGTACGGAAAGCCAGCTCGTCCCAGGGAATGTCCGCTTCTTCGAACAACTTCACTTCCAGGCTCTCGGGCCCGGCGGCGAAGTCCTCGTCCACCAGTTCGGCGCGGAAGAATACATGTACCTGGCTGATATGCGGTACGTCAATCAGTGTATAGATGCTCAAGTTTCGCACCCGGGCGCAAGCTTCTTCGGCGGTTTCGCGCACGGCGGCCTGCTCGACCGTCTCGCCGTTCTCCATGAAGCCCGCCGGCAGCGTCCAGTAGCCGCGTCGCGGTTCGATGGCGCGTCGGCACAACAACACCTTGCTGCCCCAGGTCGGTACGCAACCAGCGACGATGTTGGGGTTCTGGTAGTGGATGGTGTGGCAGGTGTCGCAAACGAAGCGCAGGCGCGAGTCGCCTTCGGGTATGCGCTGGGTCACCGGGTTACCGCACTGGCTACAGAATTTCATGCTTGGGTTCCTGAATGCTGCGCCTATCTTGGCGTGCGTGGGCCAGTGCGGCAAGTTGTCGTTTCGCGACACGACGCGGTGCGGGGGTTGGGCCGCTTGAATGATTGGTGCATGATGCAAGGTAGCGAATGAATCGAGAAGTCTCATGCTGGACGAGCTACTGCATCGAGTAAGCAACCACACCCCACGCGACCTGCAGGCCGACCGACGTTTCCCTGAAGCCGCGGTACTGGTGCCGATCACCCGCAGTGACGAACCGGAATTGGTACTGACCCTGCGCGCCAGCGGGCTATCGACCCATGGCGGCGAAGTGGCGTTTCCCGGCGGGCGTCGCGACCCGGAAGACCCGGACCTGATCTTCACCGCCCTGCGCGAAGCCGAGGAAGAAATCGGCCTGCCCCCCGGCCTGGTGGAAGTGATCGGCCCTCTCAGCCCGTTGATCTCGCTGCATGGCATCAAGGTCACGCCGTATGTCGGGGTGATTCCGGACTACGTCGAATACCAGGCCAACGATGCCGAGATCGCGGCGGTATTCAGCGTGCCGCTGGAGTTTTTCCGCAAGGATCCACGCGAACACACGCACCGGATCGATTACCAGGGCCGCAGTTGGTATGTGCCCAGCTATCGGTTTGGCGAGTACAAGATCTGGGGGCTGACGGCGATCATGATCGTCGAACTGGTCAACCTGCTGTACGACGCCGAGATCGACCTGCACACCCCGCCAAAGAGTTTCATCAATACCTGATGCCCCGAGGATTCCCATGAAATACCGCCTGGGCGATGCCCGTGTCGACACCCACCCACAGAGCTGGGTCGCACCCAACGCCACGCTGGTGGGCAAGGTCCGCCTCGAAGAAGGCGCCAATGTCTGGTTCAACGCCGTGCTGCGCGGCGACAACGAGCTGATCCTGATCGGCAAGGACAGCAACGTGCAGGACGGTACGGTGATGCACACCGACATGGGGTATCCACTGACCATCGGCACCGGCGTGACCATCGGCCATAACGCCATGCTCCATGGCTGTACGGTGGGCGACTACAGCCTCATCGGCATCAACGCAGTGATCCTCAACGGCGCGAAGATCGGCAAGCACTGCATCATCGGCGCGAATTCACTGATCGGCGAAAACAAAGAGATTCCCGACGGCTCGCTGGTGATGGGCTCGCCCGGCAAGGTGGTGCGTGAATTGACCGAAGCCCAGAAGAACATGCTCGTGGCCAGCGCGGCGCACTATGTGCACAATTCCCAGCGCTATGCCCGCGACCTGGCCGAGCAGGAACCATGAGCGCCCCTGAACGCCCGGTGCCTTCGCCCTGCGTGAACATCTGCGCGCTGGACGATGACGACATCTGCACCGGCTGCCAGCGCACCGTGGCGGAAATCACCCGGTGGAGCCGGATGGACAACGACGAACGCCGCGGGGTCCTGGCGTTGTGTCATGAACGGGCCAAGGCCAGTGGGTTGGTGTGGATGTTGCCGGCCAGGCGGTGATGTCGGAGATGGAACACAACCCCTTGTGGGAGCGAGCTTGCTCGCGATGGCGGAGGCACATTCAACAGTGTCTCGCGCTGACCACCGCTATCGCGAGCAAGCTCGCTCCCACAGGGGATCATGGTGTTTGCTTGAATCCCACCCACCGATCCAACCCCACCACCCCCAACGCAATCCCGACAAATCCCGCCAGTATCCCCCCGGCATTGATGAACACCTGTGGATAACCCAGACTCGCCACGTCGATGAAAGGGTAGGGGTAGGCCGCCAGTAAATCCCCCCGCAGCAGGACATAGGCGAAGTAGACCAAGGGATAGATCATCCACAGCCCGATGTGGCCCAGGCGCAAGCGGCCTTTGGGCACCCACCGCCACCAATAGCCGATGTAGAGCAAGGGCACCACGTCATGCAGTAATTCGTCGGCCACGAACTGCCAGCCTTCGGGTTGCCAGAGGTGGCGCAGCAGCAGGTTGTAGGCCAGGCTGACCAGGGCGATGCTCACGGCGACGCCGCTGCGTACGCTGGGCTGCAGGAACCAGCGGCGGGCCGGGGCTGGACGAGGGGGCAGCTCCCAGGTCAGGACCACCGCCACCCACAGGTTGGTCAGCACCGTGAAGAAACTGAAGAAACTCACCAACCCGCCCAGCAGGCTCGCCCCCAGTTCCCAACGACCCAGCAGGATCAGATACAGCTGGATGCTCAACCCCGCCCAGGCCAGCAGCGCCGTGACCGACACGAAGCGCTGGCGCAGGGTGAGGCCAGGACCTCTATCCATCCCCACGGCGGCTCAGACCGGCCGTTTGGTGCGCATCAACTTGATGTACAGGCGCTCGACTTTCTCCCGCGCCCAAGGGGTCTTGCGCAAGAAGGTCAGGCTCGACTTGATGCTCGGGTCGCTTTTGAAGCAGCGGATATCGATGCGTTCAGCCAGGCCCGACCATTCGTAGTGCTGCACGAGGGCGTTGAGGATCTGCTCCAGCGTCACGCCGTGCAGCGGGTTGTTGTTGGGTTCGGTCATGGGAGGCCTTTGCGCAAAAAAGGGTAAAGCCGCGCACCTTAGCCGAGGTGCCCTCGTGGTGGAAGCATAGCCTTCATCGTGGGGCTCCAGGGCCAGGCGCACTGTTACCAAATCCGAGATGATCCATGTCAACAAAAGCCCTTTCTCAATCTGTAACAGAACATTATCCTTGCCGCTTGCTGAAACGCTTCTTGCTGTGTGCCAGAGCTGTCGAGCTATCCCCGATGCTCTGCCTTCAATCTTAAAAGACAGCGCTATCTCTACATCTGCGGCGAACTGCTTTTCTGTGGGAGCGGGCTTGCTCGCGAAGGCGTCGTGCCAGTCAACGATGAGGTCGACTGACCCACCGCCTTCGCGAACAAGCCCGCTCCCACCTCGTTTCTTCGCAATATCCGGACACTTTTAACTGAACCATGCCCCCAAAGGATCGTCATCTACAGTGAAACTTTGCGCGGGCCTCCTTAAAACATCACGGAGAATCACACTATGAGCACTGAGGGTGCTTTGAGTCGAAGCCGTCTGCTTCCGAGCCTGCTCGGCATTCTGCTTCTATTGATGGGCCTGGCCCTGCTGGCCGGGGGTGTCAAGCTGAGCACGCTGGGCGGCTCACTGTATTACCTGCTGGCCGGTATCGGCCTGGCGCTGACCGGCGTGCTGCTGATCATGGCCCGCCGCGCGGCCCTGGGCCTGTACGCATTGGTGCTGTTCGCCAGCACCGTGTGGGCGCTGTGGGAAGTTGGCCTGGACTGGTGGCAACTGGTGCCGCGTCTGGCGCTGCTGTTTGCCCTGGGCATCGTCATGTTGCTGCCGTGGTTCCGCCGCCCGCTGTTGACCGCCGACGCCTCGGCCATGGGTACCCGTGCGTTGGGCGCCGCCGTGGTCATCGCCGGTATCGCCGCGCTTGCCAGTCAGTTCACCAACCCGGGTGAGATCAAGGGCCAGCTGGACCGCGACAGCGTGCCAGGCATGACCAACACCGCACCGGCCATGCCGGACGGCGACTGGAATTCCTACGGGCGCAGCGCCCACGGCGACCGCTATTCGCCACTGGCGCAGATCACCCCCGAGAACGTCAGCAAGCTGAAAGAAGCCTGGACCTACCGCACCGGCGACCTGCCAGGGCCGAACGACCCGGGTGAAACCACCGCCGAGAACACCCCGCTGAAGGTCAACGGCATGCTTTATGTGTGCACGCCTCACAGCCAGGTGATTGCCCTGGAGCCTGAAACCGGCAAGGAAATCTGGCGTTTCGATCCGAAGCTTTCCACGCAAAAAGCGGAAAACTTCAAGGGTTGGGCCCACATGACCTGCCGTGGTGTGACCTACCACGATGACGCCGTCTACGCTTCCGCCGAGCAGAGCCCCACCGGCACCGCCAGCACCACACCGGCCAGTACCGTGTGCCCACGGCGGATTTTCCTGCCGACCGCCGACACCCGCCTGATCGCCCTCAACGCCGACACCGGCAAGATGTGCGAAGACTTCGGCGACAAGGGCCAAGTCGACCTGAGCGCCAACATCGGCGGCTTCACGGCCGGCGGTTACTACTCCACCTCGCCACCGGCGGTCACCCAGAACCTGGTGGTGATCGGCGGCCACGTCACCGACAACGTCTCCACCGACGAACCAAGCGGTGTGATCCGTGCCTACGACGTGCACACCGGCAAGCTGGTATGGAACTGGGACAGCGGCAACCCGGACGACACCACGCCGATTGCCGAGGGCCAGACCTACACCCGCAACTCGCCGAACATGTGGTCCATGTTCAGCGTCGATGAAAAACTCGGCATGCTTTACCTGCCGATGGGCAACCAGACCCCCGACCAGTTCGGTGGCCTGCGTACCCCGGAATCGGAAAAGTATTCCGCTGGCCTGACCGCCCTGGACATTGCCACCGGCAAGGTGCGTTGGTACTTCCAGTTCACCCACCACGACCTCTGGGACATGGACGTCGGCGGTCAACCGACGCTGATGGACATGAAGACCGCCGATGGCGTGAAACCCGCCGTCCTGGCGTCGACCAAGCAGGGCAGCATCTACGTGCTGGACCGCAGCAATGGTCAGCCGATCGTGCCGATCAAGGAAATCCCGGTGCCGCAAGGCGCGGTGGAGGGCGACCACACCTCGCCGACCCAACCGATGTCCGACCTGAACTTCGTGCCGCCGGTCCTCAAGGAACGCGACATGTGGGGCGTGACCCCGTTCGACCAAATGTTGTGCCGGATCGACTTCAAGTCGCTGCGCTATGACGGCATGTTCACCCCACCGTCGCTGCAAGGTTCGATCGTCTACCCGGGCAACTTCGGCGTATTCGACTGGGGCGGCATTTCGGTGGACCCGGTGCGCCAGATCGCTTTCGTCAACCCGAGCTACATGGCGTTCAAGTCGAAGCTGGTGCCAGCGGCGGAAGTGGCCGGTGGGCCGGGTCGCAAGAGCGAAACCGAAGGCGTACAGCCGAACAAAGGCGCGCCGTATGGCGTGATCCTCGAAGCGCTGCTCTCGCCGATGGGCCTGCCTTGCCAGGCGCCTGCCTGGGGTTATGTCGCGGCGGTGGACCTGACCAACAACAAGACCCTGTGGAAACACAAGAACGGCACCGTGCGCGACAGCTCGCCAGTACCGATCCCGCTGAGCATGGGTGTTCCGAGCCTGGGGGGCACGTTCACCACCGGCAGCGGCCTGGCGTTCCTCAGCGGTACGCTGGACCAGTACCTGCGTGCCTATGACGTGAAAAACGGCAAGCAGCTGTGGGAAGGTCGCCTGCCCGCCGGTGCCCAGACCACGCCGATGACCTACACCGGCAAGGACGGCAAGCAATACGTGCTGGTCGTTGCCGGTGGTCATGGCTCCCTGGGGACCAAGCAGGGTGATTATGTGATTGCCTACAAGCTGCCGGATTAAGCAAAACCGGCACTCATGAAAAAGGCGACACCTTTGCGGGTGTCGCCTTTTTTTGTGCCAATTTCACTCAGGTTGAGGCTGTATCCGGTTTTTGTGGCGAGGGGATAAATCCCCTCGCCACAGATAAATCCCTCACTACAGGGGGGCTGTACCCCGCCCAGTTTTACAACTCGATCTTCACCGCCTGGGAAGCCCGGGTTGCCTTGGCACGGGCCGCTTCGATGGATTCATCGCGGGCCAGGGCCACGCCCAGGCGGCGCTGGCCGTTGACTTCCGGTTTGCCGAACAGGCGCAGCGCGGTGTCCGGTTCGCTCAGGGCCACGCCCAGGTTGGCGAACGCGGTCTGGGTCGATTGGCCTTCCACCAGGATCACCGCCGACGCCGACGGGCCGAACTGGCGGATCAGCGGGATCGGCAGGCCGAGAATGGCGCGGGCGTGCAAGGCGAACTGCGACAGGTCCTGGGAAATCAACGTCACCAGGCCGGTGTCGTGAGGGCGTGGCGAGACTTCGCTGAACCACACCTGATCACCCTTGATGAACAGCTCGACGCCAAACAGGCCACGGCCACCCAGGGCCTCGGTCACCGCCTTGGCTACGCGCTCGGATTCGGCCAGGGCCGCCGGGCTCATGGCCTGGGGTTGCCAGGATTCCTGGTAGTCGCCTTTTTCCTGACGGTGGCCGACCGGTGCGCAGAAGGTGGTGCCGCCCACGTGACGTACGGTGAGCAAGGTGATTTCGTAGTCGAAATCGATAAAGCCCTCGATGATGACCCGGCCCTTGCCGGCGCGGCCGCCTTCCTGGGCGTAGTCCCAGGCTTTCTGCACGTCATCGCTGCCGCGCAGCAGGCTCTGGCCCTTGCCCGAGGAACTCATTACCGGCTTGACCACGCAGGGGAAGCCCAGGGTTTCCACGGCCTTGCGGTAGTCTTCGACGGTGTCGGCGAAGAAATACGGCGAAGTCGGCAGGCCCAGCTCTTCGGCGGCCAGGCGACGGATACCTTCACGGTTCATGGTCAGTTGCGCGGCGCGTGCGGTGGGGATCACGGTAAAGCCTTCGGCCTCCAGTTCCACCAGGGTGGCGGTGGCGATGGCTTCGATTTCCGGCACGATGAAGTGCGGCTTCTCGGCCTCGATCACCGCACGCAGGGCGGCGCCGTCGAGCATGTTGATCACATGGCTGCGGTGGGCCACTTGCATGGCCGGCGCGTTGGCGTAGCGATCCACGGCAATCACCTCGATGCCCAGGCGCTGCAGCTCGATTACCACTTCCTTGCCCAGCTCGCCGCTGCCACACAACAAAACGCGGGTCGCGGTGGGCGACAATGGGGTTCCGATACGGGTCATCTGAAGGTCCTCAAACAGGAGCGGATCATCGCGGGTTGCGCGCCGGGCGAGCTTCCCATGGGGAGAAAGCGCGGCATTTTACATGAACCGCGGGGTTTGGCTTCAGGTGGCGACGGGTTGCTTGCGCAAACGCCAGGCCATGATCAGCCAGACGGCCGTGACCCCGGCGAATTTCGAGGCCAGGGCGGTGATCACCACGCCTGGCGTCAGGGCATCGATCAGGCCGAAGAAAATGAAGGTGTCGAGGGGAATGCTCAGGGCTGAACTGATCCACAGCCGATCATGGAGCGGGCGCTTGGTGATCGTGAACACCAGCCAGTCGATGCACTCGGACACGGCGAATGCCGTGGCGCTGGCCAGGGCGATGGTCGGGTCCGAAGTGACGTAGGACAACACCAGCGCCGCCAGCATCGCCACGATGGCGCCATGGCCGAAACGGGTCTGCACCATGTCCCGCAGGATAAACACCAGCCCGCCCCAGGCCGACCAGATGATGTCCAGGTGCGGCGCGGCGGAAAACGCGAAGTTGATCAGCACGACGCTGGCGATGTAGGCGAGCAGAAAAAGCATGGGACGGAGTCTCTGGGGGAGGTCGGTAAAGCGCTCCAGGACAACGATAGCCCTTATGGTAAGGGCCATTTATCTGTGGAGAGGTACTTATCTGTGGCGAGGGGATAAATCCCCTCGCCACAGGGGGCTGTGTTTTCCGGGGGACAGGGTAGTTCAGCCGCCGCCGGTCTCTCAATCCTCCTCACTACCCTCCGCCTTCCAATACCCCACCGCCTTCACAAAGTTCTGGTCCAACCCTTTCTCCTCCAGCAACACCTTGCGAATCTGCCGCGACACCTTGCTCTCGGTCGCGACCCAGGCGTACAGCTTGCCGCCGGGCATTTCCAGCTGTTGCACGGTTCGCAGCAGGTTGTCCTGGCGGCCTTCGCGCAATACCCAGATCACGTGGACCTGCGCCGGGCTCTGGAGGATCTGTTGTTCGGCGCCGTTTTCCACTTCCACCACCACCAAGGCCCGTCGGTTCGGTGCCAGGCCTTCGAGGCGGCGGGCGATGGCGGGCAGGGCGGTTTCGTCGCCGACCAGCAGGTAGCTGTCGAAGATGTCCGGCACGATCATCGAGCCCCGGGGCCCGCCGATATTGAGGTATTGCCCGGGTGCGGCCTGGGCCGCCCAGGTCGAGGCCGGGCCGTCGCCGTGGAGCACGAAATCGATGTCCAGCTCCAGGGTGTCCAGGTCATAGCGGCGTGGCGTGTAGTCGCGCATCTCGGGCATCGGGCCCTGGGTCTTGCCCGCGCTGGGGTTGAAGTTATCCAGGGCGGCCTGTTCGTCGGCGTTCTGCGGGAACAGCAATTTCACGTGGTCATCCGTGCCCAGGCTGACGAACCCGGCCAGTTCCGGCCCGCCGACGGTGATGCGGCGCATGCGTGGGGTCAGGTCCACTACCCGCAACACTTGCAGGCGGCGACGCTTGATCTCGTGGCTGACGCGGTGAATGGTGTTTGGATCGTGTTCAGTCATTGCTTGACTCCGAAACAGAGGGACGGGCAGGGCCGTCGACGATGGCTTTGGCGGTGTCGTTGAGCAGGCCGCGCACCCGCAGGATTTCTTCCGGGCTCCAACGGCCTTGGTGCATCTGTAGCACATCACGCAGGTGACCCACCGCCTCGTGGATCTCGGCCGGCCGATCCTGGTCACGCAGGGTGCGCTTGCTAGTTTCGATGCGCATCCGCACGCCGTCCAGCGCTTCGGCCTGGTCTTGAAGGAATAGACGTCCGGCATCGGTCGCGCTGTAACACTTTTTTCCACCTTCGGCGTCGCCGCTGATCATCTTACCCATTTCAAGGTGGGTCAGGGTCGGGTAGATCACGCCGGGGCTGGGGCTGTAGGCACCGTCGAACATGGACTCGATCTGCCGGATCAGCTCGTAGCCGTGACAAGGTTTCTCGGCAATCAGGGCCAGCAACAGCAATTTCAAGTCGCCGGGGGCGAAAACCCGTGGGCCGCGACTGCCGCGCTCGCGACCGGGCGGGCGTCGTTCGAAGCCATCCTGACGACCCTGTTCATAAGTGGAAGGGGGATAAAGGACTGTCATGTGTTTGCTCTCTGTTCCGCATAAATAGAACCGAGATATATCTTTGACTTCAGATATATCTTCGCTTATATAGATATATCTTGAAGTGAAGATATATCTTCGTTGGGTCCTACAAGAAGTGAAGTGTGACCTTACCTGAATCCCTTAAGTTTGCGGGACGAAACCGGGTGGGTATCAGGAAGTATTAACCGTAACTAGTGGGAATGTGGGAATGTGGGAATGCTCTTACATTAAAAGTTACGTTTTATCGAAAATTGCGTATTTTTCCTTGTGTTGCATGTTCGCTTTACTACAAGTCTATGCGAACTTTCCTGCTTATTTTTAATTAAAGAGCGACGATCATGCACCGGCGTTGAAGGGGCACGCCAAGCTGTATTTGGCCTGCAACTTCAGCCCTTCCCTCTTTATTGCTATGAACAGGTGTTAACAATGCTCATGAAAATCGTAACCGCAGCTTCCCTGACCGCCGCGGCCCTGAGTTCTTCGCTGGCGTTCGCTCTCGATGATGCGCGTTCCTCCATCCACATCACTGCGAACATCCCGACCGAGCAGTTTCACGTGCAACCACGTGACGGGAACTGGGGTAAGAATGAGACCATGACCTACAACACGGTCAACGGCACCCTGACTTCGCTGCGTCAGACCTACGACGTAAAAAACACCAACGGTTCGGTCAACGCCTACATCGAAAACGGCCCGGCTGCGCTGTACAACGGCCGCGATGCCATCGACCTGACCACCACTTTCAACGGCGTCACCCTGACCGCCATGTCCCAGGAAGTGGTTGACGATGCAACCTCCACCCCAGGGACCCAGGCCGAGATGGTCATCCTCCCAGCCCGGCCTCTCCCTACCCAAAACGGCCTGTACACCGCCGACATGACCGTCATCTTCGACGCCGTGCCGCGCCCGTAAGGCCATTCGCTGCCCGGTGAGTCTCACCTTCCCCCGGGCCTGGCAGCAGGCCGACCGGTTCTCCCCGACCGGTCGGCCCGCATCTGAAATACCCCGATAGCTCGCTGATTATGAGAGTCCGTTGATGTTACCGATGACACCCATCGCGGGTGCGCTCGCGCTGTTGATGTGCGCCGGCGCATTGGCCGCGCCGACTGCCCCCGGTACGACGCCGAGAAGCCTGCTGTCCCAGGCCAAGGGCCTGCCGACGGAGTTTGAAGCTCATTTCTTCGATGTGCCGCTGGCCGTGCGTATCGAGCTCAATCAACAGTATCTCGGTGAAGCCATGGTGGTCCTCACGCGCGATGATCGTATTACATTGCTTGAGTTCAACGACACCCAGGACAGTACCGTCAAGGCCGTCGAGCGCGAGCTATGGGAGCAACGACTCAAGCAGGGATTAGTATTGGGTGCCTGTGAAACCAACTGCACCGCTGGATTGTTGGCCGTGCATTACAGCCTCGAAAACTCGCTGGTCACGATTCTGACCCGCGACGTCGAACGTGGCACCGAAACCCAGCGTTACTACGAACAACCGGAAGGCGGCAGCCTTGGCCTGATCTTCAACAACCAGCTCAATCTCAATGGCGGCCAGGAACAGGACACGGGCGGGCGCTATGGCCTCAACGCCAGTTCCAGTATCGGCAACTGGAGCCAGTCGCTGGACCTTCAGCTTTCCCGCCTTGGCGGGCCGGACGACAAGCTGTATCACGCGGTCCATGAGCTGTTCACCCAGCGGGAAATGGAAGGCAATTTCTTCCGCCTGGGCTACTTCACTCCCAGTTCCGATGGCTTGAATCGTCAGATCCGTTCCTTCGGCGCCAACCCGGATACCGCCCTGGGGCTGATGTTCGGCAGCTCCGACAGCCTGGCGATCGACAATCCCAAACCCAGCGTCTACCCCATTTATGTCACCGCCAGCCGCCAGGCGTCGGTGGAGATTTATCGCAATGGCCTGTTGATCAACACCCAGGCCGTCAGCGCAGGCTTGCAGAGCCTCGATACCCGGCCGTTGCCCGGCGGTATCTATGAAGTGGAAGTCCGCTTGATCGAGGACGGGCAAACCACCGCCACCAGCCAGGAGCTGGTCTACAAGCCGAACAACTGGAGCAACGCCGAGGACCGCTGGCGTTACAACCTGTTCGCCGGCCGGGAAACCCGCCTGTGGAGCAACTGGGATGACCAACCTTCCGGTTTCACGACGGCGGGGTTTGGCCTCAACTACCTGCTGCATCCCCGGGTGATCTTGGGCGCCTCCACCCGCAAGGTGCAGGACAAGATGCAGGTGGGCACCTCGGTGGACTGGACGCTTGCCAGCAGCACCAGCCTGTACGCCAACGTCTATCACACTGAGCAGTACGGCAACGGCATGGACTTGCAGGCGCTCTACAGCTACGGCCAGGGCAGCGTCGTCGCCAGCCACAACCGTAGCTGGCTGGACACCCGTAACACCTACGAAACCCTGCCGGACGGCACGCGCATCCGTCAGCGCAACGTCTACGTCGGCCAGACCAGCAACTCGTCGTTGTCGGTCAATCATCGCTTGAGCAACAAGACGTCCATCAACGGACGGCTGGCCTACAGCGAAGGCAACGTTCAGGGCACCGGCCTGGACCTGGGCTGGACCCAGCGCGGCAAGCTGCGCGGCAGCGATGCCAACTGGCGGGTGTCGCTGTTCGATCGCCCCGGCACGTCGAGCACCAACGACCGGCGTAATCGCGGCGTGGACCTGAGCCTCAGCGTGGCCTTGGGCGGCCCGGGCGAATACTGGTCGGGCAGCATCGGCACCCGCACCTCCCGCGAGGGCGACCGGGACAACAATGCCTCGCTGACCTATCGCCGCGACCTCCAGGACCACGTGTTGCAAAGCGTCTCCGCCACGGCGCTGGCCGATACCTATGGCGTGGGCCTGTCCGGCATCGCCAGCTTCAGCACCGAGTCCCTTTATGGCGACGGCTTCCTGCAGCGCTCGTCCTATAACGACAACCTCACCGGCGGCCTGAACCTGAGCAGCACCGTGGCCGTGGGGGCGCAGAAAGCCGTGTTCACCGGCCTGCCTCACGGTCGTGGCGCCGGCATGATCGTCGATGTGGAAACCGACCTGGACAACGTCGTTCTGCGCGCCGACGACCTGACAGGCGGCAGCACTACCCTGCATCCGGGCCGCAACTTCGTGCCGATCACCGCCTACCGCAACAGCCTGGTGACCTTCGACTTCGAAGGCGTCCATCCACCGGCGGCGAACATCGAGCCTGCTCGCACCCGCTATCACCTGAACAAGGGCGGTGTGGACTACCGCAAGGTCAGTGTGATGAAAACCGTGACCGTGCTCGGCCGTCTGCTGGACGAACAGGGCCAGCCGCTCAAGGGCCATCACGTGATCAACCACGCCAGCCGCGGCGTCAGCGAGGCGGACGGGTTCTTTTCCATGGAGATGAATGCCGCGTCCCCGACCCTGGAAGTGCGTTACGGCAACGAATTGTTCTGCCGCTTCCGCCTCGACCCGGAAACCGCCACCGAGGAAGGCGATGTGTTGATGATCGGCGACCTGCGCTGCACCCCGGACAGTTTGGCTGACAGCTCGCTGGCTGCGACTGACACTGCGAGGCAGCGTTCATGAGCTGCGGGAGCAAGGCTTGCCCGCGATGAACGATAACACCAACTCACCAGGAGACCGGGGCGCCTGCATCGCGGGCAAGCCTTGTTCCCACAGTGAAGTTTTTCCCCAACTTGCAGGGATTTGCATTGATGTATGAGGTTGTATAGATGAAACCCTTATCGGTAGCCGTGCGCAGCGTGGTTTCGTTGTTGTTGCTTGCTTGCGTGCCGGCGGCCAATGCAGCGAGTCAGGATATCAGCGCGATATTCAGGCCCGATGCTTCGAAGCCAAACCTGAATCAATTTACCAATACCACACCGGTTTCAGGTTACTGCACTTTCTATCCGGCAGATTGCGCTGCGACGAAGATATTCAGCATTCAGTTGCCTATTAGCTTCAATTCGAACAGCCCTATCCAGGCGAACCATACCGATTATAGGCAAGGGGCGACCTTCAAGGTGCCCGCCAACTGGCGTACCGCACAAGTGACTCATGCCGAAACGGGGGAAATCGAAACCGTCGAAGTACGCTTTTCAGGCATCGGGTCGAGGTATCGACTTCCAATGAACGTGCTTGACCTGATAGGTAATCCGAACATTGACCTTGCATTGGCTCATAACCGGTTGTGGGGTGGCTACGGCCATAGCTGGGTGAATCCCGGCACACCCTGCGGGTATACCGGCCATGGAGGCCTTAATGCGACTACATATCGGTTTTTCTGGAAAACCAGGGTCGAAGCTGCGTGCTCCAAAAAGGCCAGCTTTTTGATCCCCAGCTTTACCTACGATTATCTGGACTTTGCCTACGAACTACGCACCCCAAACCCTCTGAAAATGTCGAGCGGTCTATATACCGGGTCACTGACCTATAACATTGGGCCGGGTCAGGACCTCGACATGGGTGATGTCATGATCCCTTCCGACCCGGTCCTTACCTTTAATTTCAATCTGACCGTCGAACACACCCTCAAAGTCGAAGTGCCTCCCGGTGGCAACCGCGTGGAACTGGTGCCCCAGGACGGCTGGCAAGCCTGGCTCAACAGCGGGCGCAAGCCGGCGCGACTGTTCCGCGACCAGCGCTTCCATATCTCCGCCTCTTCCCGTTTCAAGATGGCGCTGGAGTGCGAGCACATCAGCGGCAATACCTGCGCGATTTCTGAAACCGGCACCGGCCACGCCGTACCGGTGGACGTCAGCGTGACCCTGCCCGATGGCTTGACGGACGCCGGTGGGCAGCCTGTCAACCGTCGCCGATTGCTGCGCGACGGCAGTGGCACCGAGTTGTTCCAGCCGGGCTTATATGTCGACCGCAGGCCAGGAATGCTGCACTTCGAGGTCGGCCGCAGCAGCGTCGAAGAGATGCTGGACGGCGGCGCCACGCGCTATAGCGGCAACGTCACGGTGATCTGGGATTCGGAAGTTTAAGGGCATGGATTGTCCAGCCTGAGGCGAAAGGACGGTGAGGTATCGATGAAACAGTTACCGATGGCAGTGCGTAGTGTGGTTTCAGTGGCGTTGTTGGCGTGCGCCTCGACGGCCAGTGCCGCGAACAAGGATATCACCGCAGTCTACAGGCCGGATCCTTCGAAGCCCAATGACAACACCTTCCTCAACACGACGCCACCCTCGGGGTATTGCCAGCTTTATGCAGCGCTCTGTGAAAGGGAGAAAATCTACAGTGTGCAATTCCTGCTCAAGGCCCAATCGAACGCACCCATCCAGCCGGGACACAGCGATTCGCGACAGGGGGCGATGTTCCATATGCCTGCCACTTGGCGTCCGGCGCTGGTGACGCATACGGGGACCGGTGAAACGGAAATCGTCCAAGTACGCATAGCCGGCATAGGGACGTACTACCAGCTCCCCGTCAGCGTAATCGATCTGGTCGGTGGCGGCGTGGATATGGGAACCGCCCATTCGAAGCTTTGGGGCGGCTCTCCTTGGAGGTATGCCCCTTCGCCCTGTCAATCCTCGGGGCACTCGGGTCTGAATACCCTCGTCTACATATTCTTCTGGAAGACGCCGGTCGAAGGGGTGTGTGCCAAAAGGGCCAGTTACCTGATTCCCAGCATGACTTACCACGGCTTGAACTTTGCCTATGAGCTGCGCACACCCAATCCATTGAGAATGTCGTCCGGTCAATACATCGGTTCTGTCTCCTATGGCGTTGGTCCGGGGCAGGACTTGGACATGGGCGACGTCATGATCCCCGATGACTCGGTGCTCACACTCAATTTCAAACTGGATGTGGAGCATGCCCTCAAGGTGGAAGTACCCCCCGGCGGCAACCGCGTGGAACTGGTACCCCAGGAGGGCTGGCAAGCCTGGTTGAGCAACGGTAGCAAGCCGACGCGGCTGTTTCGCGACCAGCGCTTCCATATCTCCGCGTCCTCGCGTTTCAAGATGGCAATCGAATGCCAAACCATCAGCGGCAACACCTGCGCGATCTCCGACACCGCTACCGGCCACGCCGTGCCGGTGAACGTCAGCGTGACCTTGCCCGAAGGGTTGACGGATGCCGGCGGGCAACCGGTCAACCGGCGCCCGTTATTGCGTGACGGCAGCGGCACCGAGCTGTTCCGGCCGGATTTTTACCTCGACCGTAGAGCCGGAACGCTGCACTTCGAGGTGGGCCAGAGCAACGTCGAACAAATGCTGGACTCCGGTGCAAAAGCCTACAGCGGTAACGTCACGGTGGTCTGGGATTCAGAAGTCTAAGCGGCCCATCGGCCCACAAATTTTTAGTGAGTTGCGTCAAATGCATGAGGTTCGAAAAGCGATGAAACATTTATTGGCATGGGTTGGGTTTTCTCTGTTTTGCGGCGTGGCCCAGGCCGGTCCGCAGATTGGGGTAGGGGTGGTCTACGACTATCTGGACAGCAACAAGACCACCTACATGAAACGGATATTCAACGGCGGCACGTCTACGGCGTTCGTCAAGGTCAACATCCTGGAGATTATCTATAACGAGGACGGCACCTACCAGGAAGTGCCGCTGAAAAACCAGGACAGTGCCCAGGCCAAGGATGGCCTGATGGCCAGCCCGGCGCGGCTGATCGTGCCGGCCAACGGTGTCCAGGGCACGCGGTTGTTGTTCATGGGCAACCGCGACAAGGAACGCTACTTCCGCGTGCGCTTCGTGCCGGTGGTGCCGGAGGCCGAAGACGAGTTCGCCGTCAGCAAGGAAGAGCGCGAGCAGTATAAAAAGGAGCGTGTGGGCGCTGGGGTCAAGGTCCTGGCGGGCTACGGCACAGTGTTTTTCGTGCGGCCCAAGGAAACCCGTTTCGAGTCGGTGATCGAGGACAGCCCCAACCGCTATCTGCTGCGTAACAAGGGCAACAGCGTGGTAGTGATCGATGAGTTCAAGGACTGCGAGGCCAAGAAAGACAACGAATGCCGCCCCACCACCAAGCACCACGTGATGGCCGGCCGTACGTTCTCCTTCGACAAGGAAGCGGGGCGGGAATATCGCTTCACGCTGATCGAAGGCAGCGAGAAGAAAAACGTCGAGATCAAAGGCTGACGGCTGCCGTCGCCGAACCGTCGTAGACGCCACAGGTATACAGATATGTTCAAGACACTGCTGCGCCCCCTTACTCTGACTGCGCTCACGTTGCCCTGGGTTCCGGCCTGGGGCGCGGTCGAGCGGGAGACTTTCGAAGTCTATGTGACCATCCCGACGGCCGACTTTCATGTGGTGCCTCTTGACCCGCAACTGGTCCAGCGCGAACAGCGCTTGCCCTTCAGCACCATCACCGGCGAGCTCAGCCCGTTGCGGGCCACCTATCAGGTGAAGAACAGCAACGGCTCCATCGGCGCGCGCCTCGGGGAGGAGGCGTACCTGTCCAATGGGCGTGATCGCATCGATCTGCGGGTGAAATTCAACGGCGTCGAATTGACCCTGGACTCGGCCCAGGTGGTCACCGCCATCGATGCCAGACCGGGGCGTCAGGTGCCACTGGAAATCGCCGCGATCAAACCTTCTGACGATTACAAGCCGGGTGACTACTACGGCACGGTGCACATGGTGTTCGACGCTACCGCGCCGTAACACCCAATAAAGGTCATCGAAACAACACAAAACCCTATGGCGAAGATCATTTGAACCAGCACCGATCCCTGTGGCGAGGGAGTGTCAGTGACGTTGGAGCAGGGTTTTGCTCCTGCGCTTTTTATTAATACAAACAGGTATCAAGCATGTTCAAGAAAGTTTTATCCGTTATTACTTTGGGAGCTGCCACTCTTAGTCCTTCGCTGGTACTGGGTGCCGATGATGCACGTTCATCCATCCATATCGAAGCGAACATCCCGACCCAACAGTTCCATGTCCAGCCACGGGATCCGGAGTTTGGTAAGGATGAATACATGTACTACAACCCCTTGACCTACAAATTCACCTCTTTGCGCCACACCTTTGACGTGAAAAATACCGACGGTTCGATCAACGCCTACATCGAGAATGCTAACCCGACAGGTGCCATCCATTTGAGCAACGGTGTAGATCATGTAAGCCTGAGGGCGATATTCAACGGCGTAGGTTTGAACGACCGACCCCAGGAAGTCGTGGACGATGCCACGTCCACACCGGGTACCCAGGTGGAAATGCGTATCGCCGTTGCAAACTCGCCTACTCGCCCACTCTCTCCGGGCACCTATAACGCTGACTTCACCGTGGTCTTTGACGCGGTGCCGCGAGTCAACCCCTGACTGTGGTGAGGGAGTGTTGTGTCAGCAATGTTGGGGCAAGGGACTGCTCCGAAGCTTTTTATTACTATAAAAAAGGTATCAAGCATGTTTAAGAAAGTTGCGTCCGTTATTGCTTTGGGAACCGCTCTGAGTCCAGCACTGGTGATCGGGGCTGATGATGCACGTTCAGCTATCCATATCGAGGCGAACATCCCGACTCAGCAATTTCATGTGCAGCCACGGGATCCGGAGTTCGGCAAGGATGAGGTCATGCATTACGATCCGGTCAATAAACGGTTCAGCCTTATACGCCAGACCTACGACGTAAAGAACACCGAAGGCTCGATCCACGGCTACCTCCAGGAGGGCCGGCCTTCGCTGACCAATGGCACCGACGAACTTCCCTTGCTGGTCAGGTTTAACAATGTCTCCCTCAATCACATACCCCAAGAAGTGGTGGACGACGCCTCCTCCACGCCAGGGACCCAGGCTCAACTGGTCATTCAGGTTTCGGCGGTTCCCCTCGATAGCCAGGTGGGGCTATACACCGGGGACTTGACCTTGATCTTCGACGCAGTGCCTCGGGTTAATCCCTGATTCTTGTGATGTGTGTTGCCTGTAACAGCGGGACGCAGGCAGCACTCCCGCATTTCCATGACCATAAAAAGAATTTCAACCATGTTCGAAAAATTTGTATCCATCGCTGCCCTGGGCATTGTGGCCCTGGGTTCTTCGCTGGCGTGGGCTGGCGATGACGCGCGTTCATCGATCCATATCAGCGCGAACATCCCGAACAAGCAGTTTCATGTACAGCCACGCAATCCAGACTTCGGTAAGGACGAAGTCATGCATTTCAATCCTGTGAACAGAATGTTGTCCCCAGTGCGCCAGATCTTCGATGTGAAAAACACCGACGGTTCGGTCCATGCCTACATTGAAGGGAATTCCTGGTTGTTCAACGGTACTTATGGAATCCACACTGTCACCATGTTCAACAACGTTTGGTTGGAAAAAGTGCCTAAGGAAGTGGTGGATGACGCTACGTCCACGCCAGGCATGACGGCTGAGATGCGCATCTTCGTCCCTCTCCCGGTTTCTCCCATGTTGTCCGGTTTGTTCACGGGGCATATCACCGTGATCTTCGACGCGGTGCCTCGGGTTAACTCCTGATCTGAGGGTAACCCCTGATCTTTGTGGCGAGGGGATTTATCCCCGTTGGGCTACGCAGCAGCCCTGAAAGCCGACACCACGGTGGATCAGGTTAATGGCGTGCTTTTTTAGGGGCTGCTGCGCAGCCCAGCGGGGATAAATCCCCTCGCCACAGGTACCTGCCCCATGTTGTCGTGACTCATTGACGCGCCACCAACGGCTTGCACTGGGTATGGCTTCCCGGTTGCAGGTAGGGCGAGAGAAACGGCGCCATGCCCTTGAGTACTTGTACCGGCAAGGCCGAGGTGAATTTGAAGTTCTGCGCCGACGCGCCCGGTACATAGGCGGTGAGGGTGCCGAAATGACTGTCGCCGATGTAGAACACGAAGGTGGCGGTGCGGTTGATCGATTTGGAACTGATCACTCGTCCGCCGGAGCCGACCGCTTCGATGCGGTTGTCGCCGGTGCCGGTCTTGCCGCCCATGGCCAGCGGCGTGCCGTCGGCCAGCTTGAAACTGCCGGCCACGCGTTTCGCGGTGCCGGCATCCACCACCTGGGACAGCGCGCCGCGCAGGGCCCGGGCCACTTCCACGGGCATCACGCGCTTGCCGTTATCCGGGTTGCTCACCAGCCGTGTCTCGTAAGGCGTGTCGACGGCAAAGTCGAGGCTGTCCACCCGCAACGCCGGTTGGCGGATGCCATCGTTGAGAATGGTGCCCACCAGTTCGGCAAGCGCAGCCGGGCGGTCGCCGGAACTGCCGATGGCGGTGGCCAGCGACGGCACCAGGTGGTCGAACGGATAGCCGACTTGCTGCCAGCGCTGGTGGATATCCAGGAAGGCTTCGATTTCCAGCATGGTGCGGATGCGACTGTCGCGGGCGCTCTTGTGCCGGCTCTTGAACAGCCAGCTGTAGACTTCCTGGCGCTCGAACTGGCTGGCCTTGACGATCTGGCTGAACTTGGCGTCGGGGTTGTTCAGCAGGTAACCCATCAACCACAAGTCCAGCGGGTGGACCTTGGCGATGAAGCCCTGGTCCGGCAGGTCATAGGCGCCGGGGCCATAGCTTTGGTAGAGCCGTTCGAGGCGTTCGTCGGTGAGTTTTTCGGCGCTCTTGGCTGACTTCAAATGGGCGCGCACGAAGCGGTTGAAGCTCTCCTGGCTGTCGTTGGGAAAGAAATAGCGGTGCACGGCGGCCAGGCGGATGGCGGTGGGGCGCATGCCGTCGAGGAATGTTTCCAGGCGCTGGCCGGTGTCCTTTTTCTGGTATTTCTTCCAGAACCTGAGCAGGAACGAGGTGCCTTCGCGGTCGGCGAATTGGGCCAGGTATTCCTGGCGGCGCGGGTCCTTGTCGTCCTTGAGCAGTTCGGAACTGTTGTTGGGCCCGGCATAGGTGGCATAGCGCACCAGGTCGCGCATCAGACGGATGAACGGCAGGTTGATCGACTCCCGCAGGGCGTCGCGCAGCGTCGGGTTGCGACCGTTGTCCTCGTTGCGGAAGTTGTGGAAGGTGTGCAGCCCGCCGCCGGTAAAAAAGGCTTCGCCAGGGCTGGCCGAGTAGGTCCGGTCCAGCGCGGCCTCGAGCATCGTCGGCAGGCTGCGGTCGGTGTTCTGGATCAGGTAGTCGACGGCCCAGCGGGAGAGGCGGTCCTGCTCGGCGACTTCGGTTTTCTTCAACGCCGCCGGGGTCTGCTGGGCATAACGGTCGTGCAGTTCGGCGATGATCTGCAGGTAGGTGGTGAGCACCCGCAACTTGGCGGTGGAGCCCAGTTCCAGCTTGCTGCCTTCGTTGATGTCGAAAGGCTGGTCGGTGCTGTCGGTCTGCACCCGCACGCGCGAGCCATCGGGGGTCAGTTCCAGCAGGGTGAAGCTGTAGCGCACCTGGGTGGTGCTGGTGGGGGTCAGCAGGCGTTCTCCCATCAGGCCGATCTCGGTCGCGAAGGCCGGGTCGGCCAAGCGCTTGAGGTAGTCGGTGGCCTGGGCCTGCAAATCGCTTTGCAAGGTGCTGGTGGCGGACAGGTCGAGGCGATCGAGGTCGTACAGCGGACGGTTGAGCAGGGCGGCGAGGCGACTGCGGGCGGCGCTGATGCCTTTGTTGGTTTCGTTGGGCTGCACGGTCGGGTCCTGGACCCAGTCGCGATAACTGACCTTGCTCGCCAGGGCCGCCTCGGCCAGCGCCGCGTCGATCACGCCGTTCTGTGCCAGCAGGCGGATGTGGCTATCGGTCAGGCGCGCCAGTTCATCGTGACCCTTGGACAGGTAATGGGACGGCCGGCGCTGGGCGATCATCAGCGACAGCATCTCGCGCAGGGCCAGGCCTTTTTCCGCCAGGCTCTGGGGATCGGTCGCGGTACTGGCCAAGCGTTCATTGGCCCGATTGAAGTCGGCGCCATACCAGACCCGCAAGCCTTCGGCCATGCCATGGACTTCACCATGCCCCGGCACGGCGGAAAGCGGCACGCTGTTGAGGTAGTCGCGAATGATCCGCTGCCGCGCCTCGAGGGTTTGCGGGCCGCCCTGGTAAGCGCGCACGCTGGCGGAAATCATCTGGCGGATTTTCTCCGCGCCGGACACGGTCAGGCCCTCAGGCGAGTGACGGTATTTCTCCAGTTGTGTGGCCAAGGTGCTGCCCCCGGCGGATTGCCCCGGCAGGCTCAACAGCTTGGCGACTTGCGACCAGGCCGCCATGCCGAAGCGCGGCCAGTCCACGGCTGGGTTGGCCAAGGGTTGCTTGGGGTCGAGCAGAAAACGGTTCTCGATGAACAACAGGCTCTGCACCACCACGGGCGGGATCGCTTCGAAGTTCGCATACAGCTGCTGCGGGTACTTGAACTGATAGACCGGCGCGGCACGGCAGTCAGTGATGGTCAGTCCAGCCTGGATCTTTTCCGCGTAGGGCACGAACAGGCCTTTTTCGACGTAGTCCATCAACGCCGGCGAAAACCGCGCCTGGGCCTGGATAACGTAGTCACGCTTGAGCAGGCGCGGCAGGAACTCCCCCAGCGCGCTGTAGCCCAAGCGCCGGTCGAACGGGCCTGCGCCAGGGTAGACGATGGCATCGCTGGGCCCCGGCTGCACCGAGTAACTCAGGGACGCAGCGTACTGGCTGAGCTCCCGGGCCTGAAACCGCGACGTGCGCATTTCCTTGGTCACAGCGAGGCCGACCACCACCACGATAATCAGCAACAACAACCAGAATGCCCGCCAGCCATGTCGTGCGCGGCGTTTTTTTTGAGGTAAAGGCGCTTCTTCCATACGTTCAGTCGGGACCACAGGTTCATTTGAATCGGTTTGCCACAAAGCGCCCATAGTCGACTGATCCATTAAGCAGATTGATCGGACTTGCTTGAAGCTTAGACGGTGGTTGGCGTGGGGGGAGGGGAAATTGTGGGCAAGCCCCTACACGAGCACTTGTGAGATGTCATTGGCTGAGGAGCTTTTGTGGCGAGGGAGATCCCGCCGCGTCTTCGACGCTGCGCTGTCGCGCAGCAAACAGGGATCCCTCTACAGTTGAAGAACGCGCGCGGGGC